>JBBQMW010000115.1:0-12271 GCA_038329265.1 Bacteroidales bacterium | reverse complement strand
ATCTTGAAAATTACAACAGAAAAGGCTAAAACTCATACATTGGGTTTTCTTAAGCCATATTTGGATTCCTGTATAAGTAAAAGGAAGGTCCGAAAACCTTCCCCTATACAGTGTATCCGTAAAGAGTATTGCTCGCAGGTTTCTCCCCAGCAGAGCCTGTGTCCTCTTCCTCTTTACTAAAACAAAGATAATGGACTATGAATAAACTATTTGAAAATTAAATCAAAATATGAATCAAAAAATAATGTTCCGAAAAGTTGGATTACTACATAGAAGGATACTGCTCCGATGATTATTGCAGGATATCTTTTGCTCCCGATAAAAATCGGGACAGTCAGTCTGGCTTCTGCCAACGGACATGAAGTTCTTTATTCTGTTGGGGCTTTAGCCCATTTAACCTTGTCGCTCTTCTCCACTCCCGAAGCGCGGTGGATAGCTCCGGCGCCATACCGAAGCCTTATTTTGTCCATCGAAAGGTAGAGTTTGATTATTTTCTCGTTGTTGTCGAACAAATCGAGTTGCTGCACGCCGCCAATCAGTCCGCCCAGTTTGACGCCAATCAGCCGGATGAGCATGCGTCGTTCGTACAATCGCCTGAACAGGTCAAGCGCAGTGTCCATCAGGGTATGGTCAAACGAGGTGTAGGCAATTTTCTTTTGCAGCGTGTGCGTGTCGTAGTTGGCATAGCGGATTTTTACCGTCACCACCGATGCCAGCTTTTGCTTTTTGCGCATTTTGAAGGCAATCTTTTCAACCATGTGAATCAGTAAACGCTCGAGCATCTGAATATCAATGGTATCCGTTTCAAATGTACGCTCGGTGCTGATTGATTTTTCTTCCGAATAAGAGACTACCGGAGTAAAGTCAATGCCATTCGCCTTTCGCCAGATGTCAATTCCCGATTTTCCCATCACACTTTGCATCATTTCAGGAGGAATGGCACTCAGCGTTTGAATCGTGATCACGCCCATCGAACGCAGCAAATGGTAGGTTTTATCGCCCACTCCGGGGATTTTTTTGATCGAAAGCGGATTCAGGAACGGCTGTACCAAATCGCGCGGTACCTCTTTCTCGCCGTTGGGCTTGGCCTCGCCGGTGGCAATTTTTGACACGGTTTTATTCACCGACAATCCAAACGAGATGGGCAGTCCGGTTTCGCTGATGATGCGGTTGCGCAACTCGTGCGTCCATTTGTACGAACCGATAAAACGGTCCATCCCTGAAATGTCGATGTAATGCTCGTCGATTGAGGCTTTTTCGTACACCGGGGCGCTATCGGCAATTACATCGGTTACCAGCCGCGAATATTTGGTGTACTGGTCCATGTCGCCGCGAATTACAGTGGCATCGCGGCAAAGATTGAGTGCCATTCGCATGGGCATGGCCGAATGAACGCCAAACCGGCGTGCTTCGTAGCTGCAACTGGCCACCACACCACGGTCGGAAAGGCCGCCAATAATTACCGGTTTGCCCATTAGATCTGAATTCATCAGTCGCTCAACCGACACAAAAAAGGTGTCGAGATCGAGGTGAACGATGGTGTTGTTTTGTAAGTTCATGGTGTTATTTTTTTTTTTTCATTCATAGGACACAGGATTTCGTTTCACTTCATCTTGTGCTTTTACAGAGCGGGGCTTTGCCCCTTAAAAGTCCTGAAGGGACGACCTGTAATAGCGTAGGGCGAAAATCCGTCATTTGGCGAATTAACCCTGTGGTATGATATCAACCGTCAACATTTAAAAAATCCCGTTCATTTTTTTGTTTTTCAGTTTCAATCATCTATATTTGATTAAAATATAATCATTATTGCTGATTGTAATTTAATCATTAAAATCAAACCACCAAATATGTATTTCGATTCAAACATTAAATTTTTGCGAACCCGCAAAAAACTGACACAGGATCAGCTTGCTGTTGCGTTGGATGTCAAGCGGTCGACCCTGAATAATTACGAGAATGGAATTTCAGGACCAAGCGTGCAGTCACTGGTTATTTTGTCGGACTATTTTCATGTGGCCATTGATACGCTATTGCGGGTCGATCTGGCTAAATTGCGCGAAAGCCAGCTCTACGAACTGGAACATGGTCAGGATGTGTTCCTGAAAGGCAGCAACCTGCGCGTGATGGCAACCACAGTCGACCGGCGAAATCGCGACAACATCGAACTGGTTTCGGAAAAAGCCAAGGCTGGCTACACCAATGGGTTTGCCGATCCGGAGTATATTTCGGAACTTCCGGTTTTTCAGCTTCCGTTTTTATCATCAGAACGCAAATACCGGACTTTTCAGATCAGTGGCGATTCGATGCTACCCATTCCGGATGGCGCCTGGATTACCGGAGAATTTGTTCACGACTGGAATGAAATCAAATCCGGAGAATTATACGTGGTGCTGACTTTGAACGAAGGACTGGTTTTTAAACAACTGAAAAATGAACTGGCCGAACGTGGCTGTTTTCAATTGATTTCACTCAATACTGTCTATCAGCCTTACGAACTGGCAGCTACCGAAATTCGTGAAATCTGGAAATTTGTGCATTACATCAGTAGGGAAGTGGCTGAACATCAGTTAACAGACAACCAGGTAGTGCTGCAATTGAAAATATTAACCGACGAAATCGGCGCTCTGAAACGGAGTATTCAATATCCGGAGGGAAAATAATAGGGTAGGGAGCTTATGTAATTTATAGTTCAAAAGCAAAGGACATCAAACAAATTTTTAGTTGAATGGGCGACTTAGTAAACAGCAGTTTTGGGTTACTATTCGGGAAATCGTAGGAGTGTTTTTCTTCATTCACCCCCACCTTTCTAATTGAAGCTATCCTATATATACATCTTTTATGATTGCAATGATTGACAACGGAAACAAAATGGCCTGAAAGGCCAATATAATCTAGCCCAGGGCAAACGACGAAGGAGTGTCGCCCTGGGTTGGAACGCGAATCGAAAAATTGTCTGCGCGATAACGGTCATAAAAGAGAATTTCTTTTTTCAGACATTAGAGATGACATTCTGTTTCCCGGAAATGATGTTTTGCAATCCCGTCCGAAAAGAGATATTTGATTTGTACATCGCATTCTCCCTGCCGGTTTTTTTTTCTGCATCCTTTACCCAGTGCGGCGTTTCGGATCGTTCCTCCCGAAACTATACCCTGGGCTAATATATTTTGGCCTTTCAGGCCGGGAAAACATTCTTCCATTGACTTGTGTATAAAGAGTTGTTTGTGAAGCGAGGGGCAAAGCATCGAAGATGCGACGGGTTGAGTTTAGAATTTCTCTTTTGGAAATGTGATATCTTTTTATTCTAATAACTTAATGTACTTTTGAGTTTCAGAAAATACATCTGTTATGCCTTTTATTCAACTCGAAAAATGTACCCGCTGTTTAAAGTGCGAGAAGGATTGTCCTTCGAATGCCATTACCATCGAAACCGGCGAAATTTCCGATGCCTGCATTCATTGCGGACATTGTGTGGCTATTTGTCCCGAAATGGCTGTCCGACCCGATTTTGGTGATGTTTTTCTGCTTCAGCCTCATGCAGTTACTCCGAAAGATTTCAGAAATTTAACTTCAGGAATACGATCATGCCGAAGTTTTTTACAGAAAGACGTTCCCGATGCGGTTTTGCTTCAGTTGGTTGATAACATGAAACACTATCCATCGGCCAGCAATGCCCGCCCAATACAGATTTCCATTGTTCGCTCGAAAGAAAAAGTCAAACTCCTGAATGATTTAACCGCTGAAGCTTTGATTCGCTTATTTAGTCTGGTATGCTCACCATGGATAAGTCCGTTTATCCGAATTTTTGCTCCTTCAATGAATATTAAAAAGCTCAAACGTTACAAAGACACGTTTATAGAACGTCAGAATACAAACGATTCGCAGATTTGCCACCATGCTCCGGCAATATTGCTGTTTCATGGCGAAGTTTCGAGAACCGGAATGGCTGAAGCTGATGCCAATATCTGGGCAACCTATACCTCAATTTACGCCAATACTATTGGTTTGGGAACCTGTTTCAACGGGTTTATTGTGAAAGCGATGGAGAAAAGGAGTAAATTGAATGCACAGTTTAAAGTGCCTGTCAATCATCAGGTTTATGCATCATTACTGGTTGGTTACCCCAAAGTTAAATACCGCAATGAGTCTTCGCGGCAAAGTCCGATTGTTGTTTTGTTGTAATTGGAAACAATCAGCTTAATGTCATTGCAATTGTTACTCCAATAAATGTTCCGATCACATAACCGAGTATCCCGATCAATATTCCGGGAGTGATCAACTTCTTCTGCCCAAGTGAAGCTGCCATAGGCGCAGCAACCGATGGCCCCATAATGTTGGCTGCCGACGAAATAATGACTTCATACACATCGAACTTGAAAAGTCGGGACAGCGAAACCAGGAATATAAAATGAAAGAACATGATAATCAGGTAAAACCCAAGTACCGCCGGTCCAACATGCAACATATCTGCCAGATTGGTTGAAGCGCCAATGGCCGCCAGAAAAACGTACATCATCCATAATCCGAGGGCAAATGCTGTGTCTTCCAATTTCTTTAGTCTTTTTGGAAAAAGGTTGGCTAATAATACTGCAAGTAGGGTGATCATCAATATACTCATGCTCATTCGGGTGGCATATACTTTCTGGATAAGATCAGAAAGCAAACTGCCAGCTCTGGCCACCACAGCGGCAATCAACAATGAGATGGCAATCCGCTCCATAGTAATCGGGTAGGTTTCTTCATTTGGGCTCTTTTCAATGGCTTCGGTATTTTCAATTTTTGGCTTTACAAAAAAGCGAGCCAGAAATGTCATGGAAGGAACTGCAAACATTAATAAAACATAGGCATTCGCAGCAAAATTGTCGACTGCGATTGTTGCCGAAAAGAGTGGATGCGTGCTGAAATTCATGATTTCGCCGGTTGCAATAAAATTCATGCTACCTCCAATCAGGGTTGCTGAAATTACTCCGGCTGCATTTCCTGAATCCGGACCAAGATCGATGCAATAAAATGCCAGAAAGCTTCCCAATATCACGCCCAATGCGCCGACCAGAAAAGCAACAAGCAATTTTCCACCTTCACGAATGATACGGGTAATGTTCGAACCCATGAGCATGAGAGGAATAGACAAAGGAATGAAATAGCTGAAAATCAATTCATAAACGTCAACCTTCAGTTTTGGGTTTGAAGCCACAGGAACCACTCCCGACATGGATAAAATGGACATCAAAATCATGGTAACCAGAATGCCGGAGACCTGACCAAGCCATTTTTTATGTTCCGACCAGATTCCAATCGCAGCTGCACCAACAATTACAGCAAAAAGTACCAAATGATTTTCAGGAGAAATTAACGACATAAGCATAGTTTTCGGTTGCTAATATAGCTTGAAAAAGTATATCGAAAAGGGAAATGCAGGGTCAAATAAAAACAAAAATGCAATCCGGGGGGATTGCATTTTTGAAAAGTACGTCGTAAGGAAGAAATATTAAAGCTTCTTGCTTTCAAGTCTTGAATGATAGCGACTCTTGGCTTCTTTAGGATCGGCACCAACTGGAATGTAAATTCTGGTTTTTACATCGATAATGACTTCTTGCATTTTAGTCAAATCCGGAGTTTTAAATTCATGCTGTTTTTTTTCGAACATCTTGTTTTTCCTTTCAGTTATTGTAATCATTATTTTCTGGTTCTTAATGTTATTTACTTTCTAAAATTGAGGACTGGTAATAAAGGCACTAACGTGAATATACATGAAAAGTTTTACTAAAGCACAAATATAAGCCTGCAATTGGTTGAATTATGTTTTTTTAAGAAATACTACCATTAATTAACTTAAAATCAACAAAGTCATAAGCTGATTTTGATTTGATTCTTTTTGATGGGTTTGAGTTTATTTATTGGGTTTGTGCTGATTCTGGAAAATTGACTTGCTGATAATCTTTCAATTCACTTCATTTTATATATCATGATCAAATGAATAAAAAAACTCATTGTTTTCAGCGTTACTGAGTTATAGTTTTTATTAAAATTTGATGACATTTTGAATTGATGGTTAAATTTTGCCTCATTAAAGAATTATCATACCTACCTTCGAAGGATATTAAACCAACAAAACATCCCATCATGAAAAATATCTTGAAAACAGGATTCATTGTCATTCTAATGGTAACACGCATTACTTTTCTGAATGCTCAGGTGTACCTTGATCCCAAGGCAACTGTTGAAGATCGTGTGAATGACTTATTACCCCGAATGACAGCACAGGAAAAGCTTAGCTACATTGGTGGTTATAATGGTTTTTACATCGAGGCCATTTCCCGTTTAAAAATTCCTGCAATTAAAATGTCCGATGGACCAGTTGGCACCAGAAACGATGGACAAACAACTGCCTATCCTGCCGGAATTCTTACTTCTGCAACCTGGGACACTACTTTGGTTAGCCGATTGGGTCATGCACTTGGCAAAGATGCCCGAAGTCGTGGTGTTCATATTTTGCTTGGGCCGGGGCTGAATATTTACCGCGCACCCATGTGTGGGAGGAATTTCGAATATTTTGGAGAAGATCCATATTTATCAGCGCGAATGGCTGTAGGTTATATTAAAGGTGTCCAAAAAGAAGGAGTTGTGGCTACCGCCAAGCATTTTGCTGCCAACAATCAGGAGTGGGACCGCAATTATGTGAGTTCGGACATGGATGAACAAACTCTGGAGGAAATCTACTTACCGGCATTTAAAGCATCAGTTGTAGAGGCAAAAGTGGGCAGCGTAATGTGTTCCTATAATTTAATCAATGGGATCTGGGCGTCAGAAAATCATCAATTATTGACCGATATTTTAAAGGATGATTGGAAATTTGACGGGTTTGTAATGTCCGACTGGGGTGCAACACACCATGGGAAAGAAGCAGCATTGGCCGGTTTGGATCTGGAAATGCCTTCAGGAGCATACATGAATAGCTCAGTACTTTCTCCGTTTATTTCGAACGGAACGATTCCACAATCGGTCATTGACGATAAAGTTCGCAGGATTCTCAGGATACTCTTTCAGTTTGGCTTTTTCGACAGGTCGCAAACAATATCCAGTATTTCAAGAGATTATATTCCAAATGCAAAGGTGGCACTCGATTTGGCCAGAGGAGGAATTGTTCTGTTGAAGAATAAAAATTCAATTCTTCCTTTAGATAAATCTGCAATAAAATCAATTGCTGTGATTGGTCAGAATGCCAATACCTACGTTGCCGGTGGAGGAAGTTCATACACCAATCCTTTTCATTCAGTGAGTATTCTTAAAGGAATTACTGATGTTGCAGGAAACAATATTACCATAACTTATGATCCCGGTTTTAGTGATGACGCAAGTTCTTATGCGCATTCCTTATTTTATACCAATAGTACCTTGGCGACTAAAGGATTGACTGCCTCTTATTTTGCCAACAAAACTTTGTCCGGAACTGCAACAAAGGTTCAGGTTGACAAGCAGATTAATTTTACATGGGGAGCCAATGGTCCTTCAGTGACCGGCATTTCTGCTGATAATTTTTCAGTTCGCTGGACCGGTATCATCAAGGTTCCGGTATCCGGTGATTATACATTTTATGACCGAAGCGACGATGGTTCAAGGCTCTGGATAAATGACACACAACTAATAAACCAATGGAACGATCAGGCAGCAACCACCAAACAGGCCAGCATTCATCTGACACAGGATGTGATTTACAACGTGAAACTTGAATATTATGAGTCAGCTGGCGATGCCGAAATGAAGATGGGTTATAAATTGCTCGGCTTTAGTGATTCTCCAGCCATTACCGCTGCAAAGAATGCTGATGTAGCTATTGTTTGCGTTGGATTTGACAGTAATTCAGAGGGAGAAGGTTTTGACCGACCTTTTGAGATGCAGAACTATCAGGATAGTTTAATTAATGCGATTTCCAGAGTAAATCCGAATACCATTGTAATTCTGAATGCCGGTGGAAATGTTGCAACAGCTTCCTGGATCGAACGTGCTGCTGCATTGATTCACGCCTGGTATCCCGGTCAGGAGGGTGGAACAGCAATTGGTGAAATTTTATTCGGAGTGACTAATCCTTCCGGAAAATTACCCGCTTCTTTCGAAAAGAAATGGGAAGATAATCCTGTTTTTAAAAGCTATTACGATCCTGTCAATAATAAACGGGTCACCTATTCCGAAGGATTATTGGTTGGCTACCGCTACTATGATGCCAAAGGTGTTGAACCAATGTTCCCGTTCGGATTTGGCTTGTCGTACACCAGCTTTAGCTACAGTAATCTTCAGATAACTCCGGATGCCACCGATGAGCCGAATACAGTTCACGTAAGTTTCGATATTTCCAATACCGGAGGAATGGCCGGTGCTGAAGTTGCTCAATTGTATATCGGGCAACAGGTTTCAAAAGTTATTCGTCCGTTAAAAGAGTTAAAAGGATTTTCAAAAGTCTTCCTGAATAGCGGTGAAACAAAGACAGTTACCATGAAGTTGGACAGTGCATCATTTTCGTATTACAAAACCAACAAAAAAGCTTTTGGTTACGATGCCGGTAATTTTGATATTCAGGTTGGGGCATCTTCCAGAGATATACGATTGAAAGGTACAGTGGCAATCGCTTTAAAGGATAATGTGAATCCTGAAACTCTTGCTTTGACGCCTGCTAACAACTCTGCTGACGCGAAAAAAATCAACACTTTTTCAATGACTTTCACCGAGCCAATCTATTTTAATTTTGATAAGACTATTCGGATCAAAGATTATATTTCCGGACAGTTGGTTGAAACTATTAATAATTCGACAATCACAGGGAAGGGAACAAATACGCTCACTTTTGACAATAAAACTCAGCTAAAAGCAGGATCAAGGTACTACATCGAAACAGATCAGTCGACCTTCCTGGATTACTATGACAATCCATCTATTATATTATTTAACAAAGAGGTCTGGAATTTTACGGTTTCGTTAACTGGTATCGAACTTACCAATCAAAACAGTGAGTTGAATATTTACCCGAATCCAGCACAAGATTTTCTAATTCTGGAGAATTTTTCTGAAATAGAGACTGCTTCCATAGTTGAAATTCTGGATCTAACTGGTTGTAAAGTGACTAGTTTTAAACGACCCGCCAATCAAAATAAGATGGAGTGCAATATATCAGCTTTGTCTTCCGGAATATATTTTATTCGTTGTTCAACCCAATCTGGTTATTCGATCAGAAAATTTATAAAGGAATAACTGCTATCCTAATTTCAATAGAACTCAGATTGATTACAAAAACAATTCGATTCATGATCAATTGCATAAAAATCCATAAAAGACTTTCTGTACATTGTGATCAGAAATGTTGTTGAGATTGTTATACTTCCGTAGAGGTATAAAAATGGCACAACAATTTGATATACATTAAACTATGAGACTCATTCTTCAGAATATCAAGGAACTGGTTCAGGTTGACCCGCAACACCGTTTATGGGTGGTAGGGAAGTCAATGGCTGAAATCCAGACCATTAAAAATGCGTTTCTGGTTATTCAGGATGAATTGATTGAAGATTTTGGTCCGATGGAAAAGCTCGGTTTAAACGATTTCGAAGGAGATGATCTGATCATGGAAATCGATTGTTCAGGCAAAATGGTTTTTCCGAGCTACTGCGATTCGCATACACATTTGGTTTTTGCCGCCACCCGCGAGATGGAATTTGTTGACCGCATTAAAGGCCTGACCTACGAAGAAATTGCCAAAAATGGTGGTGGAATCCTGAATTCGGCCAACCGTTTGCACGAAATGTCGGAGGATGATTTGCTGGAACAAGCGATGGCAAGACTTGATGAAATCGCTCGAATGGGAACCGGAGCTGTCGAAATCAAAAGCGGTTATGGATTGACCACCGAATCGGAATTGAAGATGTTGCGGGTCATCCGCCGCATGAAACAGAACTCGCCGCTGCTCATTAAATCTACTTTTCTGGCACATGCTTTCCCGCTGGAATACCGGAAAAGACGAAATGAATACGTGGATTTACTTATCAATGAGATGCTTCCTCAAATTGCTGCCGATGAGCTGGCCGATTATGTGGATGTTTTTTGCGACCGCGGATTTTTTACCATGGAAGAAACCGAACGTATCCTGATGGCAGGAATCAAACACGAAATGAAGGGAAAAGTACACGCTAACGAACTGGCTAATTCAGGTGGAGTGCAGGTAGGAGTGAAATACAATGCACTTTCGGCCGATCACCTCGAATTTGTTGGAGAAGAGGAAATCTCTGCATTACTGGGAAGTGAAACCATGCCTACCGTATTGCCGGGTGCTTCATTTTTCCTGAATCTGAAACTGGCGCCCGTTCGCAAAATGATTGATGCTGGGTTACCGGTCGCTTTGGCTTCCGACTACAATCCCGGTTCGTCACCTTCCGGAAACATGAATTTCATTCAGTCGTTGGGTTGCCTGAAATATGGAATGACTCCCGAGGAAACCATTCATGCTACGACCATCAACTCGGCCTATGCCATGGGAATCAGCGAAAACTATGGCAGTATTGCCATTGGGAAAGTGGCTAACCTGTTTATCACCAAGGAAATTTCGAGTTACGCTGTAATCCCCTATTCGTTTGGATCAAACCTGATCGAAACAGTAATCCTGAACGGTGAAATCCAATAAAATTACCTGATGACCAAAAACATCGCCATACTTCGCGGAATTAATGTGGGTGGAAAGCGCAAAATTCTGATGAAGGATCTGAGAGTGTTGTTTGAAAAGCTGGACTTTTCGAAGGTTGAAACTTACATTCAGACCGGAAATGTTGTTTTTGATTCCGGTGAAACCGATGTATTCGTTCTGGAAACCAAAATTCAGCTGGCAATTACTGAAACCTTTGGTTTCGATGTTTCGGTGATTGTCCGGACAGCCGAAGAATGGACTGAATCGATTGCCAACAATCCATTCCGGAAAGAAAAGGATGTGGATATCGACCGTCAGCACCTCACTTGTATGAAGGAATTTCCTTCGCCTGAATTATTGGAGAAAATTAAATTGTTTCAGTATTTACCCGATCGATATGAAATCATCGGGAAAGATGTATTTGTGTTTTGTGAAAACGGTTATGGTCGGACAAAAATCACCAACGATTTTTTCGAAAAGAAGCTGAAGGTTTCGGCCACCACCCGAAACTGGAAAACCGTGCTAAAATTGCATGAAATGATTGTTTGATATTGAACCACAAAGTACACGAAGTAAAAACACAAAGAGCGCCAAGAATAATTTTGTGTTCTTTGTGACCACTTCGTGTTCTTCGTGGTAAAAACTTAAAATATGTCGCTTTATAAACTCATACTGAAATCGGCCTGGCACTATCGGAAGCTGAATCTGACGATCATCCTCGGAATTGCCCTGAGCACGGCTATTCTGGTTGGGGCGCTCATTATCGGTGATTCAGTGAAATACAGTTTGCAGCAAATTACCGTGCAACGGCTGGGCAAAACCTCGCAGGTGATTACGGCTGGCGAACGTTTGTTTCGTCAGCAATTGGCTACAGAATTGGCCGAAAAAACCGGCACCGAAACCGCTGCTTTGCTTCGCGCCAATGGCTTTGGAGTGATTGATGTTGGCGACCTTCGAATCAATCAATTGGCAGTTTGGGGTGTTGATGCGACGATTGGCAATTTTGCCAATTATCCAGAGGTGTTTCAACTGAATAACAATGAAGTGGCGATCAACGAAAACCTGGCTTCGCTTTCCGGACTGAAAGTGGGCGATGAATTATTACTGCGATTGAATAAACTGAATACATTTCCGGCCAATACGCCTTTTGTTTCCGAGAAGGAAGCAACCGTTTCGTTCCGGGTTTCGGTGGCACGAATCCTGAAATCGGATGAATTGGGAAATTTCAACCTGCAAAATATACAATCCTCGCCACGCAATGTTTTCCTGAATTTGCAATGGTTGAACGAACAGATGGGACTTCAGGAAAAAGCCAATGTATTATTGGTTGCCGAAGGGGTTTCCGGAGAAGAACTGGCTCAGAAACTGAGCACAAGCTGGACGCTGGATGATGTGAACCTGAAAATCAGGGAAAATCAGGCGTTGAATTACACCGAACTGATTTCGGATCGGGTGTTCGTTGAACCAGCTGTTGAGCTGTTTAGCCTGAAACAGGTTTCCGGATCGCAAACTATTTTTAGCTATTTCGTCAACGAATTTACCTTGAACGGAAAGCAAACGCCTTATTCATTTATTTCAAGCGATCCAAATCTCTCTGGAAATCAAATG
>JBBQMW010000114.1:0-12446 GCA_038329265.1 Bacteroidales bacterium | reverse complement strand
TACCTCGCCCCTTCTACTCGTAGAGAGGGGAAAAGCCCTGCTTGCGGGGCTTGGGGGTGAGTGGGAAAAATTATAAACCACAAACTATCCTGATCAAAAATCAAGGTTAGGTACAAAAAGGGAAAAATGTCGTACACCCATTTTCATTTTGTTTTCCTGTTCCGAAAAGAAATACATCGCCAATACTGGAAATCAGGAATTGTCAGCCAAATAACAAATTTTCTCTTCCTGATCTTTTACTCCTCAAATAACTCGTTCAGTCCTTTGAAATAGTCTTCTTCCCAGCCTTCAGCGATATTACGGAAGGCATCTTCCGGAATATTGGTTTGCACTACTTCCATGATGGTTCCTTTCTTGTCTGGATGCAATTTAATAGTCACAATCGACTTTTTATCGTCGTCCTCTTCTCCAAAATACCATTCCTGAACAATTTTGTGATCTTGTTCAAATTCAAGGTTCAAGCCATTGATGCTTTCTTCCCAAAGCGAGAATTCGGTACCGGCAATGGGCTCCATTTCGGCATCTTCTCCTGTCCAGATTTCAAGCATTTTTTTGTTGGTTAATGCATTGTAAACATCAGCAGGTAAAGCGGTTATCTTGAAATATTTTTTGTATGTTTTCATCTTTTCTATTGGTGTAATATTCAATTCAAATGTTAAATCATTTTTGTCAAAGATAAATTTAATAAGTCATTGGCAGTCATTCTTAATTCAACTTCTTTCGCGAATAAACGTGCTTGTTTATTTTGTACGAAAACCCGACAGTCATCAATTCCTTGGTTTGCAATTTTGCTTTGTAAATTTCTTTTCCTCCTGAATCCATTTTTCCAGTGGGGAAGGTCACATTATCATCGTACAGTAAATACAACATGAAGGTCATGTTGATCCGGTCAGTGAGTTGCGCAAATACTGTATTTTCCCAGTTTACGTCAAATTTCTTAAACGGACTATGGTAATTGATGAACATCTTATATTTGGTCTCGTAGGTAATTGTTGGAGTGAGGTTTATTTTATATCTGAGATCGGCATTCAACCCAGGATCCCAAAAGCTTCGGCTATCGGCCGGAACTCCGTAATTGGTCTGGTCGACACGGGCTGTATCTCGCACAAAAATATACTTGGCAGTAAAGGGAGAAAGGAACAATGAGAAGTTTTTATTTGGTTTATAATCAAATCCAAGCTTGAACATTGTTTTGGCCGGAGACATGAAGGATGAAATCAAGACCGTTTTGTCGGGATAGTTATACCCATTGAAAAACTGAGTCAGAAAATCGACTTCGGCACTGTAATACCATTTTTTGTAAGCAATTAAGCCAAGCCGTGTTATCAATTCAAATTTATCGTCATTTTTTTGAGTCTGATCAATATCATCTCCCTGTCTGATCCATCCATTCCTGATTTCGCCATAGTTTTCCCATTTGATTTTACTGTCAGAATAATTGGCATATCCTTTCAGAACCATCAGGAATGAAATAGAAGATTTTCCCCCTGCTTTCCAGTTACTCAGGTAGGTTTGGGCAAATCCGAGGTTCCCGTTTCCACCATAATCCCACGGTGCAATTACATTGTATTTCTTTTGTACGGTATTTAATTTCTGATCTGGTTTCATTTTCTCGAACTCAAATTTTCGACCTTTCTGCTGAGCAATCCGGTTGAAGGTTACATTGTCTTCAATAGCAATTCCCAGCGCATATTTATCAAGGTTCATTAGTTGAATGCCAAGGGAATCGTTTTGCTCATTTTTGATGTACATCCTGTTTATAGAGTGCTTGTTATTTCGTAACCAAACTTGAGTTGGCATACCAGTCAGAGTGTGTATCCTTATTGGGATGGAGTCGTTTTGTGCGTATCGTTGCAACGTCAGTACAAATTGATTTATCGAATCGTTGACCGAACGAACTATCGAATCGTTATAATGAATCAAAATCTGTTGGTTTTGTGTTTTTAGCGAATCACGTAACTGGTTTTGCAGCGAATCTGAGTATACTCTGACAGCATATTTTCGGAATGCGACAATGGCCGAATCGAGGTTTATTTGCCCCAAACGGTTATTGTATTGCTGGCGGACCTGTTCAAGCAGCATGGTTCGCAATTCCTGCCGCTTCCTGATGCGGTTAAAATTATTGGGAACTTTCGGAAGTGAATCAGGATTGGCATTTACATTCACCAAACTATCAGGCAATACAATTCCAGTTCGCCTGATAATCGCTGATTCATTACCTTCAGGTATTGGTAAAATTCGATTGCCCGCTGTTTGTGACAGATTCTCGGGAAGTGGAATCGTACTCATATCCACTCCATTCCAGATTGCACGGTCGAGTTTTTTCATTTTCTCCTGAATGGTTGGATACGGAAGGTAGCCGTGAAGATTAAGTGAATCTTTTACCTTTGAAGGAGCTCTGTTAATGTATTTAAAATCAATATTTTGTTGAAATTTTCCCAGTTTTAAAAGAATACTGTCAATTCGTTCGTCTTGGGCAAAATGAATTAATCCGGTTAATGTGCGGTATATTTCAGGATTGTCTATCTGCCAATCCTGATGGCTCTGAATGTGTTTTTTGAGGTAATCAATGCTGATTGTGATGGAGTCGACTGGTAGGTTTTTTTTCTCTATTTTCCGGTTTATAGGATTCGTTTCTGAAAGCACCGAAAGACTAATTAAAATTAGAAATCCTGCAAAGAGTTTTTTGAACTGCATATATTATTGGTTAATTGGCTATCGTAAAACGATTATTTATTGTTGATGTTGTCTGGCATTTCAAAAATCACGCCACATTGTTTCACCATTCAGTAAAAGGACATCCCGAAAGATAAGAATTGTAGTATCTGCCATCGGCTGAAACTTCTTCCAGTAGCCAGTCAGGCTGCGAAAATTCCTGATTTTCAGATTTCAACTCGATTTCGGCCATGACTAATCCACTATTTTTTCCTGAAAAAACATCAATCTCCCATAGAAAACCTTCATACATTACCTCGTAGCGAATTTTTTCAACCGGATTCGAAATGGCTAGTTTCAACATTTCATGTGCATCGTCAACCGGCACATTATATTCAAATTCAGGTCGGGAGATGGTTTGCGATCGGCCTTTTATGGTAAGAAAGGCTTTATCACCTGCTATCCTGACTCGAACAGTCGGGTAGGGTGCAAGCCCCAAATAGGCCTGAATGAGTTTTGTCCCCCGATCGACTGGAGACCATTTGGTAGTATCAACTAAGAATTTTCGTTCAATTTCGAGAGCCATCAGTTTTTGTTTTGTTTTTACTATTTTGCAGCTGCAAAAATAGAACTACTCTAATGATTTCACGTGAAAATGCCCTAAAACTTTTAAATCAGCATGTTAAAAGCGTCAATATTATCAAACAATCACTGGTTTGATAATGGCGACTGCTATGGTATACCCCGATAAAAAGCTGGCGTCTGTAAAAACTAAATTGATCACCAAACGCATGAAGGAAAAAGCCTTTGCCGCCTCTGTAAAACGCGAAAATATTCTGGAATGCGAACTGATTGGTATTCCGATTGATGAATTTGCAGAACTATCGTTGGCAGCCATGCAGGAAATTAGCGGTGTCCTGGGATTTTAATAGCCTCCCCCAACCCCTCCAAGGGAGGGGAGAAAGAATCTAAATTCGGTTGCTTCCTATTTTGAAATCTGGAAAATGTATGGCTAATAAATTTGATAACCTATCGGATTAAAGATTACCTGACTCCCTTCTCCTTTGGAGAAGGGCTGGGGATGAGGCTTCGCTTTTACAGCGAATTCCTTTGTATAAACTGAAACGGACTTTTGATTCGTTCGAATTTTTTGGTTAGTATCATTTGGGCGGCGAGTTGCCCGATGGCTTCGTGGCTGGTTGAAATGGTTGTAATTCCTTCGCACAAAATTTCTTTGACCTGATTTTCGTTGTAGGCGACCACACCGCAATCTTTTCCGAGCGTCCACCCTTTTTGTTTGATGCGCTTGATAAAGGCATATAAATCATCATCAGAAACAATGATGTAAGCTTCGCCCTGCCTGATTTCTGTATCTTCCATCCGGTCGATGATGGTGTGAGAAAATCCATTGATCTGGCAAAAAATATGAAATCCTCTTACAATGTATGGAGGATAATATTCGGCCTGTGGAAAAACCAGATTTAGTTGTTTGTATTTCCGGAGAAGATCCAGACCAAAGGTTAATGCCGATTGAATATCTTTGTCGTACTCCTGATAAACCACCGGATAATCTTTCAATTCTTCCAGAAATCGGTCGACAATTAGGACCTTTTCGCGCGGGATTTTTTTGATCACCTCACTAATGTTGGCATTTTCGTTCCTGACGTGCGGAAGGATTACAAAATAGTCGTAATTGTTGAGGTTGTTGTTCACAATCGCTTCAAATTCATCCAGATCGTAGTTGTAAATAAATACATCAACGCTGGCTTTGGCACCCATCGTTTTGACAAAAGAGTAATAAATGCTTCGCTTGTAATTGCTTAGTTTGTTGAAAATCAGGCATATTTTTAATTTCTTGCTGACATTGATCTGATTGATATAATAGCCTTTTCCCCTGACAGCCAAAAGAATGCCTTTTTTCTTCATGAATACATAGGCTTTTTCAACGGTATCGCGCGACAAAAGCAGTTCTTCGCTGGTTTCGTTAATTGAAGGAATTCGCTGCCCATGTTTAAAAATACCGGCTTCAATATCCGAAATAAACAATTCGACAACCTGTTTGTATTTGGGTATTTCCGATTCAGAATCAATTTTGAGGTTCTTCAACATGGCCGTTTTGATTAGATGCCCGAAATTAAGAAAAAAAGGCAAA
The DNA here is from genome assembly GCA_038329265.1 of Bacteroidales bacterium. Classification (GTDB taxonomy): domain Bacteria; phylum Bacteroidota; class Bacteroidia; order Bacteroidales; family Prolixibacteraceae; genus Aquipluma. The sequence goes on along the minus strand of JBBQMW010000114.1, from coordinate 7,639 downwards.
CCATTAGGCTGCCTTTTTTATCTGATGAATTGGATTATCTGTTAACAAGTTGTCATTAGGTTGGTCAGTTATTGTCATTAAATTGTCATTTTATCTTCAAAATGACGCAATGCTAATGACCAGAAATGACTAGAAATAACAGATTATCAATGACTTTGTTTTCGTAGACTGGGACTGGATACTGATCATTTTTTGAGTCCTGCCAGTTTTTTCCGGAGCAATTCCGGAATTTCAGACGGTTCTTTGGCTACTGGTACTCCGGCCCGATTAAATGCGGCAATCTTTTCTTCGGCAGTTCCCGATCCGCTTGAGATAATAGCGCCGGCATGTCCCATGCGTTTTCCGGGAGGTGCTGTTTGTCCGGCAATGAATGCGACAACCGGTTTGGTCATTTTTTCGGCAATAAATTGAGCGGCCTGTTCTTCAGCGTCACCACCAATTTCGCCGATCAAAACAACAGCGATCGTATCCGGATCGTTTTCGAACATTTCGAGCAAATCGATAAAATAAAGTCCGGCAACCGGATCGCCACCAATTCCTACACAGGTAGTTTGTCCGAAATTGTTCAAGGTAAGTAGGTTTACAACTTCGTAGGTTAAGGTTCCGCTACGCGAAATAAATCCGATATTTCCTTCCTTAAAAATCATAGCAGGCAAAATTCCCACCAACGATTGTCCGGGAGTGATTAGTCCGGGGCAGTTTGGACCGATTAAAAGCGTGCCGTTTTGTTTCAGGATCGGCGTTACCCGGATCATATCCTGAACAGGAATACCTTCGCTAATTGCGATTACCAAAGCAATACCGGCTTCAGAAGCTTCCAGAATAGCATCGGCTGCATAAGCTGCAGGAACAAAAATGATGGAAGTATTTGCTCCGGTAGCTTGAACCGCATTTTCTACTGAGTTAAAAACCGGAACTCCTTCAACTGTTTCGCCTTCCTTACCCGGAGAAACCCCGGCAACAATTTTGGTTCCGTATTTATTCATCAGACTGGTATGGAATTTACCGTCGCGTCCGGTTATTCCCTGAACAACCACTTTGGTATCTTTATTGACTAAAATGCTCATATTAAATTAGTTAAAAGTTAAAAGTTTCAAGTTCCAGATTTCACCCTTTGGAAATTGATTATTCAATATTCAGTATTGGATATTATTAAAGAATTTATCGCTTACTCAATGCGATTGCCATCTGGGCAGCTTCGCTCATCGAGCTTACGGTTGGAAGTCCGGTTTCTTTCAGGAGTGCAAGGCCTTCTGCGGCATTTGTTCCTGACAAACGAACTACAATTGGGATATCTGTTATCAGGACTTCGAGCGCTTTAATGAGCCCTTTGGCAACATCGTCGCAACGGGTAATTCCGCCAAAAATGTTAATCATTACTGACTTTACATTTTTGTCGCCAAGCAGAATATTCATGGCATCAATTACTTTTTGAGGATTCGAACTTCCGCCAATGTCGAGAAAGTTTGCCGGAGAACCGCCATACAATTTAATCATGTCCATGGTTGCCATGGCTAATCCTGCGCCGTTTACCATACAGCCTATGTTTCCATCCAATTTTATGTAGGATAATCCTTTAACGTGTGCCGCAATTTCCTGAACTTCTTCTTCGTCGGGCTCGCGCATGGCCAGTATTTTGGGCTGACGATATAGCGCATTATCGTCAAAGGTCATTTTTCCGTCGAGTGCAAGCACTTCACCGTTTTTGTCTAAAATCAAGGGATTTATTTCGGCCAAAGTCGCGTCAGTCGCAATGTATAATTTGTATAATCTGGTGAGTATCGATGCTGCTTTGTTTGCTTGTATAATATTTGCAAACAATTGAATAGCAATATTCCTGGCTTGAAAATCAAGAAGGCCGGTGAGCGGATTAATTGGATATTTGATAATTTTTTCAGGATTGTTTTTAGCGACTTCCTCAATTTCAATTCCACCCTCAGCACTCGCCATCAGGGTAATTGTTTTTGTATTGCGGTCGTTTACAAATCCTACATAAAATTCTTTTTCAATGTCGGCGGCTTTGGTAACCAGCACCTTTTCAACCTTAAAACCTTTGATGTTCATTCCAAGAATCTGTTTCGCGGCAGCAATGGCTTCGTCAACATTTCGTGCAAGTTTAACACCGCCCGCTTTTCCGCGTCCACCAGTTAAAACCTGAGCTTTAATAACAGTCATGCAATTCATTTCGCGCGCAGCGTTTTCTACCTCCCTTACCGTGTAGCATAAAACATCATCGGGCACAGGAATGCCATAATCCCTGAAAATTTGTCTGGCTTGATATTCGTGAATCTTCATTTCAATAAAATTATTGGTTAGTATGATTTTTAAAACATATGAACACTTAAAATTCAGTTTGGTTTTTAAAAAATACGATACGATAAAAGAAAAAAGATATGCCTGGAATAAAGCTGATTTCGGTCACGTTCTATATCGTAAAATCGAAGGTAAAAATTCTTTCGGTTAAGGATTTTTACCCTATTTTTGACGATTATAAAAATGAAATATATGCTTGACGAAATCAAACAGGTTCTGAAACAGGAAGCCGAAGCTATCGAAAATATTCCAATATCCGATTCATACGTGAAAGCAATAAACATTATTGAAGAACGAGTGCATCAATTAAAGGGCAAACTGGTTGCATCAGGAATGGGAAAAGCCGGGCAAATTGCTTTAAATATTGCAACAACATTCAGCTCAACCGGTACCCCTGCCGTTTTCCTTCACCCAAGCGACGCGCAGCATGGCGATTTGGGAGTTATTCAACCCAACGATGTTTTGCTCCTGATTTCAAACTCCGGAAAGACCCGCGAAATTCTGGAATTGGTTGATCTGGCAGAGAACCTTCATCCGGGGTTACCTTTGATTGTGATTACCAGCAATGAAGAATCTCAGCTTGCACAATTTGCTGATGCTTGTCTATTAACCGGCAATCCGAAAGAAGTTTGTATTTTAGGACTCACTCCAAGTACATCAACCACAGTGATGACCGTTATCGGAGATGTTCTGGTTGTGATGATGATGAAACGTATTGGCTTTAATAATGAAGAATACGCCAAACGACATCATGGCGGCTATCTGGGCGATAAATCGCGGATGCAGGCGAATGAAGCCCCACCCAAAAAGCCTCATCCACAACCCTTCTCTGAAGGAGAAGGGAGTTAAAACCGTTCCGATTATTCTTAATGCAACATTATAGTTCACATTTTTATTCAACGCGATTTTAAAGTCCCCTCTTTTGGAGGGGATTTAGGGGAGGCTTTATATGAGAATTTTAAAAGAAAACACCATTGGATTGGTAATTGATATTCAGGAACGTCTGGTTCCGGTGATGGAAGAAAATGAACAGTTAGTTGAAAATTGCAGAAAGCTGATTCAGGGCTTGCAGATACTTGGGGTGAATTTGTTGGTTACTCAGCAGTATTCGAAAGGTCTGGGCGAGACTATTGACGAGATTAAATCAGTAATCAACGATTTTCAGTACATCGAGAAGAAAGATTTCAGTTGTTACGATGAGCCTGTTTTTGCTGAAAAACTGAAGCGATCAGGAGCAAAAAACGTGATTATCTGCGGAATTGAATCACATGTTTGTGTGCTGCAAACGGCAATCGATCTGAAAGAAGCCGGTTATGTTCCGGTTGTGGTTATGGATTGTGTTTCGTCGCGTTCGTTTGATAATGTTGATTTGGCTATGAAACGGTTCCGTTACGAAGGAATCCTGATGACTTCTCTGGAGTCCATTCTTTTTGAATTGACCAGAAGCGCAGCTGCTCCCGGATTTAAAGAAATTTCGAAACTGGTGAAATAAAACTTTGTTACGTAGAGACGCGATTAATCGCGTCTCTACAATCTAAAAATAATTCTATCTAACTAAACGATTTTACAACCAATTGGCCCGAATGGCGAGGTTTGTACAATACCGGTTCGGTTATGGGAGGCAATACTCCCGTTGAATTCAGCGAAACAAAAAATGTGAAGTGGAAAATTGAAATTCCGGGGAAAGGAAATGCAACGCCTATTGTTTGGGGCAATCAGAACATTGTTTAAACTGCCGTTCCAACCGACATAAAAGTGGAGAAGACTGATGCTACAGCAGCCAATCCAATGTCTCCCATTCAAACTGATCTGATCCAACAGTTAGTTTAAAGTGATTTAGGTGGATAAAGCTTCCGGGAAAATTAACTTGGAAACGGTTGTTACAGAAGAGCTCCTCTTAAACGAACTCACGAACTCGGAACCTGGGCGTCGAATTCTCCGATTACTGACGGTGAAAATATTTTTGCTTTCTTCGGTTCACGTGGTTTATACTGCCTCGATATGAAAGGAAATATAAAGTGGAAACGCAATTTTGGTCAGATGGACATTGTTGCTAATTTTGGTGAAGGAAGTTCGCCTGCCATCTCGAAGGACAAAATTTTTATTCAATGGGATCATCAGGGAAAATCGGTGATGTATGCACTTAACAAAATATACCTGATGAGCGGATTCCGGGGTAATGCAATTAAAGCGGTTGATCTTGCAAAAGCGTCAGGCGACATTACAAGGACTCCGGCCATTCCCGACGATGCAGTTATTTGCGAATTGGGTTTATATAAAGGTCAAAAAATACTTTATTTGTTCGACTATAGTGATTCGTGGGAATTCTTGGTAAAACTGATTGCCATCGATGGAAATGAAGATGAATTCAACGACCCGCAGATTACAGAAATGAAAGGAGAAGCACCGCCACAATACCGTTTTGAGCAGGACTTAACCCTTTCTTTTCCGATATTCTACCGGCGACATGCCCATTACTTTCCTAAAAACCCTTGAAAAATAAAACTGGTCTTCAAATCCTGCTTCGCGTGACACATCGGCTATCATCCAGCTTGAGTTATCGAGCAAACGGCAGACCCGCTGAATTTTAAGCTGAATGAAATAATCGATAGGAGAGTGTCCGGTTTTGTTTTGAAACAAGCGTGAATAATGCGAGGCCGATAATCCGACTTCAGTAGCAATATCATCCAGCAACAATTTCCGGCCAAGGTTTTCAAGCATAAAGTTGATACTTCGGGTCAGAGGATCGTTTTCATCCGCCTTCCGAATTTCTCTGAATTGGTTCAAATGGGTGAAAGATGCCAATAAATAGCTCAAACATAGATTCGAATATTCGAGCGTTTCGATGCTAAAACCTCGTTCCAGATTACGGAATATTTCAGTGAAAAGATTGAGCCGATCGCTTATCCGTGAGATTTTTCCAGGTTCGATAGGCAAAATCTGACAGCTGGAACGAGCAAATAAACCGGCTTTTGTACCTGAAAAATGGATCCAGTAAATCGACCAGGGTTCCTTTTTGTCGGACCGGTATGAATGAGAAATACCCGGCGGTATAATTACGAAATTGTTAGCGGAAATGAAATGATTAACCATACCCATGCAGATTTCACCCTTGCCTTCAGTACAATAAATCAAAATGAATTGTGCACTTCCTGCCGACCGTTCTCTGAAGTGATACTTGGCATGTGGATAATAGCCTATATCAGTGATATACAATTCTGAAATCAGTGGATTACTCTTCATCAAATCGATTATTTTTTCAGGAAGTACAAAACTAATTTGCCCCGGAAATCCATCTTCTTTATTCATAACTTTCTATTGATTTGTAAAAGTATAGAAAAGAGAAGATAATCCATGTATAACTTTAGTTGTGAACGAGGAAATTGCTTTTAAAAATTATTAAGATGTTCTTTTTTCAAAAAACTTACCTGCCCTTTCAGGGCGATGTGTTTCATGGACTATTCTGAACCCAACGCGTTGCGTTGGGCTAGAACAATCTGCACTTTCAGCGCGGAATCAGGCTGAAAGCCTAACTTAATTCAGCCCGATGGCAACGCCTTGGGCAAAAATAAACCCTCATAACCTACGCACTGAAAGGGCAGATTAGAAAAATGTTAAAAGCGATTTCTCTGAAGTTATGAATTTTTCAAAAAGCCATAATCGAAATCTCGATAATTTCACAAACTATAAACCTGAAGATAATAATTTGAAAAAACCAGGTTTTGGAACAATAAACGACATTTTTGAAGATTCAGGTAATAGACTTTGGTTTAGTACTGAAAAGGGAATCAATTTGTTGGTCAAAGAAAAAATGGAGTTTAAACGATTCCTTCACGACCAAAATGATAAATTTTCACTGCAAGGAGAAATTGTCCGGACCATAAACCAAGATCAACATGGAAATTTGTGGATTGGAACTATGGACGGCGGTTTGAATATTTATGATATCGAAAAGAATCGATTTACTAATTCAGGTAATAATCCGGAGCTATTTAAAAATTTTGATTCAAAAAAAATCTATTCCATTTGTCGGGCAAGCGATAATACGATGTGGATTGGTACCGAAGAGAAAGGATTGTATCGTTTTGATGGTAGGTGAAGCTGTTTTTCTCTTATTCGATAAGGATAAATTGGAAAGAATAGTTAACAATTTATTGTCGAATGCTTTTAAGTTTACTCCTAATAATGGAGTTATCAGCTTCTTCCTGATGTTTTCGTCGGCTGGGAAAAATGAATTCGATGTGAAAATGCAAGTGAAAGATACCGGAACCGGAATTTCAGATGCTGATCAGGAACGGCTTTTTGAACGGTTTTTTCAGGTAAAAGAACATCGGAATGTTGGCAACGGAACCGGAATTGGATTATCGTTGGTAAAAGAATTGGTTGAGCTTTTCCAGGGAAAAATTGAGGTTGAAAGCAAATTGAATGAAGGATCATGTTTTACGATAAATTTGAAACTACAAAAAATAGCTGATTCAGAATTGGTTGACTCAAGTGATAACGAACAGGCCATTGAACGCCTGGAGAAACGGGGCTGGAGAGTGTTTACAAAAGTTCATAAGGGTATGGAACCGCCACAACATGAGTAATATCTATTGTGGCTCAACATACTGAAAGGCAATGATCCAAGGTATCCGAAATTCATTACCAATGGGCGGAATTGTAAGTTCACCATCATTTTTAAAAACTATCGTATGAAAACTTACACTTTAAGATCAGCCGCAAAGAATCAGGATACCATATAGCTCGGTGGTGGCTGCTAATTGGCAGAATAGTGCGTGCTAACTGGCAGAAAGGTGGCTGCTAATTGGCTGTGTGGAGCGTCATATTTCCGCATTTTCTACCTTTTTTTCTGCCTGAGAGCATAGGGCGAGCTCGGTTGATTCAACACAGAACCAAATCCGAAAATGGATTTGATTCTTTAGTTGTCTTATTTTCAGGTTTTTGGATAAATATAATCCGGAAAAATTATTTTTAGTTTGGAGTGTCCACAACTTTTTTTTCATCCGGGAATAATTTGTTTTTTAAAGGCCGGATGGAACTCGCATGAGATAAAATGTTAGGCCAATTGAGTATGCGAAAATTGGACTTTACATTTCTACAATCGGTAAGATGGCAGAAAAATTCATGGAACACGCTTCGCGCCTAAATTTTTGAAGCGCTTTCTTTTCTCTGAGTTTGCTACTCTGACATTCCGCAATGCATCAGAGAAAAGAAACAAAAGAGAATGCCGAAAATTCAACAAAAGGCAGTTCGGAATTTCTATAATGCCTGCCTTGTCAACTCTGAACTTTCCATTTTCAACCAAATAATTTTCAATGTGCCT
>JBBQMW010000113.1:0-12508 GCA_038329265.1 Bacteroidales bacterium | reverse complement strand
GGGCAATAGTTGTATCCTGAATCAACCTTCCAAGTGTTCCATCTCCGCTGTTAATTTTGATCATAATCTCGGCTAGCTTTTCAGTAATGATTTCGGCATTTGCAGCAGTGATTTGCACACTTGCCATAATGGCATCGGTTTCAACCGGTTCAACCGATGCAAGCTCTTCTCCTTCACGTGCCAAACTAGCCTCAGCGCTACCTTGCGTAATAATTAAAAGCCGATCTCCAATCAATCCCTCTGAACCAATGGCAATAACACAGTCTGATTTAATAAATTGCTTGATCTCTTTCCTTACCAACAATTCAACCTTAACTGTTGAATCATTGATAATGCTGATGTTATCAACAGTTCCCACATTTATTCCAGAGAAACGGATATTATTGCCAACCTGTAGCCCGCTGACATTGTAGAAAGTTGTAGTTAGCTTAAAAACAGGGTTAAACAGGTTTTTTTGTTTACCTATTATAAATATGGCCAACACAAAAAGAGCCATTCCCCCGACAACAAATAATCCTAAGCGTAATTTAAATTTTGGTGTATTCGTATCCATGATCGTATGTTTTGATAGTTATTTAAAGAATGTATTGATTAACGGGTCAACTGACTTTTCAAACTCGTCCAGGTTACCTTCCTGATAAACTTCGCCATCTTTTAGCATGATAAGCCGGTTTGCCGTATTTCGGGCGCATTCGATATCGTGTGTAATGATGATGGAAGAAGTCTTGTATTTTTTCTGAATATCGTTGATTAGAAGGCTGATCTCATCTGAAGTTACCGGATCGAGTCCTGTTGTAGGTTCATCATATAACATGATCAGCGGGTCAATAATTATGGTTCGGGCAAGGCTGATTCTTTTTCGCATTCCGCCGGATAGTTGCGAAGGCATTTTGTTAAGGGAATCGGATAAACCAACATTCTCCAATGCCTCATATACTTTCTCTAAAATTTGATGTTCATTAAGACTTTTATTTATTCTTCTCAACGGAAATTCCAGATTTTCCCTCACTGTCATTGAATCATACAAGGCGCCACTTTGAAAAAGAAACCCAATCTTCTGTCTCAATATTCCCAGTTTATCGCTCGTTAAAGTATTGATGTCCTCACCAAGAATATGAATTGTTCCTGAGTCATGAGTCATTAAGCGAACAATACATTTGATCAGAACTGATTTTCCGGAGCCGGATTTCCCCAGCACGACCAGGTTTTCGCCATTATAAAGTTTGAGTGAAACATTGGTTAATACCGGTTGGGTTCCAAATGATTTTTTGAGCTTATTGATTTCAATAACCGACTCCTTGCTTTTCGTTTTCAACGAAGTTTTCTCCTGAATATCTGTTTGTTCTGTAATCATGACATTAGCATATCAGTTATTTGAACTGCAATCATATCAGTAATAATCACCAGTAATGAAGCCAAAACAACTGCCGAATTTGCAGCAATTCCTACACTTTCGGTTCCACGTCCGGCATTGTATCCTTTATAGCAACCAACTATTCCGATGACTGCCCCGAAAAAAAACGATTTTATAACAGCGGGTAAAAAATCAATAAAATCAATATGGCTGAATGCCTGCGAGAAAAATAGCGTAAGCGCCACATCGCCCTTAATATTCGCACCAGCCCAGCTCCCAAAAATACCTAACAAATCGGCATATAGAATTAACAAGGGGATCATTAATGTGGCCGCCAAAACCCGGGTAACTACTAAAAACCGCATCGGATTTGTCGATGAAACTTCCATCGCTTCAATCTGTTCGGTCACTTTCATCGAACCTAATTCAGCACCCATTCCTGAACCAATTTTTCCGGCACAAATTAAAGCGGTAATAACCGGTCCCATTTCCCGAATCAGTGATATTGCAACCATACCGGGAAGCATAGATTCAGCTCCAAAATCGGCAAGAACCGGACGCGACTGTATGGTAAGCACCAAGCCCATAATAGCTCCGGTGATTGAAATTAGTGGCAGTGATTTATATCCGATGTGATAACATTGCCGCAGAAACTCTTTCCATTCAAAATCGCGCGAAAACATGTCTTTTGTTAGCTGTGCTATAAACAGGGCAACATCAGCAACATCTGTTAAAAAGTTTCCGGCATCAACAGTTTTTGCAATTGTTTGCTCGCTAAGCTTTGTCATCGAGTGCTTGGTGGCATCTCGAACCTTTGGAATTACTTTAATGACGGGGGTAAATTTTCCCATTTCAAATTTAAATTAGCTTGTAATCGAACAAATCTAGGATCATTATGCTGCTACTGTGTTACATTACTTTGATAATTAGTTACATGATTCACAGATGCAGGTATAAGATTGTAGGCGACCAACTGGTCAATAAAAATCAGATAAAATACCAAAACAGTGATTAAATTAAGGTCTACTATTTTCCAATAGAATCCTTCGCTGCTGCTTTGGCTTGTTTCTTAAAATAGCCTTTGAGCAGGAAACTGTGTTGCGCTGCTTTCAGGTCTTCATCAAGTTTTACCGAACTGCTCTCCAGGTTTTTAATCGTTGCTTTCAGCCTTTCCGCAGATTCTTTATCGTGCAGTAAAACACCAACGGTACTATTTGGATTGCTTCCGGCCATTTTTAGATTGTTAATAAAAACCGATGCAGTATCAGCCATCTGTTGCAATTGCAAAACCGACGTTTTTACCGATTTAAAAATCACCGTATCAGTTGTAATTTCGTTGGCCAGCGTTCCCTTTTTATTGAGTCCCGAACTGAAGGTATTCAGCGAGCCAATCAATTGTTCTGCCTTTACTGAGGCATTTTTAAGCGAAACAATAGTTGCATTGAGCGTGCTGTACATCAAACTATCGTCGAGTAATTTGCCAATAGATCCTTCGCCGGCAGCCAGTTTTTTAGTGATGACTTTTACATCGTTGGTGATGGCCAAAAGGTTTTTATTATTTTCCTGAGCAGTATTGATCATGTCTTCTGAAGAAAACGTTTTTTCCACCTTCAGAGTGTCACCTTCCTGTATTTCAGGTGCTTCATCGGTGCCTCCGTAAATGACCAAAATCTTATTTCCAATCAAACCATCGCTGCTTATTTTAACCATGGCATCTTCCCGAATATATTTCTGTGCCTTTTTATCGATTTTCAAACCAACCTCGACCTGCGATTTTCCGTAAAATTCCATGTTGCTTACAACACCAATTTTGACTCCTGAAAACCAGACATTATTTCCCTTTTGTAAGCCATTAACTTCGTCAAAATGCGAAACAACTTCCATCTTATCGGTAAAAGTTTCGTGCAGGTTGCCTACGAGTAGAATTCCGGCAAGAAAAAACATCAATCCTACGAAGACAAAAACTCCTACTATAACAGCGCGTTTATTTGGTGAATCGTTCATTTTTATTGTATAAAATTGTAATTATAAAATCCTTTAATCTGCTCATTTTCAGATTTAAATACCTCTTCAAATTTTCCGATCTTTAAAAATCGACCTTCAAACATCAGGGCAATTCGGTTACCTGTTTGTTTCGCACAGGTCAAATCGTGCGTAATAATCACAGAACTGGTGTTGTATTGCTGTTGTACCTCATTGATCAACTCAATAATTTCAGAGCTTGTAATTGGATCCAAACCCGAAGTAGGTTCGTCGTACAACATAATTTCAGGCTTCAGAATTAAGGTTCGAGCAATGCCAATCCGTTTTCTCTGCCCGCCTGAAAGGTCGGATGGCATTTGTTGCATTTTGTTTTGTAAGCCAACGGCTTCCAATACTTCCTCAACGGCGTCATCGACTTCCTTTTTAGTCAGGTTTTTGACATTCATGGTTAACGGAAAAGCAAGATTTTGATACACATTCATGCCATCGTATAAGGCACTGCTTTGAAATGAAAATCCAATCCGCAATCTTAGAATATCCAATTCTTTGCGATTTAAGTGTTCCACATCTTTACCCAGAACCATCACTTCTCCCCGATCTGATTTCAGCAGTCCAACGATAATTTTTATCAGCACAGATTTGCCTGTACCCGATTTACCCAAAACAGCAACATTTTCTCCTTTAAACAGATTAAAATCAATGCCTTTCAGAACTTCCAATTCTCCAAATGACTTGTATAATCCTTTGATTGAAATGACTGATTCAGTTTTGTCTATAATATGTTTTTGTATAATCTTTTCCATAACTTTAATAAAACCTGATCCAGTTTGAGATATGCACAATAACTACTTCTTCAATAAATATCAGGAACATCGCCAATACTACTGCCTGATTGGCTGCACGGCCAACTCCACGGGTTCCCTGTGAGGCATTATAACCCTTGTATGCTCCCACAATACCTATAGTAAATCCGTAAACCACTGATTTTGTTACCGATGTGAATATATCGAGGAAGGTAATGGTTTTAAATGCGTTTTGGTAAAAACTAAAAATGCTGCTTGTTTCCGCAGAATGAACATTTAAATAGGAACCGTATAAACCAACGAAGCTGCAATACAAGGCCAACAATGGAATTGTAATGGTTGTAGCTAATACACGGGTAACAACTAAGTATTTAAACGGATTAATTGACGATACTTCCATGGCTTCGATCTGTTCAGTCACCTTCATCGAACCCAACTCGGCACCAATGCTTGAACCAACTTTTCCGGCACAAATAAGAGCTGTAACCAAAGGTCCCAGCGCTTTTACAATGGCAATTCCAATTAGCGAGGGAATCCATGAGGTTGCTCCAAATTCTTCAAGCGACGGGCGCGATTGTTTCGTGAATACAATACCTACAATAAAGCCTGTAACCGTAATTAAGGCCAGCGATCGTAAGCCAACTTCGAAACACTGGTTAATTACCTCGCGCATATGAAAAGGTCTTTTGAATACTTCTTTAAAAAAAAGTCCGATAAAATTCCAGGCATTTTGAACACCAGAAAAGAACTCGTCAATTCCTTTTGAGAAAACAAATTTTTTATTGATCGAAATTGTCATTGATTTAAATTGTGTTTAAGTGCAAAGGTTGACACAATTGAAAGGGGAAAAGTTATATATCTCAGTCAAAAAGTTACATGATTCACACTTCCGGTCAGATGATCCAATAAAAAGTCCGCAATTTTATACAACGCTAATGTGTGAAACATGTAACTCTTCTTTAGAATAATGTAACTATACCAGCGTGGAAAAACTCAACATTTGTAATGTGAAAATTCATTCACAATTAAAATTTACTAAAATGAACACAAACGAAATTCAGGGAAACTGGAATGAAACAAAAGGAAAACTCAAACAAAAATTCGCAATCTTAACCGACAACGATCTATTGTTGGTAGACGGAAAAAAAGAGGAACTATTGGGAAGACTCCAGCTCAAACTGGGCAAAACAAAAGAGGAATTACAAAAGATTATCGCATCAATCTAGAATAAAACCAAACAAAAAAAAACATGAAAAAATTACTTTTACTTATCGCTATTTTAGCTTTTACAGCTAGTTTAAATGCTCAAACAGTTGACAAAAAATGGGGAATCGGTGGTGGTGCCGGTGCATACGGAACCCTGGAGAATGGTGGTATAGGTATTATGCCCGAATTGTACTTCAGCAGATACTTAAGTCCAAGATTTGATATCATGCTAAAAGGTGATATAGGTGTATATCGGACAATATTGCTCAGCAATCTGGATTTAGTCAATCCCTTCCTGAATCTTAGATTCAATCTTTCGGGCGAAGACTCAAATTTACGTCCTTATTTCTTTGCCGGACCAGGATACTTGTTTGACAATGGTACAAATGGGGTGAACTTCGATTTAGGTCTGGGTACGAAATATTATTTCAAATCTGCCACTGCACTTTATCTTGAAGCCGGTTATATTCGCGGAATTGAGTCGGTTGCCAAAGGAGTAACCGGAAGAGAAAACCTCTGGAAAGTTACTGCTGGTGTCGAAATCAATTTTGGAAAAGCCAAAGATACTGACATGGATGGTGTTTCGGACAACAAAGATAAATGTACAAATACACCCGCAGGAGTTGCTGTTGATGCCAAAGGATGTCCACTTGACACTGATGGTGATGGCGTGGCAGATTACCTCGATGATTGCCCGACTGTTGCCGGATTAACTTCAATGAAAGGTTGCCCGGATACCGATGGTGATGGTGTTGCCGATAAAGATGACAAATGCCCCGACACTCCGAAAGGATCAAAAGTAGATGTTAATGGATGCCCTGTTGATCAGGATAAAGATGGAGTTGCAGATGCTTTAGACAAATGTCTGGATACTCCTGCCGGAGTTAAAGTTGATGTGAACGGATGTCCTGTTGACACCGATGGTGATGGTTTAGCCGATTACATGGATAATTGCCCAACCGTTGCCGGACCAAAAGAAAATAAAGGATGTCCTGTGATTGAAGATGCTGCTCTGGAAAATGCAGATCCGGAAATGACCGTTGAACCGGTATATTTTGACTATGATAAGTCGAATGTACTTCAGGTTGAAAAAGCAAAAATTGCAAAACTGGTCAAAATCTTGAAAGCAAACGATACCTACAAGGTTGACCTGACAGGCAATGCAGATAATAAAGGGACTGAGGAATACAACATGAAATTGTCGGAAAGACGAATTGAGTCGGTTATCAAAGCAATCACCAATTCCGGAGTAAAAGCGACACGTGTTTCAAAACAAAAACCACTAGGAGAAACGAAACCTGCTGCAACCAACGATACAGAAGAAGGTCGTGCATTAAATCGCAGAGTAACATTTGAAGTTGTGAAAACAAAATAATCAATCAATTCAGAATTAAGAAGTCCATGTCATTTATCGGCATGGACTTTTTTTTTGTATGACTGTCAACTTCATCTGTTGCGCATGATATTGCTGGTAGCTGAATTATCCGTATTAATTAACGTTGGAGAATTATGCCAGGCCGTTCCATCACCTAACTGACCCACGTCATTGTAACCCCAGGCCCAAAGTTTGCCTGACTCGTCAATGGCTAATGAATAATTGTAAGCGGCTGAAATGCTTTTAATTTTCGTACTGGTTTTGATCAGGATCGGAATTGTTTTATCAGCAGTTGTTCCATCACCCAGTCGGCCATTTTTATTAAATCCCCATGTCCAAAGATTCTCTGATTCATCAATAGCTATAGAATGCACAGATCCGGCAGATGCCATTTTAAATTTTGTGCCGGCTTTGACCAATACAGGTTTTGTTTTAGCAACATCGCTCCCAATTCCCAATTTTCCATATTCATTACTTCCCCATGCCCACAAATTTCCCGATTCATCAATAGCTAAGGAATGAGAATAATAGGTTGATACGTAGCTGAATTTTGTTCCATGCATAATTTGTTGTGGAGTGGTTTTATCTGTAGTTGTACCATCTCCTAATTGTCCTGATTTATTCATTCCCCATGCCCAGAGATTTCCTGCTTCGTCGATAGCCATTGCATAGGTGGTACAAGCAGAAACAAATTTAAATTTTACATCCGATTTGATATTTACTGGGATTAGTTTGGTAGTAGTTTCACCTGTTCCCAACTGCCCGTAACCCCATGTCCATAGCTTTCCTGTTTCATCAATAGCCATACTAACAGATGATCCTGCCGACACCATTTTAAATTTTGTTCCGAATTTGACCTGAACCGGAATGTTCTTGTCAGCAGTGGTTCCATCGCCTAGCTGCCCGTAATAATTATATCCCCAGGCCCACAAATTTCCTATTTCATCAATAGCTAAACTTGTGTTGTATTTTCCTGCTGAAACAGCTTTAAATTTTGTTCCGGAAATTATTTTTTCGGGAATATTTTTCCCAAATCTGGTTCCATCACCCAATTGTCCATAAGAATTTGCGCCCCAGGTCCACAAATATCCTGATTCATCAATAGCCAGAGAGTGTTCATTGCCAGTTGAAACGACTTTGAATTTATGGTCAGTTTTTATACTTACTGGTCGCGATTTTCCGGATGTGGTTCCGTCTGCAAACTGTCCATTTTCATTTGTTCCCCAACTCCAAAGGGTTCCTGATTCTTCGATAGCCATGCTGTGATTATAACTGGCTGAAACAGATTTAAATTTTGTTCCTGATTTGATACTTATTGGTATCAGTTTATCTGCAGTTGTTCCATCGCCTAAATTTCCAGATCCATTATATCCCCATGACCACAAATTGTCCGATTTATCAATTGCCATACAATTGGAAGCTCCGGACGAAATGGCCTTGAATTTTTTATCGGATCTGATTTGTACTGGAAAAAGTTTATTTAGATCGGTTCCGTCGCCCAATTGACCAGAGTAATTTCCGCCCCAGCTCCACAAGTTTCCCAATTCATCAATGGCCAAACTATGCCCCAAACCGGATGCTGCAACATTAAATCTGGTACCTGACTTTACCATTACAGGAATGGCCTTATCCGATGTGGTGCCATTTCCAAGCTGACCATATTTATTATTTCCCCAGGTCCACAGGTTGCCCGACTCGTCAATCGCCATACTGTGTGCAGTACCTGCTGAAATAAATTTAAACTTAGTACCCGGATTAATATTTACCGGAGAAGATTTATCGGAACTTGTGCCGTCTCCTAATTGTCCCTTGCAATTCGAGCCCCATGTCCATAAATTTCCAGATTCATCGATTGCTAAAGTATGAGCATTATAAATGGAGACGGATTTAAATTTTGTTCCGGACTTTATCAGAACCGGTATGGAAGTGCTGACTGAATTGGAATTATTGCCCAACTGTCCGGAAGCATTGGTACCCCAGCTCCAGAGATTTCCTGATTCGTCAATTGCCATGCTGTAATCGAATCCTGCCACAGCGATTTTAATTTTTTTTGTAGCCAAAATCTGTACCGGGACTAATTTCTCATCTGTTGTTCCGTCACCTAACTGTCCGCAATAATTAAAACCCCAGGTCCACAAATTCCCCGATTCATCAATTGCTAAAGTGTGATAAGCCCCTGAAGAGCAACTCACAATTTTTTGTGAGTAAAAATTAATTGCATTTACAGCAGATGCAATTAATACGATGATTAGTAACAGAAACAGCCTTTTCATCCTTAAAAATTTAAATTATTAAATTCATTTTTTCCGACAAACATTCATCTCCCAATGATCTATTCATTAATTATCTGAGTTCAGATCAATAAACATAATCAGTGTTTTTTTATAGTTTATTAAATTCAAACACTGTTCCAATGATTGAAATCTTATGATATCATGCATAAGTAAAGGCATTAGCCAACTAATTATCAACCGAATAGATCAAATTAAAAAATTGGACGTTCAAATCTCTAATCCAACACTAATTTATTGTGGTATTATTCCGACGGTTAAATCGCACAATTGTGCAAACTTTAAAACCACTTGTATATGTGATAAACCTAAACGGTAGTTGTTTTCGGATAGTGCTTAAAACCCAGCATTTAGTTTTCCAAATGGAAGATTAGGATAATCAATCGATTCATGCTTTAAGTTCATGTCAAATTTTGGCACGAACTTTTTTTTGTTTTTGATCATCAGGTTTGTTTTTGGAACGTGTGAATTATGCAATATATTCAAAAAGTTGTGTAATACATTTTACATGTAAGTTGCTCAACTTTGCATCATTAATAAACCTTATAAAAAATCGATATGAAAACAACAGTTCAATTCCTCGGAATCTTTGCTTTAATCATTGGCTTATCCTTAAGCTCATGCGGACCCAGTAAAAAATTAGTCAGCTCCAGAAACAGAGTTGATAAGCTGCAAAAAGACAGTACCAGCACTCATAGCAAATTGAATGAATGCAACACAATGGTGAAGAACTTAACCAACGACAAAACCTCTTTGCTAAACCAAAACAACCTGATGGTAAATGATTTAAAGGAATTGACCACTGAATCAAAAATGACGATAGCCGATCAGGCCAAACGTTTAAAATCACTTCAGGATATGATTCAGGCACAAAAAGATGTCATGAACAACCTTAAAAACTCAATTGCCGCCGCACTGATGAATTATAAATCGGATGAGCTTTCGGTTTACACGAAAGATGGAAACGTTTATGTTTCACTCCAGGAAAAATTACTATTCAAATCAGGTAGCGATGTAGTCGATCCCAAAGGAAAAGAAGCACTCAAAACACTTGCAATAGTGCTTAACAGCGCGAAAGACATCACTGTTGTTATTGAAGGACATACCGATAGCATACCAATTAAAACCAATCAGTTTAAAGACAACTGGGATCTCAGCACTGCAAGGGCAACATCCATAGTACGTATTCTGACCAAGGACAATGGTTTTGATCCAAGTCGGATAACAGCAACCGGAAAAAGCGAATTTCATCCAATAAAACCGAATGAAACAGCAGAAGGACGTGCGAATAATCGCAGAACTGAAGTAATCCTGTCACCAAATATGAAAGAACTTTTTAATTTAATTAATCAATAAAATCAAAAAGTGTGAATAATGTAAATTTCCTCCGGAATTGTGTAATACTTTCCGGAGTAAATGAGCTCACCTTTACATATTCAAAATCAAAAAACATAATGAAACTCTTAAAATTGGCTTTTGTTGGATTACTGTTCTTTTATGGAGCAACAACTTATGCGCAAGTGTCAGTGAATGTAAATATTGGCTCACATCCAATGTGGGCTCCAACGGGATACTCTGAAGTAAGATACTACTATTTACCTGATGTTGAAGCCTATTACGACGTTCCTTCATCGATGTTTATCTATTTTAACGGAGTTAACTGGATTCACAGGACTTCTCTTCCCAGCCGATACCGAAATTATGATTTGTACCATGGCTATAAAGTTGTGATGACAGATTATCATGGCAGCACACCTTATAGAGATTTTCGTGAATACAAGGTGAAATATGCCAAAGGATACCGCGGAAAACCTCAAAAAACTTACGGCGAAAGACCTCATCAGGAAAGCTCTAATTACAAAAAACAAAACATGGGGAACTCCAATAAAAATTACAAAAAGAGTAATGGTTCAGGCCATGAAAATAATGAAAAGAACAAGGAACATGGCGGTAGTCATGGAAAGAAAAAATAAGTTTTAT
The DNA here is from genome assembly GCA_038329265.1 of Bacteroidales bacterium. GTDB lineage: Bacteria > Bacteroidota > Bacteroidia > Bacteroidales > Prolixibacteraceae > Aquipluma. Next base: position 1,516 of record JBBQMW010000113.1, on the reverse strand, counting down.
AAAAATAATAACACCAAACTTTTAAAATCATTTAAATGAAAACAAGAATTATTACACTAGCATTGCTTTTCTTTTTAATATTTGCAGGAGCAAACTTATCCGCTCAGAATAAAACTTATTCCGGAGATTACGGGGGTACTTTAAACTTAGGTATAGGTATTGGTGGATACTCGGGTTATTACGGTTATATTGGACGTACCATGCCAATTTTTCATATCAATTATGAATTTGATGTGGCAAAAAATTTCACTCTAGCTCCTTTTATTAGTTTTTCTACCTACCGGAACCAATACAACTGGAAAAACAATTATTACTACTATCATGAAACAATTATTCCGATTGGTGTAAAAGGCACATACTATTTTGATGAAATATTAAGAGCAAATTCGAATTGGGATTTTTACCTTGCCGGATCATTAGGATTTGCAGTAAGAAGATCATCATGGGACAATGGTTACGACGGTGATAGAAATTACTACAGAGATGGGAATCCATTATTTTTGGATTTACACATAGGTACCGAATACCACCTCAGTAATCGGGTTGGACTGTTCCTTGACCTCTCAACCGGTGTATCAACAATTGGATTGGCAATACATTAATTTTATAGAAAAACAGTCAGAAACAATTCCGAATGTTTTTAAAGATCTTATGCAAAAGAGGCTATCCTAATATCTGGGTTAGCCTCTTTTCCCATTTAGATTTGAGTCCACTCCAAAAAGTAGATTAATTATCCCGAAGGGATCTTCCCGATTTTCATCGGGACAAACTCTACGGAGAATTTTCCGTGCAGCGGATAAAGTGTTGTAATACAGCAATAGAAGCTTGTAGCGATTCTGCGTAGCGGATAAACTTTGATTTTTCTCGGTCACTAATGTTTTGAGGTAACAAATGCTTGACAAAACAATAATGAAAATTAAGATTTAAATCGCATCATTATTGGACAAGAACAAACCAGCAAAATAGACCGTATGAATAATTTTAGTAACTTTAAAAAGAATTCCAAGGAAACCCAAAATAATAAAGGACTATCATAATGATAAAAACTACCAAGGGAAAAATTACCCCCAAGCGTAATAAATTAGTCAAATGCCCTACCGGCATCAAAGGTTTTGACGAAATTACCGAAGGCGGGCTACCCCAAAATGGAACCACTTTAGTTTCAGGAAATGCAGGCTCCGGAAAAACCCTTTTTGGAGTTGATTTTCTAATCAAAGGTGCCACCGATTACAACGAGCCGGGGGTTCTCATGTCATTTGAAGAAACAGAAGATGAGCTTTATAAAAACGTGGCTTCTCTCAATATGGATTTGCAAGGCCTTGTTTCGCAGAAAAAGATTTTGCTCGAAAATGTTGTTTTAGAGCGCAAAGACATCCAGGAAACCGACTTTAATATGGAGGGAATATTCGTTCGTTTGGAATATGCCATTGATTCTATCGGTGCCAAACGTGTTGTTTTAGATTCTCTTGAATCTCTTTTTGCAGGCATTACCGCTATTGGCATTCTTCGCTTAGAG
>JBBQMW010000112.1:0-12528 GCA_038329265.1 Bacteroidales bacterium | reverse complement strand
TAAACCATTTTCGCTTTCAACTTCAAAAGCTCTTGTTTCATATTTTCCAAATCCTGCATCAGGTTATTCTTCGAAGTCGAATCTTCAACCTGAGTTTTATATTTCTGAAATAAGTCTTTGTAGTAGTCAACGCCTTTATTCAGATTCTCCTGAAAGTTATCAAAATGCTTTTTCTGCTTATCTGAGATTGGCTTGAGCGTTTCCTCAATTTTTCCTCCCAGATACTCGATGTACATACCCAATTCCTTCACAAATAAATTTGGTCGATCGGTGCGTTCCATCACGTTGGTGCGACCGTAAATATGGTCAACCATTTTCCGGAGTGAATAAGTGCCCGAAAAGTAAGCAAGGTTTGGTCCCGGACAAATACTTACCCCAGTACCTTCCATTTTTGTATCCAAATTATTAGCCATTAATATTGAGGCAGTTAATCCGTTACACAAGCAGGCTTTATCAGTAATTTTATTGAGTTGTTTCTCAAAATCCATTTCACTCAGGTTCTGTTCTCTCAATTCCTGAATTTTCTTTTTCTGAAACTCTTTTGAAGCAGTACAAGTACCTTCATCAGTAAAAACCGGTGTTAATGCCAGATATTTTTTGGTACACGGAAAACCATAATTACCAGCTTTGTTCTGAGCTTCCTTTTTCAGGTCCATACCTGTACCACGAACATTGTTGAAAATTACTCCCAGCGGAGAAACTTCGCTCATGTAAAGATCTTCTTCTTTGGCATTGACCAAAACTTCGAGTGTTTGCTCATCAACAGAAACGGCTTCAGGAACAAGCAAAAATGGAGTTCCCCAACCAATTGAATCGAGTTGATAATAATTAAGCAAGAATTCGTGTTCTGCATTTGAACCAACTCCGCCTTGTGCAGTAATTTTTACCAAAAATGGTTTTTCCGGAACTGGTTTTCCTTTTTCAGTCAACGCTTTCACATAAATATCGTGAACGGTTTCAATCAAAAGTTCCTTGTTCTGTTTAAACTCCTCAAGCACCGGTCCCATCAGGAATCCATCGGTAGCAAAGGCATGACCTCCGCAATTCAGGCCCGATTCAACACGGTATTCGGATACCCAGATTCCTTTTTTCGCCAGAAAACGCCCCTGAATCATCGCAGACCTGTAATCGCTCACTTTCAGGATAACTTTTTTCTTTAATTCGATGGAAGCATTCGGATAGAAATCTTCAAATTCTTCGAGGTAACTGTATAAACGGGGATTCATTCCGGCTGAAAGAACTATCGAAGAACTTAAATCGCTCAATGCAAAACCACGAAGAGCCGACTGCGCATCGCTCATGATAGAAGGCAATCTTTCGCCTCCTTCAAAGCGGTCACGATCTAATTTCGACATAATGTTGACATCGATTTCACCGGCAACCAGATTTTCTTTCAGCCAGTCATTCAATTTATGTTTGATTTCGTCCGAGTTAATCATCTGATTAAATCTCAGCTTAATCTCCGACATATCAGGCAACATATCGATATATTTCTGCAACTCTTCTTCTTTATGCGAAATCGAGTTTTTTAAATTTTCGAATTTGTGGCTTACAATCTCCTGAACGATATTCAAATAGGCAGTAATCCGCTTGGCACGATGATCCTCAGATTTTGTCAGAATGGGTTGAAAAGGCAAATTAAATTTTTTGCAATAGAATTCCCTCATCTTTTCCATCGAAATATCATCGACCAGTGAAATTACCGAGGATATGCCATAATGAGCCACTTTTATTGGTGAATCGATGGTATAACCAAGTCCCATAACCGGGATGTGAAAGGTATGCGGGTTATTATTAAAACTCATAATTTAGTTTTCTTGATGAATAAAGGCTGTAAAATTAGCTTATTCGGTTTAAATTGGAAGGCATAAATACGTATTAAAACAAAAGTTTGCAAGAAAACAGCAAATTTCTTACTGATTCCTCACAAACTTTCAACATTTATGTCTTGAAATTCGAAAAAAAGAAGACTTATCAGCCAACTTACTGTGGAAACACAGTAAAATTAGTTTCAGCTTCACGGCTAAAAAAAGTCGGATGGTTTAGTTCGCTTTTGTTCTTGTATTAATTCCGAAAGGCCAATACAACGGGCAGAAACTGATCAGGCTTGTCAGCACAAAAACGACTGCTAAAACCAGAAGAATAATTCCTAAAGTACCGGTTATTACTTTGGCAAAGAATAAAACTGCAAATACGACTGCAACCAGTATCCTGATCACTTTGTCAATAGTTCCCATGTTCTGTTTCATTTTTGTTTTTTAATGATTAAAAAATATTTGTTAATACACTCATTAATTGTTGTTTGGTATGCACTCCCGGTTGTTTGTATTTTATTTCGCCGTTTTTGAAAATCATGATCGTAGGAACACTTTGGATCTGGTATCGTGCGGCGATCTCCTGATTTTGATCCACATCAATTTTAATGACCCTGATACGGTCGCCAAGTTCGGTCGCCAACTCTTTCAAAATGGGCGACTGAGCCTTACAAGGCCCGCACCACACCGCATGAAAGTCGATGATTACGGGTTTCGTTTCGTTTATAATGGTTTCAAAGTTTGCTTTCATTTTTTAAACTTTTTTCATTTCGGTTATTCGAGGTTTACATTCCGGGCAAACGTGGGAATTTGCCTACTTTGGTTAATTTCGAATACATTCCCCAGCCTTTCTTCATCCAGTGACCAACAATGGGCATCGGTATCAGGAATGATTTCGTATTATTTCTGAAAACAAAAGCGGCTCCATCGCCGGTGTCCATCACACACAGAATGTTCAGGTGTTCCTGATAGCCTTTTTTGTTGGCAGTGCCGTTTTCCGATTCAAGGATGTTGTGAGCTGCATTTTGCCCCATCAATTCGGCAATGTGTCCTTGTTTAGCAATCCATTCAGGACCTTCGATGGCGGCAATATCGCCAATGGCATACACACCAGGGATTCCGCGAACCTGACAGAAATTATCGATTTGGATAAATCCTGCTTCGGTTAATGGCAAATCGCTCGCTTGAAGTACGCGGTGACCGGCTGATGCTGGAATAAACAAAATCAGATCGGCATCCAGTTTCGATTCGTCTTCAAAGACAACCGAACCGGGTTCAAATCCGGTAATTTTCTTGCCAAACCGTTTTGCAATTTTATATCTATCAAACAGTTTATTGAGCATGGGTAGCGCACCTTTTCCCATCCGGGCACCAGGTTCTTGCATTGGGGCAAAGAAAGTCAACTCGAAATTCTGCCTGATTTTCTTCTTTTTCAGGAGATTGTGAATATTAAACATCAATTCGAATCCCGGACCTCCGCGAACTGCCGATTTATCTTTCGGATTACCGCCAAAACCAACAGCAATTTTTCCGCTACCTTTCTGAATTAAGGCATCAATTTCATCGCGGATTGCCAGCGAAACTTCAGGCTTTCCGCAAATCGACAAAGTATTCTCAATTCCTTTGTGCTTCATTTTATCAGCACCAAAAGCGACTACCAGATAGTCGTAATACAGTGTCTGATTGGCACAAACTACCTGACGATGGGCTGCATGAATCTCTTTTACTGAATCAACAATTACCTCGAACGGATATTTTTTCCGGATATCGGCCAGCGAAACTTTTACATCGTCAAATTCGGCATTACGAACAGGAACCCAGATGGAAATGGGATAGATGTACAGATAATCCCGATCGGAAACCAGGGTAACTTCAAATTGTTTACTTTTTTGCAATTCAATAGCAGTTTGCACTCCGGCAAATCCACCACCAAGAATTAATACTTTCTTCATCCTGATATAATTATCACAATTTATTATTCAGGCTCAACCATCTGCCACCATTGTGTACATTGATAAAACCATTTGAAGTCAAAATTCCCTTTGCAGACCCGCTTCTCATTCCTGATTCACAGCAAGTAATTATGGGGCGTTTTTTGTCTTTAAACTTTTGAAGATTCTTGTTCAGTTGATCAACCGGAATATTGACCGATCCCTTGATGTGTCCGGATCCATATTCACCTTTGGTCCGAACATCTAAAATGATCGCACCTTCTTTTACCAATTGGGCATAATCGATTGTTTTTATACCTAAAAGTTTCTTAATTGCTTCAAACATAGTTGTTTATTTATATGGTTATTTTTCGTTTTTAATGGACATACTTTCTGTATTAAACTACCTCCGGGCATTTTCTCCTGACTTTCCTTCCGACGAATCGTGATTTATTAATGCTTTGAAAAAATCGCTTTCGTGGCAGCCTTCCACTACATTTATCAGATTCCCTTTCACAAAAAGTAAAAGCGAAGGCTCACTGGTAATCTTGTAAACCGGATGAATATCCTGAACCTGACTCACATCGGCAACAAATACCGAAATGGTTTGACTTAAGTGTAAAGCCTCTGCAATACTACGGAATGCACATCTTGAAAACTCATTTTCAGGGTTATGGATCAACAGGGCAACACGATCTTGCCCTTCCATTTTTTTCATTAGATCAATGTAAGAAAAAACGTTTTGCATTGGATTAGATTTAGGAATTAGATTATCGTTGTTTCATCATTTGCATGATTCCGCCACCGTTTTTGACATTGGTGAAACCCAACTGTGCCAGAACTCTTTGTCCATAAGCTGAACGTGCACCTGAGGCACAGTAAAGTGTAATGTCTCTTGATTTGCTTCCTAATTCGCCGATTCGTGATTGAAAATCATCCAACGGAATATTGATTGCACCAGGGTAAGCACCTCCACTAAACTCGCCGGAAGTTCGTACGTCAACAATTATAGATTCGTTTGAAGGACCTTTAGCGGCAGTTTTTGTATTTCGGTTAGCCATCATTGCTCCAATTCCACCACCATTTTTCACATTCGAATAACCCACCTGTTTCAGCATTCGCTGCGCATAAGCCGAACGGGCTCCGGAAGCACAATACACCACGATTTCGCGGGCAGCATTTTCTCCAATTTCACTCACACGTTCCATCAGTTCATCCAACGGAATATTGATTGCATCGGGATAAGCGCCGTCTTCAAATTCTTCAGGAGTGCGCACATCAACAATCAGCATCGAATTTTCATCATTGGCTTTTGCAACTGTTTTTTCTTCAGTCTTGGTAGTTTCCTCATCAACCGATTTCAATTCAACAGGCAAAAGATTGACCTGAATGTGTTTAAAACCAATGGTTCTGGCCTGTCTTTGCAACGAAGTATGTCCTCCTGAAATATTGGTAACATCCTTAAATCCTGCACCCAATAAGGTGCGAAGTGCCTGATGACCTTTTTTGCCGGTTTCGTCGTAAACAATCACCATCCTGGTTGCCTGAATAGCATTAATTTGCTGTACCAAAACTTCAAGCGGTAAATTAAGAGCTCCTTTGATGTGGCTTTTTTCGAAAGCAAAAACATCGCGAACATCAATAAAAACAGGGTTTTTTGCTTCAATAAAAGCATCGAGTTCAGTAACTGTAACCGAAGGACTAAATCCTGAAATCCGGTTTTCGGCAGTATAAGCAGCCATGTTAATTGCATCGTTAGCCGTCCCGATGGGTGGCGAATAGGCAAAGTCGATATCAGCAATATCGCTGATAGTAAGTTTTGCTGCGGTTGCAGTTGCAATCACATCCAACCGTTTGTCTGCGCCTTTGTATCCAGCCGTTTGTCCACCGAGAATTATTCCGCTATTGCGATCGTAAACCAGCATCGTGGTTACCGTTTCGGCTCCCGGATAATAGGAAGTGTGATGTTCTTTGTGAACGACTACTGAATCGGCATCAAATCCGGCAGCACGAGCCTGTTTCAGAGAGAAACCGGATATTCCGGCCACCGCTTCGAAAACGCGAACTACCGAAGTACCTATTGAACCTTTGTAGCTGTGATTTCCACCCAACACATTTTCCGCAGCAATTCGGCCCTGACGGTTTGCCGGTCCGGCCAGCGGAATGCGCACTTTCTGACCGTTCACGCGATGTTCGATTTCGACCATATCGCCGGCTGCAAAAATATCGGGATCGGAAGTTTGTAATTGTGCATTGACCAATAATCCACCGGCCTCACCAATTTCGAGACCCGCTTCCTTAGCCAGTTGCAATGTTGGACGAACTCCAATCGAAAGCAAAACCATATCGGCGTCCAATACTTTCCCGTTGTCGAGTTTCACCGAACTCGGCATGATTTCAGTAACCCCGACACCGGTATGAATTCCAACGCCGTACGAAAGCATTTCATTTTCGATAAATCCGGCAGTTTCAGCTTCCATGACAGCCATCACATGCGGCATCATTTCCACAACGTTCACTTTCAACCCACGTTTCACCAAGGCTTCCACCATTTCGAGTCCGATAAACCCACCACCAACAACAACAGCGTTCTTAGGCTTTTTATTTTCCAGATATTGTGAGATTTTATCCATGTCTTCCAGTGTCCACAGTGTAAAAACATGATCGAAATTTGCTCCTTGTAAGGTTGGTTTAATAGGGCGGCCACCTTGTGCCAGAATTAGTTTGGTGTAATCAAACGTATTCCGATCGCCGTTGCGGGAATTCAGGGTTTTCACCTTGTGTGCAACCCTATCGATTGACAAAACGATCGTATTTATGTGCACATCAACGTTATATTGTTCGTTGAAACTTTCAGGACTTTGAAGTATCAGTTTCGAACGGTTTTTTATGTCGCCACCAATGTAATATGGCAGGCCGCAATTGGCGAACGAAATGTCTGGTCCGGCTTCGAGCATTGTAATTTGTACAGTCGGAGAAATGCGACGCACTTTGGCTGCCGCAGTTGCTCCGGCCGCAACACCCCCTATAATTAGTATCTTTTCCATGTTTATCCTACTTTTGCAATTTCTTTCAATAAAAATTCTTTCGATTTGATTCCGACAAAACGGTTTATTTCTGTGCCGTTTTTAAATAGTATCAGGGTTGGAATACTCCTAACTTTAAACTGATTGGCAAGCGACTGGTATTGCTGAATATCAACTTTACCAACATGCGAATTTCCGTTCAATTCCGAAGCTACGTCGTTTAAAACTGGTGCCATCATTCGGCAGGGAGCGCACCAAGTTGCCCAAAAATCGACCAATACTACTTTGTTCTTTGTTTTTTGCTGAAAGTTCTGGTCAGTAAGAGTCAGAACTTTTTCATGATCAGCTACCAACGGCGTTTTTTTCATTTGTGCCATCGCGATCGTGCGGAAAATAAATACCGCAACGATAACAACTCCTATTACGATCAATGTTGTTTGCATATTACTTTGTTTTATATTTTAATCATTAATGTATCATTTCCAGAGATTGCAGAGTCGAAACTCCCTTCCTTATTCTGAGGAAGGGTTATGGGTTTTGCTGCTAATTCTTTGTCTAAAATACCGACTATCTGTGCTTTTGTTTGAATACCTGCTGTGGCTTTTACAATTATCCCGTTTTTGTAATAAACAGTAAACGGATATTCCGGAAAATTTTGGACTTCAGGTAAATCATGAAAAAAATACAATTCCGGGTGGTCATATTCCATATCATAGAACTTAACATGCGTGTATACTTCCTCCAATTCTACAGCAAACCGGTAAACAGGAATACACAATGGACCCATTCTGCCGCAAATAAGCATTACGTTCTCATTCTCATTGATGATTCTTGCATATTCTTCAGCGCTTTCGATGTGTTTTAAGTTGGTGTATAACATGACTGCTTAATTGAATTTGTAATGACACAAAACTACATCACAGATCGGGGCAAATAAAGATTTTAAGGCTGAAGCGCATCGGCTCCTGACTTGAACTGCGACAACTTTTTTATTGATTTGGGCTAAAGCCCAGCCCTTGTTATCACTATTTATCCGTCAGATGAAGCAGACGGCCAAGTATATTACCCTGAATATCAATTTCGCTTATTTAAAGCGATATCCTTGGCCGTCATATTTATCTGACGGTTGATAACAAAAATTCAATTCGGCTTTAGCCAAAATGATTTGGTGATTGCTTATTGTTTCAAACAAATTGCTAAACCTAGTTATACATAGTCGAAGTATAATTCTAACTTTACGAATTCAATTCTGAATTATAAGATGAAACCCATCCTCGAAACCGATCAGGAATTTATATGCGACATTCTGGCGCCTTGTTTTCAAACGCTCTCGCCCGACGAGGCCGAGTTGGTGAGAGCAAGTAAAACGCAGGTATTGTTCCGTAAGGGCGACAATTTGACCAAGCAGGGTGCATTTGCTTCGTATGCCTTGTTTGTAATCAATGGTCTGGCCAAGCAGTACATCGAAGGTGATGGCTCAAAAAACTTTAACCTGAGGATTATTCAACCCGGCGAATTTGTGGGATTGTCGGCAATTTTTACCAAAAATACATTCAATTATTCGTCGGTTGCATTGACCGATTGCCAGGTTTTTTTGGTTGAAAAAGCTGCTATTATCACCATCATCAAGCAAAACGGACAATTCGGATTTACAATGATCAAGCGGTATTGCGAGCAAAATGCCAACCTTTTCGATACGCTGCGAACGGTGATGTACAAGCAGATGAACGGGCGCATAGCTGAAACATTATTATACATAGACAGTCTCAAGGTTGAAAATCCGGAGATTTTTCAGCTCCTTTCCAGAAAAGACATGGCCGACTTTGCCGGAATCTCTACTGAGAGTGCCGTAAAACTCCTGAAAAGCTTTGAAAAAGACGGACTTATTAAACTTCACGAAAAAGATATTGTAGTTGTCAATCACAAGGAATTGCTCGAAATCAGTAAAAAAGGTTAATAACTTATAAGCTTTACTTAAACAAAAACCAACGAATGCATTATTCGATGGTTTTTGTTATTTATGTAGTCACTCCCCTTTCAGGAATGCCCGCCAACAATGATTCGCATTATTTTCAGATTAAGCACGATGAAGCGAAAGGCTTGCCAGATGATGTTTCCGCGCAGGAATTTGGTTGATTTGGTTGGTAATGGCGGATACGATTCGTCGTAATAACCGCGTACAATATTTTTTGCCATCTTTTTTAGTTTTAGGTGAATTGAAAAATGAATTGAACCGACTTATTCAGGAATTAACCACCAGAACGGATAGCCTTTGGCCTTATGAATAAACATATAATGCAATAAAATCTTAATCCAGTGTCCGGCCAATCCGGCTTCGCCAACAGTATAATTGAGATCGCGTCCCCACTGTGGATATTTTTCCCAATCGGGAACAATAGGAAAAACAGTCATCGTCGCGGCATTGCCTTTAATCATTCCATATCCGGCAGAAACCACGCAAGCAGCACCCATTTTTCCCATGGAGGCTTTGTGTTTGAAATCAGTCCGGCCAGTTTTAATCTGTTCAACGATATTCAACGCCACAATTTTACCGATTACTCCTGAAGGCATTCCAGTACGCGGTGGTGCAGGTGTAATCAGCGTTCCATTCGGACTTTTCATCGGTTTCGAAATCTGATGTGGAGGTGCAAAAGCAATACCTGTGGCAAAAATATTGGCGAATGCCGGGTTTTGATAAGTCGATGGCCAATCTTCGACCGACCAATCTTCGAAAGCTTTTCCTGAATAGTCGGCATCCACTTTCATGAATCCGCTGGGCGCAAATAATTGGGTGGTGATGTCGTCTCCAGCTTTGTTATATGCTTTTAATCCAGCACCTGCAAAGGCAGGAATGAGCATGGCAAAGTCGAAAGCTACAGTTTTCATTTCACCATCGAGCGTTTCGAAATGTGTAATTCCTTCTTCTATTTTGGTTACTCCCGCACGTTTGATCCAGCGAATGCCATATTCTGCAAAAATTGATTCGCTGAAAACTTTGGTCGGAGTAACATATCCACCACGTTTAATAAAAGCACCACCCATCCCGAAGTCGCCCAATTCGTACTCATTCGAAATCCATGTAATTTCGGCTTTATCCTGAAGTCCGCGTTCTTTAATCTGATGAGCCACATTAAGCGCATATTCAAAAGCCGCACCCTGACAGGTTGCACCGGGATGACCGGTACCAATAAGGAAGCGAAGTTTTTCGCCTTTCTCCATTCGGGAAAAACAAATTTTCAATGCGTCCCAGGTTTCAACAGCATGATCGCATGAACAGACTGAATGAGTGAACTTACCCGGCCCGAGGCCTTCTGTAGCTGCAAAATTAAGTTTGGGTCCAGTGGCATTAACCAGGTAATCGTAATCAACATTTTCGGTTTCGCACTGCCGGGTTTTGTCGGTGTACTCAATACTTACAAAAGGCCGTTTCAATCCATATCCACCTTCAGGATAAATGGCTGTTGCTTTGGCCTGTTTGTAATCAATTTTCCAGCGATCATAAACTGGCTTCAATTTGAAACGAACCTGATCGATGGTCATTTTTCCGACACCAACCCAAATGTTGGAAGGAATCCACTGATAATACTCTGATGGACTAACTACAACAACCTGATGTTTAGATCCGAGCTTCTTCTTAATAAAAGCTGCAGCGGTATGGCCTGAAATACCTGCTCCCAATACAACAATTTTTGCCATTTTATGATTTTTTTTAAAGCGTTCAGAATATAGCTGGTGGATTAACCAGCTATATTGAAAATGAGCTTAAATCAGGATAAACTTTTCTTTGCCTGTTTGGCAGAATGCACATTTTTCATCAAGCATTGCGCTATTGTATGTGTTACCACAAACCGGACAAACAGCATATTCGGCTGGCAAAGTATTTTCTGTCATCGCGTTTAAGGCCTCTAAAGCTTTGACATAAAACTCATGATGTTTCTTTTCGGTATCTAAAGCCCAGGTAAATGATTTTGTGGCTTTTTCAATTTTTTCGGCCTTTGCATCGGCAAGAAACTGAGGATACATACTTGATACTTCATAACCTTCGCCTTCAATGGCTTCCGTTAGATTCTCTGCACTTGTTTTTACTTCAAATTCAGGAGTAAAGTCTTCCATTTTTTCGCCCAAACCTTCCAACACTTTTCTGTGGTTGGCAGCATGGATAGATTCAGCTTTCGAAGCAGCCAGAAAAAGTTTGGCAATGTTGACATTTCCTTCATCGGTGGCTTTTTGGGCAAATGCAGCATATTTGGCACTTGCAGTGGTTTCACCTTTAATTCCAGCTTTCAGATTTTCAATTGTTTTCACAGGTTTGATTTGGGTACATCCTGCAAAGGCCATCAGGCCAATAACTGCAATAAAAAAAATGTTCTTCATGATTTTGATTTTTTTTAATTAATGTTAAAGTGGCATCATATAGTTATATACGAGCGTTCCTCCGTAAAATCCGGTGATACTGACTGAAATAGCTGCTAGCCCATACAATGCTAAAGCTATCCATTTTAAATTGGTGTTTTCTTTATTTTGTGCTTTAAGCAGCATCCGAAAGGCGGATAAAATTACCAGTAGAATTACGGTAACCCAAGCAAATAGTTCGTGAGTTTCCTTTACTGCTCCTGCCGCTCCTTCCATTTCAGAAGTAAATAATGCACCGGTAAGCAATGCAACTATTGCCGCAAGAGTGCCAATAATCAGGAGGTAGAATCCAAACTTTGACAGACAAACTTCTTTCTGATAGAGGATTGAACCAATATCAGCAATAAAACCAAAAACAATTAAAGAAATTGGAAAATGAACCAACATTGGGTGCAGGTGACTTAAAGAAATCATAAGGCTTTTTTTAAAGGTTATGTTTCCAAAGTTATGAATAAACAACTGAAATCAGTTATTTTAGAGAAGAAAGATATTTATATTTAGCATCTTCCGCGACTGCACGGGCTGTTCACTAAAAAATAGCCCATCGCACCACCCCAGATTGTACTCATGTATGGACTACTCGTAATGGCACAAGAGCCTGAAGTACAGCCTACAAAATGATAGTACGAAAATCCGGCAATAGCACCAATCGTGACCGAAAGAATCGGTCTCCAAAAATTCCATGTTTTAAAATTCTCCTTGAATGTTCGCGGTCTTGGTTTTACTTCGCAATTATTTTCCATTTCACATTTTCTAAATTGTTTGAGTACAAAACTAGTAAAAGAAAATATTAAATCGCAATAGTGACACCTAAATCTTTTTAGTGACACTAATTTAGTTACATTTGCATACAAAGAATTAATTATGCGCCAGATATTCAGTAATAGCCTGAGTCCTGAACAGCTTGAAGAAATGTTCAGAAATGACGAAAAATGCCTCGAATTTTTGGCGGGGATAAAATGGGCGAATGGTTTTGTTTGCAAGAAATGTGGCAATACCAACTCGTGTCCGGGACAGGAACCTTATTCGCGACGCTGCACCAAATGCAAAGCCAAAGAAACAGCCACAAACGGCACCTTATTTCATGGCGTTAAATTCCCGATCAGCAAAGCTTTTTACATTGCCTACCAGGTGTGCAAAGGAAAAGAGGACGTTTCGTCGTACGAATTTGGCCGCCGGCTTTCGTTGCGCCAAATGACCTGTTGGAACTTCAAAACCAAAATTCAACATGCGCTGAAAGAAATGGATTCGCTCTCCGAAAAAGAAAGAAGCACCATGGAAAAGATTTTGACCAGCTAAGTAGTGCATAAAACCCAGAAATTTGATTACGCATAAACACCTTAA
>JBBQMW010000111.1:0-12657 GCA_038329265.1 Bacteroidales bacterium | reverse complement strand
ATAAAGCTAAGAGCAATTAGTTTTGGAGCACTGTATTGGGACTTTATTCAATTTGTACCCGTGAAATAAACTATTTTGGATTTTTTGTCGGATGCAAGATTAATGACAAATTCAATATTATCCACCCAAAATTTACTTTCTTGCGATCCGATGTATTGAACTCCCTGATAACTCGAAGTGAAAGTTTTACCTTTCCCTGATCGCCAACAAATAAAGTTCCAGCAATTATAATTTTCTACTTGAACCCACATGGAGATTTTGTATCATTCAACCTTGTGTCATAAAAATCCTTAAATGTGTTCCCCAACATTGACTAATTTGAAAAAAAGTATTTACTTAGCAGCACAGTACAGGACATTGATAAAATGCGTAAAAATGATTCAAGTAAATTAAAAATAAAGAATTCAAATGACTCAAAACAACAGATTGATAGGACGTTTACCCAAAGTTGGGATCCGTCCGGTAATTGACGGACGGGAAATGGGCGTTCGCGAATCGCTCGAAGTACAGACCATGAACATGGCCAAAGCTGCGGCTAAATTCATCGAAGAAAATCTTCGTTTCCCAAGTGGCGAAAAAGTAGAATGCGTAATTGCCGACACCACTATTGGTGGTGTTGCCGATGCTGCCGCCTGCGCCGATAAATTTGAAAAAGAAGGAGTTGGCATTTCGCTTACGGTAACACCTTGCTGGTGTTATGGAACTGAAGTAATGGATACCACTCCCCTTTTACCAAAAGCTGTATGGGGTTTCAACGGAACAGAACGTCCGGGTGCTGTATACCTGGCTGCTGCATTAGCCGGATATTCACAAAAAGGACTTCCTGCATTTGGCATTTATGGCCGCGATGTTCAGGATTCTGGCGACACCAGCATTCCTGCCGATGTTCAGGAAAAATTGCTGCGCTTCGTAAAAGCCGCGCTGGCCTCCGCGCAAATGAAAGGAAAATCATATTTGTCGATTGGCTATTCGTCAATGGGAATCGCCGGTTCAATGGTCGATCCTGATTTCTTTCAGGATTACCTGGGAATCCGCACCGAATTTGTTGAATCGGTAGAGTTTTTACGTCGGATTGAACAGGGTATCTTTGATCAGGAAGAATACGCCAAAGCCATTGCCTGGACAAAAGCAAATTGCATAGAAGGCGACGATCATAACAAATCTACCAAACAGTCGACGCGCGAACGTAAAGACTGGGAATGGGAAATTGTGGTGAAAATGACCCTGATTGCGCGCGATCTAATGGTTGGAAATCCAAAATTAAAAGCCATGGGATTTGGAGAAGAATCAAAAGGTAGGAATGCTATTTTGGGCGGTTTTCAGGGGCAACGTCAATGGACTGATTATTACCCAAATGCTGACTTTACTGAAGCCATACTTAATTCGTCGTTCGACTGGAATGGAATTCGTCAGGCTTATGTTTTTGCAACTGAAAACGATAGTCTGAACGGCGTTTCGATGTTGTTCGGTCATTTGCTGACCAATACCGCTCAGATTTTCTCGGATGTTCGTACATATTGGAGTCCTGAGGCAGTTCAGCGCGTTACCGGAAAAGAGTTGACCGGAAAAGCGAGTGGCGGAGTTATCCACCTGATCAATTCAGGATCAACAACATTAGACGCAACTGCCCAACAACGCGATACTGAAGGAAATCCAGCGATGAAAGCTTTCTGGAATATTTCTGAAGCAGAAGCGGCATCTTGTCTGGAAAATACCCGTTGGTGCCCAGCCGATCTGGGTTATTTCCGTGGAGGTGGATATTCATCGCAATTCAAAACTTCCGGAGAAATGCCGGTTACTATGTCGCGCCTGAATTTGGTCAAAGGAATTGGACCTGTTTTGCAGATTGCCGAAGGTTGGACCGTTGAATTACCCGATGAAATTCATACTGTACTCGATAAACGCACCAACCCAACCTGGCCAACTACATGGTTTGTTCCACGGTTAGCCGACAATGACGCGTTCAAAGATGTTTATAGCGTAATGGCCAATTGGGGAGCCAACCACGGAGCGATTTCGTATGGCCATATTGGTGCCGACCTGATAACATTGGCATCGATTCTGAGGATTCCGGTTAATATGCACAACGTTAGCGACGACCAGATTTTCAGGCCGAGTGCATGGTCAGCTTTCGGAACCAATAAAGAAAGTGCAGATTTCCGTGCCTGTGCAACTTATGGTCCATTGTATAAATAAAAGCCAAAAATACAAATCCAGAAAGCCAAACTTTTGTCTGATTTGTTAACTTCGCAAATGAAATAGATTAAAGCCTGAATTGTAATTTCAATTCAGGCTTTTTACAAAGTCAGCTCAATGGAAAAATTTGCATTTAAATTCGATCAAAGTTCGTCACAAACCAAGTTGCAGCAATTGATTCATGCGGTTAGTGAAGCCATTAATTTAGGAATCCTGAAAGAAGGCGACTTTCTTCCTTCAGTCAATCAACTCAATAAAGACAGCGGTATTTCGCGCGACACCATTTTTAAAGCTTATTCGATTTTAAAGCAGCGCAGCATTATTTCATCCACACCAACCAAAGGCTATTTTGTAGCTTCCGAATCATACCGGGTTTTTGTTTTGCTTGATGATTTTAGTGCATTTAAAGAGCAATTGTATAAATCATTCCGTTCAAATCTTCCTGATAGTTATTCGGTTGACTTACTTTTTCATCACTACAATCCTGAAATTTTTGATCAGTTAATTTTGAATAGTCTCGGACGTTACAGCATGTACATTGTCATGAACATCGACAACAAAAGCATGGAAGATGTTGTCCGCAAAATTGACCCGAAAAAGCTGCTTATTCTCGACATGGGAAATGATCCCAAAAATGAGGTTTCATCGCTCACACAAGACTTTAATCAGGCCGTTTACAATTGCTTAAATTCAGGACTGGAATTGATTCAGAAATACAAAGAGTTTATACTGGTATTTCCGAAGAATACGCCACATCCGACAGAAACCATCGATGCCTTTAATCGCTTTTGCGATGACAATAAGGTCAGTCATGCTGTTTTAGATCAGATTGAAAACCGTGAAGTTCTGCCCGGACAAGCTTATCTGGTCATTAAAGACTCCGATCTGGTAAAAATTGTAAAAGATTGCAAAAAGAACGGGTATAAAATAGGATCAGAAGTTGGAATCATTTCATACAACGATGCGCCAATGAAAGAAATTGTAGGATCCGGAATTACCGTTATTTCTACTGATTTTGTCAGGATGGGAAAAGAATGCGCCAATTTTATTGAATCAAAAGAGAAGGTCTCGGAGATAATTCCAACCCAATTGATTATACGAGGTTCAATGTAACAACTAATTTGTAATTTAGGCAACTTAATTCCTAAATTGCAAACTATGTACTCAGTAAAAAAAATGTTTTCACTACTAATTGTATTTTTAACAATTAATATGATGGCTCACTCCCAAAAGTCATTCTTTCCTGAAGAAATAAACGTCGGAAATCCGGCCATTTCAGGCAAAATGGTGTTCAATCCTGAAAACCAAACCTATGAACTTACGGGTGCCGGAACCAATATGTGGTTCGACAAAGACGAATGTTTCTTCGCTGCACGAAAAGTTAGCGGCGATTTCATTTTAACATCAAAAGTTGATATTGTCACACAAACAGGCAATGCGCACCGCAAAATGGGATTGATGATCAGGCAATCGGCGGAGACCAATTCGGCTTATGCTGACATAATTTTACATGCCGACGGATTGCTTTCGTTGCAATACCGCAGTAAACAGGGAGCCATCACCGATGAAGTAAAATTCACCGAAGTGGGTGCCCAGTATCTTCAGCTCGAAAAAAAAGGCTCGAAGATTTTAGCCCGAATCGCACAAACCGAAAAAGCTCTGACTGAAGCAAAAGAAATTGAACTTACATTCGAAGCTCCTTTTTACGTTGGTTTGGTGACAGGCTCACATGATGCAGCTCTCACCGTGAACGGCTTATTCTCGAATGTTCGATTTGATGTTGCAGCAGTTGATGGTGTTGACGGATATCAATCTCCTTCAGCCAGCCGACTTGAAATTTTGGATACCGAAACCGGACTTCGGAAAGTTATTTACTCGACTAAAACCCATATCGAAGCACCAAACTGGTCGCGTGATGGTAAATTTCTGGTTTACAATTCAGGAGGAAAACTCTATAAATTTGATTTAAAAAAAGGGACTCCTGAAGTCATTGAATCAGGAATCGCGATGAATAATAACAATGACCATGGAATTTCTTTCGACGGAAAAATGCTTGCCATCAGCAATCATGTCGAAGAAAACGGAAAGAAAAATTCGATTATTTTCACCCTTCCGTTGAAGGGTGGAAAACCATTCCGTGTGACTGAAAAAGGACCCTCGTACTGGCATGGCTGGTCGCCAGATGGTAAATTTTTAGTTTATTGTGCCGAACGTGACGGTGATTACAATGTATACCAGATTTCGGCAAAAGGCGGACAGGAAGTACAATTGACAACAGCCAAAGGATTGGATGATGGTCCGGAATATTCTGCTGATGGAAAATACATCTATTTTAACTCTACACGGACCGGAACCATGCAAATCTGGCGCATGAATCCTGACGGAACAGAGCAAACACAAATTACTTTCGACTCTTTTCAGGATTGGTTTGCACACCCTTCACCCGATAACAAATCGCTGATTTACATCTCATATCCTCCTGAAGTTCCGGCAACCAGTCATCCTCACAACCAGCGGGTTATGCTAAGAATGCAGCCTATAGATGGAACAGATGTGAAAGTATTAGCTCACATCTATGGCGGACAAGGAACATTCAATGTGCCATCTTGGAGTCCAGACAGCAAAAAAGTAGCCTTTGTATCATACACTTACGGCGATTTAGAATAGTAGTTAACCTAAAAATGTGTGAATAATGTAAGTTTATCAGGTAGTTTTATAACTTTCAGGAGACTGTATCAAACTACCTTTATACTGTATAAAAGATTTGCAGGTACTGATTTAGAATCAGAAATTTGAGAAGTAGCTTTTGTCAACGAACAATAGAAATTCAATATAATCGTTTAACTAATAAAACTTGTCATGAAAAAACTTACTATTTTAATTGTTCTTTTTGCATTTACTGTATCAGTAAATGCTCAGGGTTTTTTGGATGCCGGATTAAAAGCCGGATTGAATACTTCGAAAATATCAACTCACACTGATGATTATACACCAGAAACCATCAATGGTTATCAGTTTGGAGCATTTGCACGGTTAAACATGGGGCGGTTTTATTTTCAGCCTGAAGCCTATTACAATTCAAAGGGCGGAGAGTATATCGACAAAGTTTCGCCGGCTACAATTAATTCATTTAATCTGAAGACTGTTGATGTTCCTGCTTTACTTGGTTTTAAAATTATCGAGCAGAAGGCTTTTAATTTGCGTATTCTGGCTGGTCCAGCCTTCTCGTTTTTAACCAATAAAAGTGTAAAAGGTCAACTTACAAGGGATAATCTCGAAAACAGTTTTTTTGAATGGCAATATGGTGTAGGAGCTGATTTTCTGTTTATGACTCTCGATGTCAGGAAGGTATCTTATAGCAAAGATTTCTACCAGACGCCAGATTTTAACTTCGATTCGAAGAATGGTACTTTTGTAATCAGTTTGGGTGTAAAACTATTTTAATTTCGTATTCCGTATGAAACGGTTTGTTTTAATTTTCATTTCCTCCTGTGCCATGCTTTTTGCCTCTGCACAGGAGGAAATTATTTTAGACAGTATTCGAATTGATCATATGGTTCCTATTACCAGTCCTCAGAATACGTTTCGTCCGATACTTTCTGAGGACTATTTTTCGGAAGAAAAGCTCAATTTGAAGGATCAATCGTTTAGTTATCAGCCACTACTCCCCGATTACAGCAAGAACCTCGATTTTTCTAAATACTTAACTACTCCGATGGTTTTCTCTGAAACATTTTCAATGAATCAGTTTGGACTTTCGCCCTTCTATTCAAGCGGTGTTATTTTTAATCAGGCAGCTTATCGACTGAACGACCGTTTTATTTTGGGAGGAAATAGTTTTGGTGCAATTTCGGTTTTCGACCAACCTCAAATAAATCCATCCATGCAAAATATGAATACCCGGGGTGCCTCGATGTTTATGCAATACAAAGTTTCGAAAAACTTCAAAATTGAGACACGGGTAAACATTTCCAACCACCAATCGCCGTGGGAACCTTAATTAGAGTAAATTTGCCACTCTATTATACACGGTAATTCTATGCTCGACAAGATCAGAAAGATTGAACGCGTTTTTAAGCAATTGGATAAGGAAACGGGAAAGTTTGGCAAGCAATCGGGCCTGAAATGTCTGACAAACTGCGATTTATGTTGCCGTAAAAAAGGACTGGAAGCCAATGTGCTCGAGTTTCTTCCATTTGCATACTATTTGGTAAAAAACAACCTTCACGAGGCTGCTCTTGATTTGTTGGATGCCAATCCCGAACATTGCATCAATCTGGCAACAACTCAGGTTCCCGGAGAAACTGCCGGATGTTCAATTTATGCACACCGTGGTTTAATCTGCCGGCTTTTTGGATTTTCCGGAGTTCGCGATAAAAATTCAAAACTTGCTGTTTATACCTGCACCCACATGAAAAGTGAATTTGCTGCGGAATACCAGCTAACCATGGAACGTATTAATTCTAATATGCACATCCCAATTGTTTCAGATTTCTACTATCAAATCTATTATATTGATCCTCAGTTGGCTAACGATTATAATCCGATAAATATGAGTATCCGGAAAGCAATTGAAAAAGTAGCCTATTATTATGCGCATAAACCGGTCAGAAAACCCAGAACTAAGCCAGTTACGAAAATTGAGAAAGACTTGTAACCATGGAACTAATTGTAAATCTCCCTGATTTATCTCCTGAATTTCTATTTCTGACCTCCAGAAGCAGCGGTCCCGGTGGACAGAATGTTAACAAGGTAAATTCGAAAGTTGATCTTCGGTTCGATATTCAAAACTCAATTTTGCTTAGCAATGAGCAAAAGGAAATACTTCAGGTTAAACTGGCTAAAAAAATCAGCGCCGAAGGTATTTTTAGTGTGATTTCGCAAATTGATCGTTCGCAATTAACCAACAAGGAAGATGCAATCCGGAAGTTCTATCTGCTCATTTCAAAAGCATTGAAACCTGTTAAACGAAGGAAAAGAACAAAACCTACCCTGACTTCGGTCGAGAAAAGATTAACGGGCAAACGCATTAAATCAGGAATCAAGCAAAACCGGCAAAAAATTGATGACTGACGTAAACAAAATAGAATTAATTCGGGTGACGGATTCACGTGAATTGAGTCATGAATTGCGAACAATTTATGAAGAAGCTTTCCCTCCGGACGAGCGCAGAGAATGGACACAATTCATTGAATTATTGAAAAATCCAAACTTTTTTCTGAAAGCAATCTACAATCAAAAAAAACTTATTGGAATTCTGACGATCTGGAACCTGCACGAATTCAGGTTTATCGAACATTTTGCTATTCAGGATGCTGAGCGTGGAAAAGGTTTTGGAACGCAGGTAGTCAATCAATTACTCGCCGGAACTTCTATTCCTCTAATTCTGGAAGTTGAGGAACCAGTCACTGAAACCGCACATAAACGAATTCAATTTTACGAGCGTATAAACTTTTCAGTTTGTAAAAGAGAATATTTCCAACCGCCTTACACTAACGATAAAAATGAGGTTAAAATGTTATTAATGAGCTATCCTGAAAAAATTAGCGAGGTTTATTTTCTTCAGATAAAAGACAGGATTTACCGGATGGTTTATGGAATTAACGAATAATTCGGAATTCAATTTCATTGGTAATGACCAATAATTTAACTTCAGTATTTTAAAGCTTTTTATATTTTTGCAGGCTGATAACCGCTCAGTTAACCATTTTTAATTTCAATTATGCGATCACTGTATCTACTTCTGAATGAGGCATTCCTCGATTTAAATTTTCTGGAATTGTATGCTCGCCTTACAGCCATACTTTTAACCTTTGTTGCTCTTTTAATAGTTGCAGTGATCGTTCACTGGATAACCAAAGCAATTGTAATCCGTGTCATTCATAAATTGGTTGAAAATTCGAAAACCGAATGGGATGATTACCTGCTAAAGCATCGGGTATTTCAGTCATTATCTCACCTGACTTCTGCGCTGGTACTCTATTATTCAAGCAATTACTCGCAAATACCCGAAGTCACAAGCGTTATTGCCATGATCACCAACATTTATTTTGTGATCATTTTTGTCAAGGTCGTTTCAGGAGTATTGAAAGCATCGAACGAAATTTATCTGACAACTCCATTTGCCGCAACCCGCTCGATCAAAGGGTATATTCAACTGGTGATGATTCTGGTGTATTTTGTTGCTGGCATTTTCATGATCGCGGTAATCTTCAATAAATCACCACTGGTTTTATTGGGAGGATTGAGTGCAATCGCCGCTGTTCTTTTACTGATTTTCAAAGATACTATTTTGGGTCTGGTTGCCAGTATTCAACTGTCAGCCAATAAAATGCTGAAGCCAGGCGACTGGATCGAAGTTCCGAAACATGGTGCCAATGGTACTGTTGTTGACATTTCGCTGAATACGGTTAAGGTTCAGAACGGCGATAAAACAATCGTCACCATCCCAACATATTCATTGGTCATTGATTCATTCGTTAACTGGTCAGGTATGGAAGAATCTGACGGAAGGAGAATCAAGCGTTCGATCAATATTGATATGAAAAGTGTACGATTTTGCGATGATGAACTACTCAATAAATTTCAGCAATTTCGGCTTATTCGTAACTATGTGACTGAAAAACAAAATGAGATAAGTGAGCACAACAAGCAGCTCGGAATAGAAGACTTTTCGATACCCAATGGCCGCAGACAAACCAATTTAGGTGTATTCCGGAAATATCTGGAAGAATATCTGAAAGCAAATCAGAACATCAATCAGGATATGACCTTTTTGGTGAGGCATTTGCAACCTTTAGAAACCGGATTGCCTATCGAAATTATTGCCTTCATTAAAGAAAAACAACTGAATCTTTTTGAAGGGATTCAATCAGATATTTTCGATCATATTCTGGCTGTAATACCAGAATTTGATTTGCGTTTATTTCAATCCCCATCCGGTAATGAAATTAAAGATTTTGCGGACAAATTTACCGCTTCAATAACCGTGAAATAAACTGAAGCAATTGATCAATTCGGATTTGGAATCAGCTGACTAATAAAAGATTCTTATTTCCGGTTTTCGACAATTTTACTTTCATATCATTACAAACAAGATGTTTTTTAGCAAGAATATTTAAAGATTGTCATTTTTTTATACTTTTACGTTTCAATTTTTAAACGACTGTTATAACCCTATATTATGAATGATTTGCATATTGAGCCACTACCAAACATCGACGAACTCGATGAAAAAATTCTAAAACTGATCACTAAGAATGCAAGAATTCCATTTCTGGAAGTTGCCCGTGAATGTGGTGTATCCGGAGCTGCTATTCACCAGCGGGTTCAACGCTTGCTTAACCTTGGAGTTGTTTCGGGTAGTGAATTTATCGTTAATCCGCAGAAACTGGGTTATTTTACCTGTGCCTACATGGGAATCCATCTCGAAAAAGCAAAATTTCATTCACAGGTTGTCGAAGCTTTGATCAATATTCCTGAAATTGTTGAATGTCATTATACAACAGGATCTTATGCCATTTTTATTAAGGTTCAGACCAAAACAAACAAGCATCTCAAAAAATTGATCGACGAAGATCTTCAGGAAATTGAAGGGATTGCACGCACTGAAACCTTCATTTCGCTCGAAATGGAATTTAAAAGGCAGGTCCCAATAAAATAGATCAATTTTTGAATCATTATAATTTAATCCATTCAAAATATCATCATGACACTACGAAATCAACTGGACGACATCGACCTTAATATTCTGGATATCATTTCGAAAAATGCACGTATTCCGTTTAAAGATGTTGCTGCTGAGGTTGGAGTTTCGAGGGCCGCAGTTCATCAGCGGGTAAACCGGATGATTGATCTGCATGTGATTGTAGGTTCGGGCTATCACATCGATCCTAAAAAAATTGATTTCAAAACCTGCACTTACATAGGTATTTTTCTTGAAAAAGGAAGTTTGTATTCCACTGTGGCCCAGCAACTAAAAACAATTCCTGAAATTGTTGAATGCCACTACACAACCGGTTCGTATGCTATTTTTGTAAAGGTTTATGCCAAAGACAACGAGCATCTGCGCGATATTCTGAGTGATAAGATTCAAAAAATTGGAGGCATCGCCAGCACCGAAACCTTTATTTCGCTTGACGAAACGTTCAAACGAGAAGTTCCCATCTTTTAGTACAACATCATTCTCAAAATAATTATAAGTGACTTACTATTTTTTCCTACAGGATTGATTTTAAACGCAAAATTTAGGAACCTATTCGTATTTATTGGTATACATTAGATCGAAAAAGTGCTTATTTTTGTGAAGCATTAAAAGTTATATTTATATATGTTTGAAAAGCTAATTCATCTCGAAGGAATTGATCCGCTGGAGTTTTTCGGTGTCAATAATTCCAAAATGAACCTGATCAAGTCATTTTTTCCAAAATTAATTATCGTTTATCGGGGCAATGATGTCATTATTAAAGGTGATGACGAAGAAATGCTGCGGTTTGAATCGAAATTTCACCTGATTACCGATCATTACAACCAGTTTAATGTTTTGCCTGATGATGTAATCAATCAGGTATTTATGAACGAAACAGAAAATTCGGCTGAATCGTTAGATGAAGATAAAGACGTTCTGCTCTTTGGAATCAACGGAAAAGCTATCCGGGCAAGGACTCCAAACCAGCGGGTTCTGGTTGAAGTTTGCAAAACCTCCGATCTCATATTTGCGATGGGACCAGCCGGGACCGGGAAAACCTACACAGCCATTGCCCTGGCCGTAAAAGCCTTGAAAAACCGGGAAATCAAACGAATAATCCTGAGCCGTCCTGCTGTTGAAGCGGGTGAACGCCTGGGTTTTCTTCCCGGCGATTTAAAAGAGAAAATTGATCCGTATCTGCAACCATTGTATGATGCGCTTCTGGACATGATTCCAGCGAAAAAACTGGACGAATTTATGAAAGACGGTACCATTCAGATTGCGCCTTTAGCATTCATGCGAGGACGAACGCTCAGCAATGCCTTTGTGATTCTCGATGAAGCCCAGAACACAACCATCAACCAGATGAAGATGTTTTTGACCCGAATGGGGCTGAATACCAAATTTGTGGTAACTGGCGACGAAACTCAAATCGATTTACCAACACAAAGTCCTTCAGGTTTGATTCTTGCAAAAAAAATCCTGAAGAACATTAAGGATATTTCCTTTGTTCAGTTCGATGTAAAAGACATTGTGAGGCACCGCCTGGTTCGCGATATCGTTATGGCTTACGAAAAGCATCATGCGCACGAAATCTCAAAGCGTGAAAAGGAAAAAGAAAAATTAACAACAGATAAAACCGAAGAAAAATGAGCAAAGCATTAACACGTACCGATTTTGACTTTCCCGGTCAGAAAAATGTTTATCACGGAAAAGTTAGAGATGTTTACAACATCAGCAACGAATACCTGGTCATGGTTGTGAGCGACCGTATTTCGGCCTTTGATGTAGTATTACCAAAAGGAATTCCTTACAAAGGACAGGTATTAAACCAGATTGCCGCCAAGTTTCTGGATGCAACCAGCGACATTGTTCCAAACTGGAAAGTGGCCACTCCCGATCCGAATGTGACGGTTGGGATTCACTGTGAGCCATTCAAAGTAGAAATGGTTATCCGTGGTTACCTGACTGGCCACGCCTGGCGGGAATACCGCAGCGGAAAACGGCTATTATGCGGAGTTGCCATGCCCGACGGAATGGTAGAAAGCCAGAAATTTCCGGAACCAATCCTAACTCCAACCACCAAGGCTTCGGAAGGACATGACGAAGACATTTCGAGGGAAGAGATTATCGAACAGGGTATTGTAAGTCGAGAAGATTACGAATTGCTTGAAAACTACACACGCGAAGTGTTTCGCCGTGGTACTGTGATTGCTGCCGAAATGGGATTAATTCTGGTAGATACCAAGTATGAATTTGGAAAAAAAGACGGAAAGATTTATCTGATTGATGAAATTCATACGCCCGATTCGTCGCGTTACTTTTATGCCGAAGGTTACGAAGAACGATTGGCTAAAGGTGAAAACCAAAAGCAGCTTTCGAAAGAATTTGTGCGCCAATGGCTGATCGAAAACGGATTTCAGGGAAAAGAAGGACAGGTAATTCCAGAAATGAGCGAAGCTTTTGTAGCTTCAGTATCTGAACGTTACATTGAACTTTACGAAAAAATAACAGGAGACAAATTTGTTAAATCTGATTTATCCGACATTCAGGGTCGAATCGAAAACAACATCGAAACTTTCCTGAAAAACTTATAAGAACAAAAGTCTTTTAATAAAGGAAGGCTGTCTCTATTTAAAAGAGGCAGCCTTCCTTTTTTTATTTGCCGTACTTCAATCGTTTTTTCAGTGTCTTGTGCACTAAAATAAGAAATTCGGTTGTGCTATTTCTGATCAGTTTATGGTTGTCTGTTATCTGTGTTGAAATTTTATTTA
>JBBQMW010000110.1:0-12852 GCA_038329265.1 Bacteroidales bacterium | reverse complement strand
ACGCCCGGATGGGGTCATCCTGAATTCCGGAAACAATTAAAAATCATGAAAGATTTCATTGAAAGTTTTGACTTCATCAGCATGAAACCCGACAATTCCATTTTGCAGGTAAACAAAGGAAATGTAGCTGAATTTCAGGTTCTGGCAGACACCGGAAAGCAATATGCTGTTTACCTCGAAAAGGCCGGTGGAGCTTCCATTCAGTTAACTATTCCCGAAGGAGAATACCGGCAGGAGTGGTTGAACCCGATTACAGGAAGCACCAAAACAACCGAAAAAGTGACCGCCACTGGAGGAAAGCTTGAATTGATTTGTCCCGATTGGAGCGACGACGCGGCATTAAAACTGGTTCGGATTACGAAATAAACATCACGAAAAATAGTTAACAAAAAGCTTTACCTTTAAATATGTTTTTCATAACTTTTAAAAATCAAAAATTTCAAACTGAATCCTTCATCCCTAAAATATAATCGTATGAAAACCATTAGGTCACTGACATTTTCAATCGTGGAAGTTGGAGTTTTATCCTTTCTTAGCGTCTTCCAAAGTTGTGACCCTGATGATGATGATCACATGTTATACAAGCCTAATATTTACATCTATCCGAAGGAAAATATTCAATTGGAGGTGAACATCGATTTCCCAATGGGCGGGAAGGTAATCGCTTCAATTCCGGAATACAAAACCGGGTGGAAGGTATCGGTCGATTCGAATGGTTTAATTGATAACAAATACACCTTCCTGTTTTATGAAAGCAGTCAACCGGATGTTTGGCAGACCAAATCGGGTTGGATGGTTAAGCGGGATGATTTAAAAGGATTTTTCGAAGAAAATATGGCACTTTACGGATTTGTTGGTCAGGAGATTAAGGATTTTACCGATTATTGGGTTCCACGGCTCAAGAATCATGAATCTTATTCCATTTGCCCGCAAGTCTTACCTGCGATTGATCAAGTCGTTCGGCTTAGGTTCTCCAAACAACCGGAGCATATTTTAAGATTGTACTATGTGATTAAAGGACATGACGATTCATCGAAGAACGAACTTGTTAAGCCTGAAATTTCTGGTTTTGATCGGAAAGGTTACTTTGTTACTGAATGGGGCGTTGTACTATAAAATCAACCGATTTTATTTAACCAGAGCTCCCTTAAACGAAAAAATGCACCAACTGGCCAAAATGACCGATCATTTTATTCTCCATCTCACTATTCCTGAATCAAATTTCCTCGACATATAACTGGGCAGTTTCAACCCTTATCACCACAATTGCAGTTCCTTTGTCGATCATTCCCGATTCGGCCAAAGCATCGTAGGTTTTGCCTTCAATACTTATTTTTCCTGAAGGTCGTAGAGTTGTCATCGCGATTCCTTTTTTACCCTTTAAATGAAGGATTTCAGTATCAACACCCAGGTAACCATCTTCCAGACTCATCACTTCCTTGAGCGATAGGTGCGAAAAGCGACCATTTTCGGTTGTGAATAGTTTCTGGCTCAAATAAATGGCCAGACCAATTCCGCCAATAGAGCCAACCATTACCGTCGACATAGCAATCATGAAATCGGCACTGTCAACTCCGTCGAAGGTGAAATTGACATTTTTAATCAGACTGAGCACCAATCCTGAAAAGGCGAGTGTAATTCCTGAAATTCCTGTGATGCCAAAACCTGGAACGACAAATATTTCGAGGGCGATCAAAATTATTCCAATAACAAAAATCAGGATTTCCCAATTGGCTGCCAGACCTTCGAGATAAAGCGGAGAGAAATACAAAACAGCGCCAACGATGGCCACTGCCAGGGCAAAGCCAATTCCGGGCGATTGCATTTCAAAATAAATTCCGCCTAAAATGAGCATGATCAAAATTCCGGAAATAATCGGGTTCACCATAAAACCGATGAATTTTTCGAGCAAAGTAGGATGGTATTCAACGATTTGCGCATCTTCCATCGAATTCAATTTCAGGACTTCTTCAACGCTTTCGCAAATTCCTTCGCAGTATCCGTTTTTCACAGCTTCTGCAGGAGTGAATGTTAAAATTTTTCCTGAGTCAATTACATTCGGAATATAAACCCGCTCATCAACCATGGCTTCGGCAATTAGCGGATCGCGTTTCCATTTATAAGTGGTATCCTGAGCTGTGATAATCGTGTCTTTACCTTGTGCTTCGGCGGTGGCACGCATAGTTGACCGCATGTACGACTGGTATTTATCGGGCATCTTTTCACCTGTTTGGTTGACCACTGTTGCAGCACCTATCGATGCTCCTGAACGCATATAAATGCGGTCGCAAGCCAGCGATATCAATGCACCTGCTGAAGCCGCATTGTTGTCGACAAATACCACAACCGGAATTTTGCTGTTCAGAATTCGGGTTCGAATCGAATCTGCATCCACCACTGTTCCTCCATAAGTATTCATGTGAATCAGGAACAGATCGGCTTTCATACTGTCGGCTGCATCAAAAGCCTGTTTAGTTTGCCGCCAAATTGCCGGAGCGATGTTTTCTTTGATATTGAATTTATACACCAGTTTCTGTTCCTTTTGATTCTTCACCTGAGCAAAAGATTCAGGAATACATAAAAAAAGACTAAAAAAAAGAGCTGCAAATGCGAGTAGTTTCATGGTCAAAATCTTTTAATTTTAATTTTCTTTCTGCGGAACTTTCTCCAGTTTTGCCAGGTTGTATCCGCGTTTCCGGGCTTTTTCGAGCAGCATTTCGTAGGTTGCCTGATCCATTTGCGGAGTGCGGCACAAAATCCAGAAGTATTTGTCCGAAGAGCTGCCAATCATGGCATACTGGTAATTTTCATCGAGTTCAAGCACATTGTAATCGGCATAGAATATCCAGAAAAAGGAAACTTTCAAATTGGCAGTTTTTTGTGGATCAGGAATTTTTGCTTTTCCTTCGGCAACCGAAAGTTCTCCATCCAATGTGTTTTTATACCCCTGATTTAATACCTTGATTTTTCCATCATCACGAAGGCTGTAGGTAGCCGTTACGCCAACCAGATCTTTCTCGAAAGAGTGGGGGAAGCGAGCAATTTCATACCATGTTCCCAGATATCGGTTCAGGTCGAGCGATTTTACTGTAGTTTTGTCAAGCATCTGGTTATTTGAATTTGAGCAACTTAAACAGAATAAGCAACTTAATACGAGCAACAAACGAAATTTATGCATCATCTGGATTGTTTTGAGTTTTCCAAATTTACTTAATAATTAGCTTCCAAATTTTTTTATTCTGAAAATTTTTAAAATCACTGCGCACTGTATGTGGAAGTTTTCAACATTGTTGCCGCGCGGACGGGTATCCGATTGTTTTTTTACCCTAGAAGTTGTCTGGGGCTGGAATAAGCTGACCTTCCGTCCGAAGAAAGTGTGTATTGAAATACTTGTATTTTAGATGCGTTTGCCCCGATTACAGCCCCATAAAAGCAAAACCAAATCACAAATTTTTCTACCTTTACCGCTCGAAAAAAATCAACACATGGAATTAAATTTGCTTACTGCTATATCGCCAATTGATGGCCGTTACCGTTCGAAAGTTGAGAATCTTCAGCTTTATTTTTCTGAATTTGCATTGATTAAATACCGCGTACTCGTTGAAGTTGAGTATTTTATCGCCTTGTGCGAGTTACCATTACCTCAGTTAAAGTCGTTTGATACTGAGCTGTTTGCCGATTTGCGTAAACTAGTCACCAACTTTTCGCTCCACGATGCTCAACGCATTAAAGACATCGAAAAAGTTACCAACCACGATGTGAAAGCTGTCGAATATTTCCTGAAAGAAGAATTCGACAAGTTGAAAATTCAGGACTACAAAGAATTTATCCATTTTGGTTTGACTTCGCAGGACATCAA
Organism: Bacteroidales bacterium; assembly: GCA_038329265.1. Lineage (GTDB taxonomy): Bacteria > Bacteroidota > Bacteroidia > Bacteroidales > Prolixibacteraceae > Aquipluma. The sequence goes on along the minus strand of JBBQMW010000110.1, from coordinate 8,993 downwards.
CAATACCGCTGTTCCCAAGTCAATTCACGATGCTCTGGATAACGAATATTATCCTGCTATCAACGATTTGGTGGATAAACTAGACGAAATGGCTGATGAATGGAAAGCAATTCCGATGTTGGCTAAAACACACGGTCAACCAGCATCACCAACCAATTTGGGAAAAGAAATCCGCGTGTTTTCAGAACGAATCAAATTACAACTGGAACAATTGAAAGACATTTCGTGTGATGCCAAATTTGGTGGAGCAACCGGTAATTTTAATGCTCACCATATTGCCTACCCTGAAATAAGCTGGAAAGCATTCGGTAATCATTTCCTGAAAAAATACCTGAGTCTTGAACGTTCGCAATACACGACTCAAATCGCCAATTACGACAATCATGCGGCTATTTTTGATGCTCTGAAACGCATCAATAACGTGATTATGGATTTGAACCGCGACATGTGGACCTATGTGTCGATGGAATATTTCAAGCAAAAAATTAAAGCCGGGGAAGTTGGTTCATCGGCGATGCCACACAAAGTTAATCCGATTGATTTCGAAAATTCGGAAGGAAATATTGGCATGGCCAATGCCATATTCGAACATTTATCAGCAAAACTTCCGGTTTCGCGACTACAGCGCGACCTCACCGATTCAACCGTTTTACGCAACATCGGAGTACCTTTTGCACATACCTTGATTTCAATCAATTCGACCATGCGCGGTTTGAATAAACTGCTCATCAATAAGGATGTAATCAATGCCGATCTGGAAAAAAACTGGCCGGTTGTTGCCGAAGCCATTCAAACCATTCTGCGACGCGAAGGTTATCCGAATCCATACGAGGCTCTTCGCAATCTTACCCGCGTCAACCGCAAGATCGATCAGGAAGTCATTCACGAATTCATCGATTCTCTTGAAATTTCGGTTGCCCTGAAAACCGAATTGAAAATGATTACTCCGCAGAATTATACCGGAATCTTTTAAATAATTTGCAATAAATAGCTCTAAGAAAGAGTTTTATATACCAGTATTTATACTGATCATTTATATCCGATGAAGGAATTTTTTCAGATTTTGAAACGCTTTATTCCACCCTATAAAAAGCAGTTATTTCTTAACTTTCTGTTCAATTTGCTATCAGCAATGTTCACTGTTTTTTCGGTGGTTACGCTGATTCCAATTTTGGAAATCCTATTCAATACCTCGAAAGATGTGCTCGAATTAATGCCATGGAACCTTTCTTCGAGTGTACTAAAGAATAATATTTACTATTACATTACTACTTTCAAAACCGAAAGCGGTGCTGGCCTGACACTGTTAATTGTCGGACTTTTTTCGATCATCACAACCATGTTGAAAGTAGGTTTCTACTATCTGGGGGCTTACCAGGCAGTGTATATCAGGAATGGTGTGGTTAAAGATATGCGCGAACAAATATTCAGTAAAATTCTAAGACTGGCTCTTCCGTTTTTCTCCGAAGAACGAAAAGGTGATATCATTTCGCGCATTACCGGTGATGTTACCGAGGTCGAAACCTCCATCATGTCGTCGCTCGACATGTTTCTGAAAAATCCTATAATTATCCTGGTTTTACTCATTTCGATGCTGGTGATGAGTCCAAGTATGACCTTATTTATCTTGCTGGTGCTTCCTATTGCGGGATTCATCATAGGCAGAGTTGGGAAATCGCTGAAGAAAGAATCCCGTCAGGGTCAGGATAAAATGGGCGAAATATTGACTGTTGTCGAAGAAACATTGGGCGGACTGCGGATTATCAAGGCATTTAATGCTGAGAAAAAAATGAATGCCCGGTTTAATTCGGTATTGTTTGATTACAAGTCGATTATGAACCGCCTGATGCGCCGTCGTGAACTCGCGCACCCATTAAGCGAATTACTTGGTACGATTGTCATGATTTTAGTTGTTTGGTATGGTGGTAGCTTAATCCTGAATAAGAATAGCGAGCTTTCGGGTCCTGAATTTATCGCTTATCTCGCGATATTCTATCAAATCATAAATCCGGCAAAAGCTTTCACCACTGCACTTTATAGCATACAAAAGGGCTTGGCTTCCATGGATCGCATTGATAAAATATTGTTGGCTGATGTAACTATTCCACAGGCTCAGGATGCAAAACCTGTGACCACGCTAAAAGATTCGATTGAATACTGCAATGTAACTTTTGCCTACGACGAAAAAGTGGTCCTGAATAATGTTTCGCTCAAAATCGAAAAGGGAAAAACAATTGCTCTGGTTGGTCAGTCCGGAAGCGGAAAAACCACATTTGTCGATCTTTTGCCGCGTTTCTACGATGTGATCGGAGGCCAAATCCTGATTGACGGTGTTAATCTTCGTGATCTAAAACTGCACGATTTGCGCAATCTGATGGGAAATGTGAATCAGGAAGCCATCTTGTTTAACGACAGTATTTTCAATAACATAGCTTTTGGTGTAGAGAATGCCTCAATGGTTGATGTAATCGCTGCTGCCAAGGTGGCCAATGCGCACGATTTTATCATCGAAACTGAACATGGTTACGATACCGTGATTGGCGACCGCGGAAGCAAACTTTCAGGCGGTCAGCGCCAGCGATTGAGCATTGCGCGTGCCATACTGAAAAACCCGCCAATTTTGATTCTCGACGAAGCAACGTCGGCACTCGATACCGAATCTGAACGTTTGGTTCAGGATGCGCTTGAGAACCTGATGAAAAACCGGACTTCAGTAGTGATTGCGCACCGTTTGTCAACCGTTCGTAATGCCGATTTGATCTGTGTATTCCACGAAGGCGAAATTGTTGAGCGCGGCACACACGATGAACTGATCGCCCTGGACGGAAAATATAAACGTTTGCACAGCATGCAAATGTTTTAGTGTTCATAGGTTTTTTTTTGTCCTGAAAGACGGTCGTTTTTCAACTGAATATGTCTATTTTAGCTCCCATCTAAAATCTATAGTATGTCAATAACAACTTGCGTTCATGTATGGATAAAGCCTGAACATGTGGAAGATTTCATTGAAGCTTCTATTGAAAATCATTCGCATTCCAAAAAAGAAAATGGAAATCTCCGATTCGATGTTTGTCAGGATGCTTCCGATCCCTGTAAGTTTTTGCTTTATGAAGCTTATGTCGATGATCAATCTGCCGCAGGCCATAAGGAAACCGCTCATTATTTAAAATGGCGCGATACGGTGGCTCCGTTTATGGATCAACCCCGAAAAGGTGACAAGTATAATATTTTGGCCCATTAAGGTAAATCATTGTAATGAAAAGTTTCAACTTAGCGCGTATTCCTGAATTGATTTTTGGTGCCGGGAAAATCTCAGTTCTTCCGGGCATCCTTGACCGATATGGGAAAAATGTGCTCATTGTTATTGGTCAGCGGTCATTTACAGAGTATGCTCAGGCGGATTTACTTTTCAAAAATCTTAAACAGCAGGGGTTTCGTTGGTCTGTTTATAAAATCAATAATGAGCCTTCTGCGGCTGATATCGACCGGGCTGTTGAGCAGTTTAAGGAATCCAAACCCGATGTGGTGGTGGCCATTGGCGGCGGTAGTGTAATCGATGCGGGCAAAGCAATTTCGGCCATGTTGGTAAGTCCCGAAAAAATAACAACTTATCTGGAAGTAGTTGGAACGCAAAATCCGACCGGCGCTAAAATCCCATTTATAGCCATTCCAACCACTTCAGGAACTGGCAGCGAGGCGACAAAAAATGCTGTGATTACAAACATTGGTGCCAACGGTTTTAAAAGCTCACTACGCCATTCGAATTATATCCCTGATCTGGCGCTGATTGATCCTGAATTACAACTGAATTGTCCGCTTCATCTTACATCATGCAGTGGAATGGATGCATTTACGCAATTACTTGAATCTTATCTTTCAACTGAGGCCAACCCAATTACCGATTCGCTGGCACTGGATGGAATAAATCACATCTGCCAGTCATTGGTTCATCTGGTTAAAGACGATCCGCATGATATTGAAAACAGGTCGAAAATGGCTTATGCAGCCTGGCTTTCAGGAATTACCCTGGCCAATGCCGGACTGGGAACTGTTCATGGTTTTGCCTCGTCGGTCGGATCCAGGTTTGTCATTCCTCATGGGGTGGTATGTGGCTCACTTATGGCTGAAACCAACTGCATCACGCTCAAAAGACTTTCCAATGCCGACAATGAGAAGTATTTCCTGAATAAATATGCAACCGTTGGCCGAATACTTTCCACGAAAAAGGATGGTTCTGACGCCTATTTTGCCAGCTCTCTGATCGATTCTTTGTTTCAAATGACAAACGAACTGAATATTCCATTGCTTTCTGAATATGGAATTTCCCGCACTGATTTGGATTTAATTGCTGAAAATACGTCGAATAAAAACAATCCGGTGAAGCTCACTACGCCTGATCTAAAAGAGATACTGATAAACCGGTTGTAGTTCGGTTGTGGTTGAACCAATTGCCATTTTACCTGAAGAATAAATTACTAAACCTTTATACATGAAACGAATTGCTTTCCAAATCCTGTGTTTTTTAAGTTTTTTTGTCATTTTGATATCGTGCAAACCAAAACCAGTTCAAATTCGGATTCCAAAAGATGCCTCATCGAAGGAATCGCTTGCAGCCAGCGAAATCCGCAAGTATATCTATTTACGTACTGGCCTGCTTCCCGAAATAACAGCAGGTTCTGAAACAGAAGTACCATCTTCAGGACAAGTAATCGTAATTGAACGAAAAGGACAGAATCAGGTTCCCGGTGACCTGCAGCCCGAAGAATATTATCTGAAATCCAATAAATCCGGTGATCTGGAGAAACTGGTGGTTTCCGGAGGTACTGACCAGGCTATATTATACGCAGCGTACGAGTTTGCAGAACAATTGGGCGTTCGTTTTTACCTGCATGGTGATTTAATTCCCGATGGAAAAATTGTATTCACCTTTCCTGATCTCAATATCCGACAAAAACCATTGTTTGCTGTGCGTGGTATTCAGCCGTTTCACGATTTTCCTGAAGGACCGGACTGGTGGAATGCCAACGATTACAAGGCAATTGTCGGTCAGTTACCTAAACTGAAAATGAATTTCTTTGGTCTGCATACCTATCCGTACCGAGCTAAATTCGACGGTGGCGGACCAAAAGCTGAACCACTGGTCTGGATTGGGAAAGAAAGTGATGTAAATTCTGATGGAACCGTAAAAGCAGCATATCCGGTACTGCATTTTGTTACCAACGACAGTACCTGGGGCTATTCTCCTGTGAAAACTTCGGATTTTAAACTGGGTGCTTCGCAAATTTTTGAAACGGATACCTACGGCGCCGATTATATGAAGAATGTTTCCGGATGGCCTCATACGGAAGCCGAAAACCTGAAGATTTTTAATGAATCAGGACAAGTGTTTAACGAAGCCTTTTCTCAGGCAAAAGCACTGGGTGTTCAAGTATGTGTAGGTACTGAAACTCCGCTGATTATCCCGAAAGATGTTCGCAAACGGAACAACATCAACACTGAAACCGATGAGCAGATTAAAGAACTTTACCGCGGTATTTTTAGCCGCATAAAAAAGACCTACCCAATTGATTATTACTGGTTATGGACTCCGGAAGATTGGACCTGGAAGGGAGCTTCTGATGCCGATGTTGCCAAAACCGAAAAAGATATGAAACTGGCTTATGAAGTCTTGACCGAAATGGGCAAGCCATTTCAACTGGCAACCAGCGGCTGGGTTCTGGGACCACCAAAAGACCGTACCCAATTCGATCGGGTGTTGCCCAAAGATATCCCGTTCAGCTGCATCAACCGTGGAGTTGGCTACACTCCGGTTGAAAAAGGTTTCAAGGCCATTACCGATCGTCCAAAATGGTCGATACCATGGATGGAAGATGATCCTAATTTAATTGGTACACAATTGTGGGTTGGGCGTTTGCGCAAAGATGCGCTCGATTCATACCGCTATGGTTGCACCGGTTTGATTGGAATTCACTGGCGTACCCGTGAATTGTCGCCCAATGTTTCAGCTTTGGCAAAAGCAGCATGGACGGCCAACCAGTGGGAAAACCTGACTGAAGCATCCGGTCGTGATTTACCAACTAAAGATTTTTATACCGACTGGGTAAAAAGCGAATTTGGTTTTAATAATGAATCTCTGGTTAAGTTGCTGGTTTGGCTCGATAGTCAGGGTACAGAACAAAAAGAGGGATATAAAGGTGATGCTCCGCTGAATGTGACCGATTGGATTGGTGGCCCCGGTGGCATGATGACCAATAAATCGCTGGAAGACCTGAAAGAACGCATCGATCGCTATACGTTTATTCCGCAGTTGGAAGCTATTCTGCCATCGGTTCCCGGGCTTGGAAATCAGGAACGCTATGAATACTGGCTGAACTGTCTGAAATTCAATAAATCGTTGCTCGAAACAGCGTATTTGTACAAAAAATTGCAGGCAGCAGTTGAGGAAATTAAAGTGGAAAAAGATCCCAAAAAACAGCGACGAATGGCCGGACAAACCGCTCTTCCATGGAGGCTTGAACTGGCTAAAAAATGGCAGGAAACTACTGAATTGCTTCTTGCCAGAGTGTCCACCACCGGAGAAATGGGCATCCTTGCAAACCTCGAAATGCACAACGGTCAACTTAATCAGATTTTGACCGGACACGATAAATTTATACAGGAAATGGGTGTAACTCTTCCTGAAGCAGCTTTTCCTTCGAAAGCATATAACGGAAAAACCCGCGTAATTGTGCCAACCAACGAATCGGTTCTGGCTAAAGGTGCCGATTTCTATTTGCGGGTCAGGGTACTTTCTGCCGAGTCAAATATCTTCGGAAAATTGAAATGGAAAGCACTGGGTTACGGCGACTATCGCGAAATTGAACTGAAAAAGATGGACAGAAATGTCTTCGAAGTTACCATTCCTGCATCTGAAATAACTGAGGATTTTGAATATTGTATCGAAGTTTCTGCCGGAAAGGATGTCGTGAAATTCCCGGTAACATCTCCGGAGATTAACCGGACAGTTGTACTGATGAAATAAACACATTGTCAGCAAATAGTCATTTATGGTCATTGGCTTCGCATCATTCAAGGTAAAAACCCATCCATGATAATTTTTATCAATGACAAATAAATGACTTAATGACTATGAATGACCAATTGAATTTGAAAATTGAAACTTATCTACCATGACCTCAAAAGAACGATTTGACCTGACCGTCAATCACAAACAACCTGACAAAGTGGTTGTCGATTTCGGATCGACAGCCGTGACCGGAATCCATGTACTTTCGGTTGAAAATCTTCGTAAACATTACGGTTTGGAAAACAAACCAGTTCGGGTCATTGAGCCCTACCAGATGTTGGGTGACGTTGAGTCAGATCTGATTGATGCAATGGGAATTGATGTTGTTTCTGCCTGGGGCAAAAACAACATGTTTGGTATTTATAACCACGAGCCCTTCAAGGAATTTAAAACTTTCTGGGGCCAAACTGTTCTTTTACCTGAAGGGTTCCATACCACGTATGCCGAAAACGGTGATTTGCTGATTTATCCGGAAGGCGATCTTTCTGTAGCTCCTTCAGCACGAATGCCAAAAGCAAGTTATTTTACCGATGCCATCGTTCGTCAGCAACCGATTGATGAGGAGAAACTGGATGTTGCAGACAATCTGGAAGAATTTGGCTTGGTTTCTGATTTAGATCTGGCTTTCTGGAAAGATACTACCCAAAAAGCCCGTGCTACCGGAAAAGCTGTGATTGCCGGATTGGGAGGAACTGCTTTGGGCGATATTGCATTGGTTCCGGGAATTCAGATGAAACATCCGAAAGGCATCCGCGACATTGCCGAGTGGTACATGAGTACGGTTATGAGACCCGAATATGTGACTGCCATTTTTGATCGTCAAACCGAAATTGCTCTTGAAAATTTCCGCCGTTTGCACGAGGTGATTGGTGACAATCTCGATGCTGTTTTCATGTGTGGTACCGATTTTGGAACTCAGGATTCGACCTTTTGCGCTCCTGAACAATTTGATGATTTGTGGTTACCTTATTACCGCCGGATCAACGATTGGGTACATGCCAATACCAGCTGGAAAACATTCAAGCACTCCTGTGGTGCGGTCGAAACTTTTATGAGTCGCTTTATCGAGGCCGGATTCGATATCATCAATCCGGTTCAGGTTGCCGCCAAAGGAATGGATCCCGCTCATTTGAAAAAGACCTACGGAAAAGATCTGGTTTTCTGGGGTGGGGGAGTCGATACCCAAAAAACCTTACCTTATTCCACTCCGGAACAAGTTCGTGAAGAAGTGCTTCATTTGTGCGACATATTTGCAAAAGATGGTGGTTTTGTGTTCAACACGGTTCACAACATTCAGGCTAACGTGCCGGTCGAAAATATTGTGGCTATGGTTGATGCTATTAAAGAGTTTAACGGAGAAAAATAGAATCCATTGCTACTTGATGTGATTCTGTTACCTTTGCCGCGCAAATCGCTCTATCGTCCCGATTTATCGGGAAGGAAAGTCCGGGCAACACAGGGCATCGTACTTCTTAATAGGAAGGCGGGTGAAAGCTTGCAGTATGGTAACAGAAAATGACCACCTTGAGTAATCGGGGAACGGGTGAAAAGGTGAGGTAAAAGCTCACCGGCGACGATGGCAACATCGTCGGCCGTACCACTTGCGAGTTGCAAAGCCAAATATATCATGATTTTCCGGTACGCCGGAATACAGAACGGCCCGTTTTGATTCTTCGGAAGTCGTGAGGGGTAGGCTGCTCGATCGGTTTAGAGATAAACCGGCTAGATAAATGATAGAGGTTCCGAGCAATCGGGATACAGAACCCGGCTTACAGGTTTGCGTTTTTAATAAAAAAATGATGCGATCGTCTTTCGACGATCGCATTATTTTTGATAACTATTGAAGTTTGAACTCAATCGGAACGGTAAAAGCAACATCTACTAGTTCGCGTTTGGTTTCTTCCATCAATTGTTCCAAATCCTGAAT
>JBBQMW010000109.1:0-13026 GCA_038329265.1 Bacteroidales bacterium | reverse complement strand
CCAGCTGAGCTAATCGCCCTTTTTTGTTGTTGATTGATGAACGCGCTTTGTTTTTTAAAGCGATGCAAAGATAGATTCCTTTTTGAAATGTCCAAAGAAAACTTTAAAAAAATATTACAAAACTTCAGCAACCACAAAAGTGCTACCGCCAACAAATACCAGATCGTTTTGTCCGGCATTTTTAAGTGCTGCTGAAAATGCCTGCTGAACAGTTGAATAACACGCTCCTTTCAGTCCGAACTTTTCAGCCTTGGCTGCAAGTTCTTCGGGTTCGGCAGCACGTGGGATAGCTGCTTTGGTAAAATAATACTGCGCATTTAAGGGCAGCAATGCCAAAACTTCATCCTGATCTTTATCGTTGACCATGCCAATTAAGAAGTGCAGATCTTTCCACGCAGTCTGTTTGATTTGCTCAACGACAATTCTGATGCCGGCAGGATTGTGCCCGGTATCGCAAACAATCAAAGGATTGTGCCCGAGAATTTGCCAGCGTCCCAATAATCCTGTATTGGTGATTGTATTTGCTAATCCCTGACGAATAGCGACTTCGGATAGATTCCAACCCTTTTCATTCAGAATATCGATGGTTTTTAAAACAGTCGGAACATTGTGTCGCTGATAAATGCCCAATAAATCAAGTTGCAGATCCGGATAAGCAAGTTCTTCATTTCTTCGGATATTCAGGCTTTGTTTGCCGCCAATCGTCATCATAGAATAGTCCGCAACATATTCCTGATCAGCAAAAAAAATTGGAGCTGCAGCTTTTTCAGCAAAATATTTGAATACAGTGATGGTTTCCGGAGAGGTTTCTCCAATAACTACCGGCACTCCATTCTTAATGATTCCGGCCTTTTCGGCAGCTATTTTTGGTAACGTATTACCCAGAAGAGCCATATGATCGAAACTGATGTTGGTAATGACCGAAACTTCCGGAGTAATGATATTGGTGGAGTCGAGTCGTCCGCCCAACCCAACCTCAATCACGGCCACATCAACCTGCTGCGATCGAAAATAATCGAATGCCATGGAAACGGTGAGTTCAAAAAAGGAGGGTTCCAACTTTTCAATTTCGTTTTTCTCCAGATATTGCTCCGTGAACCGGACCACTGCTTCCGGGGTGATCATTTCACCGTTGACTCGAATTCGCTCCCTGAAATCTTTCAGGTGAGGCGAGGTATAAAGTCCAGTTTTATAACCAGCTTCCTGAAGCACCGAGGCCAGCATGTGAGAAACTGACCCTTTCCCATTTGTTCCGGCCACATGAATAGTTTTAAAAAAACGGTGAGGATGTCCAAATAATTCATCCAGACGAATGGTATTGTCCAGATTATCTTTGTATGCCGCTGATCCTGTGCGTTGAAACATAGGCAACTGGCTATACAGAAATTCAAGTACTTCAGGGTAGGTCATCATCGATAAAAAACTTATGAACATTGGTTAAAAAAATAGCAAGACAAAATTGAGAATTTACAAGCTAGTTCTACCCTATTCGATTCTTTTTTTTCCTTATTTTAGGGAAACCTTAATGATTACGGAGATGGCAAAGAAAAAGACGACCAAAATTTTCGTGCTCGACACCAATGTGATTCTGCATGACCACACTAGCATTTATCAGTTTCAGGATAATGACATCGTTATTCCAATCACAGTACTGGAAGAATTGGACAAGTTTAAGCGTGGAAACGATCCGATTAACTTTCAGGCGCGTGAATTTGTGCGTGAACTCGACGAAATAGTGGGTGACCAATTGTTTAACGGAGGAATAAAACTGGGACCTGATAAAGGAAAACTCATTGTCGAAACCGGAAAGCCATTGCCCGAGGAAATGAAAAATTCGTTTATGGAGGATATTCCGGATCACCGTATCTTGGCCATCACCATGTATATTGAGCAAAAGTTTCCCGATAGGCCGACCATTTTGGTGTCGAAAGACATCAATCTCCGGATGAAGGCCAAATCCTTAAAAATTCAGGCTGAAGACTATTACAATGATAAAGTAAAAGACATTCAGTTCCTGAATAAAGGAGTGACTGAACTATCCAATTTTGACGACACCCTGATTGAAAGACTTTATAACGAAAATTCGCTTCCAGTTGAAATGATGGGAATGGAACAAACTCCGGACATCAATGAATACTTCATCATTAAATCGCTTAAAGCCAGCGTTCTGGGAAGGTACGACGGTGCAACAAAAAAAATGGCTCGGGTCGAGAAGAAAACAGCTTACGGAATCAAGCCACGCAATGCCGAACAAACTTTTAGCCTCGATGCCTTATTTAATCCAGACATCAAATTGGTTGCCCTTACCGGAAAAGCAGGGACTGGGAAAACACTGTTGGCATTGGCTGCAGCACTCGAACAACACAAAAACTTCGGTCAGATTTTACTTGCACGTCCGATTGTGGCTTTGAGCAACCGTGATTTGGGTTATCTGCCGGGCGATGCCCAGGAAAAAATCAGTCCTTATATGCAGCCTCTTTTCGATAACCTGGCAGTAATCAAGCACAACTACAATTTGAGAAGTTCTGAATATCAGCTTATCGAAGAACTATTAAAAGATGAACGCCTGATTATTACACCTTTGGCCTACATTCGCGGAAGAAGTTTATCGAATTCGTATTTTATTATCGACGAAGCCCAGAACCTGACACCACACGAAATAAAGACGATTATTACCCGCGCCGGAGAAGGAAGCAAGTTGGTTTTTACCGGAGATCTTCAACAGATCGATTCGCCCTATCTTGATATGAAATCGAATGGATTGGCTTACATGACCGAGAAGATGAAGAACCATGAAATTTTTGCCCATGTCAACCTGATAAAAGGTGAGCGCAGTTATCTGGCTGAACTGGCCAGCGATTTATTGTAATGTATGTTACTGATCCGGTGACTTCGAGTCATCGAATCAGTATATCAAAATAATTATATACCTATGAATCTCGAAATACCTTGTACACAAGTTCAGGAACTGGCCCGTGAAGTTGGCCGGTTTATTTTTGAAGAACGTCTTAAATTCACTTCGGAAGATATCATCCACAAGGGAAAAGCAGATATGGTAACCTATGTTGACAAAACTGCTGAAGCAAAAATCGTCACCCGACTGCGCGAGTTATTGCCGGGTTCAGGATTTATTGCTGAAGAAGGAACCGCTGATGACAATGGTGAAAAATATCGCTGGGTGATCGATCCATTGGACGGAACCACCAATTATATTCATGGCATTTCGCCCTTTGCAGTGAGTATTGCATTGATGGAAGATCAGGATATCATCATGGGTGTGATTTATGAAATTAGCCTGAACGAAATGTTTTATGCCTGGAAAGGCAGCAAAGCCTATATGAACGGCCAAGTAATTACGGTTTCGAAAGCCTCAAAAACAGCCGATTCGCTCATTGCCACCGGGTTTCCTTATTATGATTTTTCAAAACTGGATAATTACCTTGAAGCGATGAACTTTTTTATGCGCAATTCGCACGGGATGCGTCGTCTGGGTTCTGCGGCCTCCGATATGGCCTATGTTGCTGCCGGAAGGTTCGAAGGTTTTTACGAACATGCCTTGCATCCATGGGACGTAGCTGCCGGAATCATCATTCTGAAACAAGCTGGTGGCCGGGTTTGCGATTTCAATGGAGGCGAAAACTACCTATTCGGTGGAGAAATCATTGCATGCAACGCCAATTATTTTGATGAATTTTATTCCATTGTGAATGCTCATTTGGGGTAAACGTTTAACTTTACCTAAAATAAAACATAAAATGATTTCCAGAATTGAAGTTACAAATTATAGATGTCTAAAAAGAATTTCTCAAGACCTTCATCCATTTCAGATTCTTGTTGGTCCAAATGCAAGCGGGAAAACAACATTCCTTGATGTTATTACATTCATGTCTGATATTGTAAATAAAGGAGTAGATGATGCTATCATTTCCAGATCTCCGAATTACCTTGATTTAACATGGTCAGCAGCAGATGGCGACATTGAAATGGCCATCGAATGTAAAATCCCTGAATCTGTTAACAAACTGATGGGAGATAATAAAGAGATGGAATTTGTCCGCTATGAGTTGAAAATTGGTTTATCGGATGCGAATGAACATTCAATTAAGGGAGAAAGATTAATTTTATTTAAATATCTTGAAGATATAATTCCTTCTATAAAAACTCTTTTTCCAGAATATGATTCCGTATATCATGGGAATATTTTAAATAAAAAATTTCCTTCCAAAAGCTTCAAACAAATTATTAATAAGAATCCATCTGGAAATGACAATTTTTACCCAGAAACATATCCCAAAAGTAGTAGTAGTAGTGGATGGATGCCTAGTTTTAAGTTAGGATATAAGAAATCATCTTTAGCAAACTTACCTGCCGATGAAAGTAAATTTCCTGCATCTACGTGGTTAAAGGAATTTTTAAATAGTAACATTCAGAAATTGATACTGAATAGTCAAAAAATAAGAGAATCCAGTCGTCCGGGTCAAGGTCGTAATTTTTTGCCTGATGGATCAAACTTACCATGGGTTATTGAAGATTTGAAAAATAAGCATCCCAAATCATTCAATGATTGGTTAGAACATGTAAAAACTGCACTTCCTGACATTGAAGAAATCTACGTTCGTGAGTTTCCAGACACAAAGTTTAAGTACCTTAAAATAAAATACAACAACGGCATTGAAGTGCCAAGCTGGACAGCTTCTGACGGGACTTTAAGGCTTCTTGCTCTTACTCTTATTGCTTATCTCCCTGATTTCGATGGCATATTTCTTATTGAAGAACCGGAAAATGGGGTTCATCCTAAAGTAATGGAAACCGTTTTTCAGTCATTATCTTCGGTTTATGATGCCCAAATCTTATTGGCAACTCATTCTCCGGTAATCCTTGGCATTGCCGATCTGAAGGATGTTTTATGTTTCGCCAAAACACAAGAAGGAATAACTGACATCGTTTCAGGCGACAATCATCCTTTACTTGCTGACTGGCAAGGTGAATCCAATCTGAGTACATTGTACGCTAGCGGAGTATTAGGATGAAAGATTTAATCATACTTGTCGCCGACCAAAATATGAGGGATTGTATCGAAGGATTGATGATCAGAAATACTTATCTGACGATGACCAAAAGCCAAGTTCACCAAAAGAAGCGTTTGAAAAGGCATTATATATTAGTAGAAAACGCAGATCTTCTTCTATTTATAAACAGATTGCTTCACATGTTTCTTTTAAAAGTTGCACTGATCAGTCATTCTTGAAATTTATTCAGTGTACAAAAGATTGGTTCCCAAATCAAGAATAGTACATTTATCTATTGAATTCATTGTAAATTGAACCCAATAAACATTCAATAAAATGATCGAAAAAGAAATTGACCTTATCAACATGCAACTTGAAGCCCTGACGGCCAAAAACTTCGATCTGGAAGCATGGAAAAGCCACACCATTATTTTTCTGGAACGGATTTTCGGCAAGGAAAGCACCAAAGTCAGGATGATCAAAGATTTGAAATACGATTATTCGAGTTGGAACCTGCGCGATGCGGCGGGTACAGGGAAAGATTCTGATCCGGTAATCCTGAAAGCTCGTGAAATTTTGGAAGCTGCCAAGCTTGAACTCGAACATTTGGGTGTTCCGAAGCAAGAAGAAGAGAACCTGAAAATATGGTTAATGCTCGAAGAAGAAATGACTGGCAAACAGATTCGGGAAATCAAATTGATTTTACAATCTGAAGAAGGCGAAAAGATGGAAAAGATCGCAAATATTGTTTATCAGCTCGAAAAAGAAAGCCTTGCAACTCTGCTGGCAAAATTGTTAATCCCATGATCAAAAAAGTGTTCAGTCGTAGTGTTCAGTCACAGTGATCAATCGCCGTAAACAAAAAAGCAGGTTGCAACCCGCCACTAGAAAGAGACAATAAGTCCTTCAGCCATTTAATCCATTTGTAATTTATGAGTTCAAAAATCGCCATTGTTATCCTGAACTGGAATGGAGAAAAGTTGCTGAAGCAGTTTTTGCCATCGGTCATTGAATTCAGCAAAGGTGATTCTATTGAGATTATTGTAGCAGATAATGGCTCGACCGATGATTCAATTTCAATACTTCAGAATGATTTTCCGGAGGTGAATATTCTTGATTTGAAACAAAACTACGGATTTGCGCGTGGATACAATGAAGCTTTGAAACAGATAGATGCCGACTATTTCGTCATTTTAAATTCGGATGTGGAAGTCACTTCGGGTTGGCTGGCAACGCCAATCCAAATGATGGAAACTGATCATTCTATTGCCGCCGTTCAGCCTAAAATACTAAGCTATCATCAAAAGTCAAGTTTTGAATATGCAGGCGCTGCGGGTGGATTTATCGACCGGTTTGGATACCCGTTTTGCCGGGGACGTATTTTCAACGAAGTGGAAGCTGAGAACGGTCAATACAATGATCAAACCGACATTTTCTGGGCTACCGGTGCATGTATGTTTGTCCGTTCTGAGAGTTTTCATGAAGCTGGCGGTTTTGACGCTGACTTTTGGGCACACATGGAAGAAATAGATTTGTGCTGGAGGTTGAAAAACCGGGGTTACCGAATTGTTTATACGCCCGAAAGTACGGTTTATCATGTCGGTGGCGGAACCCTTTCGTACGACAATCCCCAAAAGCTCTTCCTCAATTTCAGGAATAGCCTTTGGCTTTTATACAAAAACCTGCCGGGAAACCAACTATTTTCTGTTCTATTTCTTCGGATGGTTTTGGACGGAGTCGCTGCGTTCAAACTTCTGGCAGAACTTAATTTCAAAGGATTCCTCTGTGTTCTAAAGGCTCATGCCAGTTTCTATGCTTCGATTTCTTCGGTTCAACGCAAACGCCAGCTGGCAGGAAAATTTGGTCGTATTCAGCATCCCACAGGAAAGATACCCATAAGTATTGTATTTCAGTTTTATTTCCAGAAACGGAAAAAGTACAGCGAATTAATGGAAAAAGTCAATAGTCATTAGGCATCATACCCAATGACTTTTAAACTTTTTCCTGATCACATGTTTACTGCGACTGACCAGAGACCACGAATATCTAATCTTTCAAATAGTTAATCTGAGCCAGATCGTTCCAGATCGGATCTTTCGGTGGTTTGGCCACAATTTTTACAGGCTCTTTGGTTACCGGATGAATGAATTCGATTTTGCGGGCGTGCAAATGGATTCCGGCATTCTCATTACTTCGGGCAGCACCGTATTTCAGGTCACCTTTAATGTGCAACCCAATTCGGTTGAGTTGTGCGCGAATCTGGTGATGACGTCCGGTCTTCAGGTCAATCTCGAGCAAATGATAATGATTGAGCGTGGCAACGTGCCGGTAATTCAGAATGGCTTCTTTGGAACCTTTGCGTTCTTTGTTGTGTGCATGAGACTTATTTTTTGCCTCATCCTTCAACAACCAGTGATGTAAAGTTCCTTCTTCCAGCTCCGGAAGTTTATCGACTACCGCCCAATAGGTTTTTTTCATCGCTTCTTTATCCTGAAACATTTCGTTCAGACGATTGAGTGCCTTGCTGGTGCGTGCAAACAGAATAACTCCACTGGTCGGGCGATCCAAACGGTGAGGCGACCCAAGATAAACATCGCCCGGTTTTTTGTATTTTTCTTTGATGTATTCTTTCACCTTGTCGATTAAGGTTACATCGCCGGTTTTGTCGCCCTGAACGATTTCGCCACAAGCTTTATTGATGGCGATGATATGATTGTCTTCGTAAATTACGTCCATTTTGAAATATTGTATTATGACTTTAAATTTATTTTTGTGTTCTCGCCAAAGATGAATTGCCTTTGGCTTAAGTATATTTCCTAATTTTCTATTTTTTTTGAAGGCGATTCCTATTCCGTCCGATAGAAGTTTTATTCTTTCTTCAGCTTCATTTCGCGGACGGTAAATCTGCATTTTCCTATATCCGTTCGCTGAAGCGAACGGCAAAGGATATCTCCATTTCAAGGATGGCCGCCAATTTTTGAAACTTGAAACTCATAAAATATCCAATACCGAATTTTCAATATCCAAAACCTTCGCACTGCTAAAACTTGAAACTTGAAACCTGGAACTTGAAACGTCCTAGTATTGCTCCTTTTCGTTGGGAAAATCTTTCGATTTCACATCCTGAACGTAATGGTTCACTGCACCCTGAATTTCTTCAGCCAAATTCAGATATCTCCTTAGGAAACGTGGCGAAAAGGTTTGAGTAATTCCGAGCATATCGTGAATAACCAAAACCTGACCGTCGCAACCACCACCAGCACCAATGCCAATGACCGGAATCTTCAGAGCTTTCGCTACTTTGGTACCCAATTCAGCAGGAATTTTTTCCAGAACAATGGCGAAACAGCCAGCCTCCTCAAGAAGTTTGGCATCTTCGATCAGTTTCTTCGCTTCAACTTCTTCCTTGGCTCGAACCACGTAGGTTCCGTATTTATTGATGGATTGAGGCATCAGTCCTAAATGGCCCATTACTGGTATACCCGCAGATAAAATTCGCTCTACCGATTCGATGATTTCCTTACCGCCTTCAACTTTCACAGCGTCCGCATGTGTCACTTTCATGATTTTAATGGCCGAATTCAATGCTTCGAGCGAGTTTCCCTGGTAAGTACCAAACGGCATATCGACCACCACCAAAGCGCGGGTTACTGCACGTACCACCGATTTGCCATGATAGATCATTTGGTCGAGGGTGATTGGCAATGTTGTTTCATTACCTGCCATTACATTCGAAGCCGAATCACCAACCAGAATAATGTCGATTCCGGCCTGATCAACCAACTTGGCCATACTGTAATCGTACGAAGTGAGCATGGCAATTTTTTCGCCTTTCAGCTTCATTTCCGAAAGTGTGTGGGTAGTAACCCGTTTAATTTCCTTGTAGACTGACATATTCGTTTGATTACAATTATGCTGCAAAAGTAAGAAAATATCTACTGTAAGTTATTTCCAATGTTTTAATAAAAAAAGGATTCCAATCTAAACCAGAAGGGAATCCTAAGATCTTATTTTTTAGATGTATTATTTATACCCTCAGGAAGATTCCTTTTTTGTACATGTAATAGAGTAATAACCAAACCAGCGCGATGCTGCCCGCAATATTAACCACTTCGCCAAACTGTCCCCAGAGAACGGTCCAGCCCAAAACATATTTAGTGATATTCATTGGACTGGCCAAATCGGATAAAAGGTAAATAAAGATAGAGTTCATCCCGATTACCCGAAAGAAAAACGACCATTTTTTCCAGCCTTTTACATCGATGATCCAATAGAACAGGGTAATAAGCAAAAAACCGATTCCAGAAGTCAGCAAATTGAAGCTACCGGTCCAGCAAGCTTTAATGATTGGATAAAATGTGCTGAGCAGCAATGCCAAAGCTATTGCTGAAACACCGATGATTGAAAGAGTTTTAATTTTTTGCTGATCAGTTGTTTTTTTTTCGCGCAAAAAATGTCCGGCTACTGAGCCCATTAAGGTTACTGTAATTGCTGAAACGATACACAATAATCCTTCAGGATCGAAAGTGCCACCATACAATCGTCCGGGCAAAAACATGCGGTCGATGTAGCCATTGATGCAACCTTCAGGAGTTAAAACACCCGCTCCAATTCCGGGAACCGGTACCAACAATTGAAGGATACCTACTCCGAACAGTATACCGCCAAGCCAATATAAAGTACTTCTAAACGTTTTTGAGTAAATTACAATGAGAGCGGCAAACATATAGGCTAATCCAATTTGCGCCAAGACACTTGCAGTTCTGGGGTTTTCAAATCCATTAGTAAATACACCGTTGTATACCAGCCCAAGAATAACCAGAATGAACCCGCGTTTGACCGCCTTCTTTGCCAGTTCACTTTTAGAAACATGCTTTTCGAGTTTCGAAACAATAGCAAACGGTATGGCAATTCCGCTGATAAACATGAAAAGCGGGAAAATCAAATCTTCGAAATGAAACCCGGCCCACGGAACGTGTTCCATCTGGTCGGCCAGTGTTTTCAGCCATCCGGCACCGGTATACTGAGCCAGAACGGTTACCAGAGCTCCGCCGCCGGTAATCCAAAGCATGTCAAATCCACGTAGAGCATCAAGTGATAAAAGGCGTTCGCGGGGAACGACCTCCGAAATTGGTTTGTGTTTCATAGGTTAAAGTTTAAGATGGCATGAAGGTAGTAAAAAACAGAAAAAAGGCAATTAGAAAAGTCATTAGAAAAAAGTCATTAGAAAAGTGGAACTCCGGCTTCCTTTTTTCTTTCCTTTTTCCAAATGACTATTTTCTGAATTGCGCTGTCTTTTTGTCACTCAAAATGTCAGGATGTACCTGTGCCAAAAGATTCGGGTGTCAATTTTGCCTGATTTTCGGCTGTCAGTAATCTGGCACAGCGATTGAATGGAACTTGCTCGTGATTACAATTTATCGAAAAAAACAATTTTAAAATATCATAAAATGGGAAAAATTATTGGAATTGACTTAGGTACCACCAACTCGTGCGTATCTGTTATGGAAGGTAACGAGCCTGTTGTTATCCCAAACAGCGAAGGCAAACGTACAACTCCATCAATCGTTGGTTTTGTTGAAAACGGCGAACGTAAAGTAGGTGATCCGGCAAAACGCCAGGCGATTACCAATCCGACAAAAACAGTATCTTCAATCAAGCGTTTCATGGGCGAAAGTTTTTCGAACTTAGCCAAAGAAATTGCACGGGTTCCATACTCGGTGGTTCAAGGTGATAACAATACTCCTCGCGTAGTTATTGAAGACCGCAAATATTCTCCACAGGAAATATCAGCTATGGTTCTTCAGAAAATGAAAAAAACTGCTGAAGATTACCTCGGACAGGAAGTTACTGATGCAGTAATTACCGTTCCTGCTTATTTCAGCGATTCGCAACGTCAGGCTACCAAAGAGGCCGGCGAAATTGCAGGTCTGAATGTTCGTCGTATTATCAACGAACCAACTGCCGCTGCTTTAGCTTACGGGCTGGATAAAATGCACCGCGAAATGAAAATCGCTGTATTCGACTTAGGTGGCGGTACTTTTGACATTTCGATCCTCGAATTGGGTGAAGGTGTATTCGAAGTAAAATCGACCGATGGTGACACTCACTTGGGTGGAGACGATTTCGACCATGTCATTATTGACTGGTTAGCAGCAGAATTCAAAAACGACGAAGGAATCGACCTGCGTCAGGATCCGATGGCTTTACAGCGTTTGAAAGAAGCAGCAGAAAAAGCAAAAATCGAACTGTCAAGTTCAACTCAGACCGAAATCAACCTGCCATATATTATGCCGGTGAACGGAATTCCAAAGCATTTGGTAAAATCTTTGACCCGTGCTAAATTTGAACAACTGGCTGACAAACTGATTCAGGCAACCATGGAACCTTGCCGTAAAGCATTGAAAAATGCAGGATTACAGGCAAGCGATATCGACGAAGTAATTCTGGTTGGTGGTTCGACCCGTATTCCTGCTGTTCAGGAAAAAGTTCAGGAATTATTTGGGAAAGCTCCATCAAAAGGCGTAAATCCTGACGAAGTTGTAGCAATTGGTGCTGCTATTCAGGGTGGTGTTTTATCCGGAGAAGTAAAAGATGTGTTGTTACTCGACGTAACTCCGCTTTCGCTGGGTATCGAAACTATGGGTGGTGTTATGACTCGCCTGATCGAATCGAACACAACCATTCCAACAAAAAAAACTGAAACATTTACAACTGCAAGTGATAATCAGCCATCGGTTGAAATCCATGTGATACAGGGTGAACGCCCAATGGCCGCAGGAAATAAAACCATCGGTAAGTTTCATCTTGACGGACTTCCACCAGCACAACGTGGTGTTCCACAAATTGAAGTGATGTTTGATATTGATGCCAACGGGATTTTACACGTAACTGCTAAAGATAAAGGAACAGGTAAAACTCAATCAATTCGTATCGAGGCCTCTTCTGGTTTGACCGATGCTGAAATCAAACGGATGCGCGACGAAGCTGCCGCCAACGAAGCATCTGACAAAGCTGCCCGCGAAAAGGTTGACAAGATGAACCAGGCTGACAGTCTGATTTTCCAGACCGAAAAACAGTTGAAAGAATTTGGCGACAAATTGCCAGCTGACAAAAAAGGCCCGATTGAAGAAGCATTGACCAAACTGAAAACTGCTCATGCATCTCAGGATATTCCTGCAATTGACACTGCCACCGCTGAATTGAATGCTGTGTTCCAGGCTGCATCTCAGGAAATGTACAATGCTCAGGCTGCAAGTGGCGCACAAGGCGAACCTCAGGGAGGCCAGCAAGCTAATGCAGGTGGAAGCAATAAACAAGACAGTGAAGTAACTGATGTTGACTTTGAAGAAGTAAAATAATATTTAGGAAAAAGTCATTAGTCAATAGAAATATAAAAGCCCTGTCGGAGATTCCGGCGGGGCTTTTTGGTTTTTGCAAATTATTTACTGGGAAAATACTTCATGAACTGGGCACGTTCATAAAGCGAAGGGTCTGAAATTTTTTTATAGGGTAATCTTCCAAGGAAGGCTTCAATTTTTTCGAAATTCCATTATTGAATTATTCTGGGTATAATTCCAGATGTAATCTTCATCTTCAGGATATTGATTTTGCGGATCACGATTAATCAATTATTATCCGTTCTCCAAAAATAGTGCTTCCGATACGTATCATGGTGCTGCCTTTTTCGATGGCAATCAGATAATCGCCTGACATTCCCATCGAAATTTCATTAAAATCAGGCACTTCAGCAAAGAACTCTAATTCAAGTTGGTCGAAAATCTTTTTTAAATGAGCAAATTCTTTCCCGATCTGTTTTTCATCGTCAGTGTAGGTAGCCATGCCCATCACCCCGGAAATTAAACTATTTTTCATCGATTTCAATTCAACGGATTGCAACAACTCAACAGCTTCCTCCATCGAGAATCCAAATTTGGACTCCTCTTCGGCAATATAAAACTGTAGAAGGCATGGAATAACCCGGTTTACCTTTTTTGCTTCAGCATCAATCGTTTTC
>JBBQMW010000108.1:0-13049 GCA_038329265.1 Bacteroidales bacterium | reverse complement strand
ATCATGGGAACCCGGTTTCCTTTGCGATTACATTGTGAATACCCACCATCGCTACGTGCTTAAAACCTTACCGGAATTGGTTCAGTATACACGAAAAATTGCGGATGTTCATGGAGTTCATCACCCTGAACTCGTTGAAGTTGCTTCACTTTTCGCACAAATTAACAATGAATTGCTTCAGCACTTAAAAAAGGAAGAGGAGGTATTGTTCCCTGCAATTAAAAGTGTACTCGCAAATAACGATACAGAATCGAAAAAAACAATTGTTTCGGAAATCGCCCGGATGGCAGGTGAACATGAGTTTGCAGGCGGTGCAATGGACGCAATCAATACTCTGACGCATCATTATGCACTACCCGAAGACAGTTGCGGTACCTACCAGGTTGCCTTTAAACTGCTCGAACAATTCGAAGATGACCTGCACATCCATGTCCATCTGGAAAACAACATTCTTTATCCGACAGCTTTAAAATTAACAAATTAAAAATCCTGAAAAATGAATGACGCAACAAATAACCTGGAAAACGACCACGTCTATATTTTGCAGTTGATTGATGCAATGGAGGCAATGACCACTTCATTGGAACCGGTGATTCCTGATTTGGAAGAGGCTGTTGAGATCATCAAAAACTTTGCCGACGGTTTGCACCACGCCAAGGAGGAGACCTTGTTATTCCCGCTGATGGCAGAGCATGGTTTTTCCACGCAGCAAGGTCCCGTTGCGATGATGCTGCATGAGCATGAACAGGGTAGAAACTATGTAAAAGGGATGACGGAGAATATCGCGCTTTTTAAGAACGGGGATTTATCAGCGCTCGCTTTGATCTACCATAATATGCTCGGATATGGCGATTTACTCCGAAATCATATCTCAAAAGAGAACAATATTCTTTTCAGAATGGCAGATCAGGCACTTCCAAAGGAAGATCAGGTCTCATTATACAAACAATTTGAAGAAATTGAAAATAATGGACTCCCTAATCATCAAAAAAAAGATTTCATCGCGAGAATTGAAAAGTTGAATCAATCATATAATGCTTGATAACAACCTTTTTTATATAAACATAAGTAAGTAAAAAATTATTGTCGCAATATAATCGTATTACTTAAATCATTAACTAACAACTATATATTAAATGAACACAAAAAAACTCTGGATAAGCTTTTTCCTGGTCATGACCATTTCATTTGCGGTTTTGATCTACTACGGACGGGAAATTTATCGCCAGGCACCCCCGATTCCCGATAAAGTAATGACCGCAGATGGAAAACTCCTCTTTACGGGCCAGGATATTAGTGATGGTCAGAATGTTTGGCAATCGGTTGGCGGACAGGAAATCGGAACGGTATGGGGCCATGGCGCTTACCAGGCACCCGACTGGAGTGCCGACTGGTTACACAAGGAAGCCGCCTTTATGCTTGACAAACTGGCTTTCCAGGACGACAGCCTCCCTTATGATAAGGTTAGCCCTCAACGACAGGCAGCCCTGAAAATCAAGTTACAGGAAGATATCAGGGTAAATAGTTATGAGGATGCGACAAAGACATTGATAGTATCGGATATAAGAGCCGAAGCCATTGCCAGCAACACCCTGTTTTACGGAGGATTGTTCACCAATGATCCCGCTCTGGCACATCTGCGCGATGCATACAGCCTTCCGGAAAATTCGCTCAAAGATCCGGAGCGTGTGCGACAGTTGAATGCCTTTTTCTTTTGGATTTCGTGGGCTTGCGTTACAGAGCGTCCCGGCCTGAAAATTACCTACACCAACAACTGGCCTGCCGAAGAATTGGTTGGCAACCGCCCAACGGGTGAACTTCTACTCTGGACAGGTTTCAGTGTGATAATGCTTCTGGCCGGAATTGGATTAATGGTGTGGTACTATGCAAAAAAAAGGGACGAAGAAGAGGACGAATTTCCTAAACACGATCCTCAACTGAAGGCTACTCATACTCCTTCACAAAGGGCGACTTTAAAATATTTCTGGATTGTTTCACTGTTACTTCTTGTACAGGTAATCATGGGGGTTGTAACAGCCCATTACGGCGTAGAAGGCGGGGCTTTTTACGGCATTCCATTATCTGACTGGCTACCCTACTCCATTTCCCGGACCTGGCATGTACAGATTGCTATTTTTTGGATCGCCACCTCATGGTTAGCCACCGGATTGTATTATGCACCTGCCATTTCGGGATACGAACCCCGTTTTCAGAAGCTTGGAGTTGACTTTCTGTTTTTCGCACTCCTGGTAATTGTTGCAGGATCTTTAGCCGGACAATGGATGGGAGTTATGCAAAAACTGGGACTTGTCCAGAACTTCTGGTTCGGACACCAGGGGTATGAATATGTCGATCTTGGCCGTTTCTGGCAGATTTTCCTTTTCGTTGGACTGATTATCTGGTTATTGTTAATGGGCCGTGCCATCTGGCCAGCTTTGAAACAGAAATCGGACAACCGGAATCTCCTGGCGATGTTCCTGATCTCTGCCATTGCCATCGCAGGATTCTACGGTGCAGGCCTGATGTGGGGGCGGCAAACCAATTTAGCTGTTGCCGAATACTGGCGCTGGTGGGTCGTTCATCTTTGGGTGGAAGGATTCTTCGAGGTTTTCGCTGTTGTAATCACCGCTTTTCTGTTTGTCAGGTTGGATATTGTCAAAGCAGCAACAGCAACCACTGCCGTTTTATTCACAACAGTCGTCTTTCTGTCTGGTGGAATATTAGGAACTTTTCACCACCTCTATTTCACAGGAACACCAACAGCGGTAATGGCGTTAGGGGCAACATTCAGCGCACTGGAGGTTGTGCCGCTTGTGCTTATGGGGTTTGAAGCCTACGACAATCTGAAAATAAGCAGGATGGCAGCATGGACAAAAGCTTATAAATGGCCTATTTACTGCTTTATTTCCGTTGCTTTCTGGAACCTTGTTGGTGCAGGTATCTTCGGATTCCTGATCAATCCGCCTATTGCACTCTATTATATGCAGGGATTAAATACGACTGCAGTCCATGGTCACACGGCCTTGTTCGGGGTTTACGGAATGCTCGGTATTGGTCTGATGCTGTTTGTTTTGCGCGACATGGATAAAACAGTTGTCTGGAAAGATCGTTATATTAAATTCGCATTCTGGTCGATCAATATTGGCCTGGCGGCGATGGTATTATTGAGTGTCCTCCCGATTGGACTTTCACAGACCCTGGCAAGTGTAAATGAAGGTTTATGGTATGCCCGCTCCGCAGAGTTTATGCAACAACCGCACATGCAAACACTGAAATGGATGCGCGTTTTTGGTGACACGTTGTTTGCCGCCGGAACAGTATCTTTGGTCTGGTTTATTTTCGGACTCAAAGGGGGATGGAGCCATAAGAAAGAGGGGGAGAAAGTTTGAAGACGGAAGACGGAAGACGGAAGAGAATTGACAAGGCGAAGGGGCGAAGGTGAGAAGATGAGAAGGGGAGAATGTAAGAATGAACAATGAGAAATGTTGAGCGAAGCGAAATCCCGTGAGCGACGTGTCCCGAGAGGAACGACGTGTCCCGAGAGTTTACGATTCGGGATTCGGGAAGCGATACGGGAAACAATGAAAAGACAGTATTTTAAGTGATCACCACAGAGTGGTCCGCCAGCTGGCGGATTGGTAGCCCGGGGCAAACGATACTGACTGGTCAATGTATTGGGAATGCTAATTTTTCAGGATCGTGCCACCCCGGGGTGAATGAATGTGGGGAAAAGGCGGCGCAACTAAACGTTTCAAATGAATACCAACCGTTCTATGCGCCGCAAATTCAAAGGAAAAACAGGACGGTATAATTTGGAGTGCCAGAAGTCGGAAGTCGGAAGACGACGGGGCGAAGATGAGAAGAGGCGAAAGGGCGAAGATGAGAAGTTTTCAGATTCGAGTCAGAGAGAAGAAGGGAGTCGGGAGAGAAACGAGAAAAGGTGCGGAAGAGTCAGAGAAATGTTTTTCGGAAGCTTACCCTGAAAGGTTTATATATCAATAGCCCCGGGTAAGCGATCCCGGAAACTAAGATTCCTTTTTGTCAGGTAAATAACTCGGGATCACGCAACCCGGGGTAAGAAAAGGAATACACACAGGCGCATCTGCGAAGCTAAATTGAAATAAATTGCTGTATGCGCCGCATAACCCAAACATCGGACATGTTAATTCTTCAGTTTGCGGACAGATTGGTATTAGGAAAGGAAAAACAAAAAAAGTAAATGCAATAATTAACATAGAATCTGTAAAAAATCAGGACGAGTCAGTTTAAATGAACCATAAAAAGATAGTTGCTACATTTCGAAAACTCCACAAATGGCCCGGAATCATCATCGCTGTTTTTGCCATTCATTTTGCATTTTCGGGCATCATCATGAATCACCGCAACTTATTTTCGGGAGTCGATATCTCACGAAAATGGATGCCGCGATCGTACGAATACCAAAACTGGAACCAGGCGGCCGTGCGTGGAGGGCTAAGCATGGGTGCAGACTCGCTCCTTCTTTTTGGAAATATTGGGGTGTGGCTCAAAACACAGCATGGTTACACTGACTTTAACCAGGGGTTTCCAAATGGAATTGATAACCAGAAAATAAATCAGCTGATCAGGTTTAATGATCAGCTGATCGCTGCTACGCAGTTCGGATTGTTTCAGCGGAGTACCTCCCAGACAGGCAAATGGAAATTGGTACCGGTTCCCCTGCATGAGAAAAGACTAATCGACTTGTTCATTAAGCAGGATACCCTGGTAATCCTTAGCCGGAATCATGCGATGAAGACCACTGATCTGAACCATTTCGGGACGATAACACTACCGGCGCCCGAAGGATTTACGAAAAAGGCCGGTTTATTTAATACGCTCTGGGAACTGCACAGCGGCGAATTATTCGGAACAGTCGGGAAATTGGTGGTCGATTTACTGGGAATTGTAACGATCCTCCTATCATTTACCGGACTTCTTCATTTCTTTCTTCCTAAGCTCATCAGGCGAAGGAAGAGAATAACAGGCAGCTCAAGGAACCTTCCGTCAACATTGCGGCTCAATCTTCGATGGCACAATGTAGTTGGTTATATTTTTGTCCTGTTTTTGGTCATCAATACCACAGCAGGTATCTTTTTGCGTCCGCCACTGCTGATCCCAATTGTCAATACCACAGTAGGAATCATTCCGGGATCACATCTCGACAACGAAAATCCATGGCATGACAAACTGCGAAAAGGAACATGGAACGAACATTTGGGAACCTACATCTTCTCAACTTCCATTGGATTTTATGCAGCCGATGAAAGTTTAACCCGCACAATGATCAGATTTCATTCGCAACCCCCGGTAAGTCTGATGGGGTGCAACGTACTCGAACCGGTTGACTCCGCCAGGTACCGGATCGGATCGTTTTCGGGAATGTATACCTGGGATTCCATGAACGGCGCAGTTTCTGACTTTTTCACGGGTGAAGGGTACGAAGCTCCTTCGGGGATGTCAAAACCTGTATCTGAACATATGGTGGCAGGATACATTAAGGATCAAAAGAACCAACACTGGATATTCGATTACAACCGTGGAATCGAATCCGTTTCCAACGGGGCATTATGGGAGATGCCTTCTTTAATCAAAGAAAAATCACCCATTTCTCTCTGGAACCTCTCGCTTGAGATTCATACGGGTCGAATCCTGGAACCATTTATTGGGATGTTTTATCTCTTATACATTCCCGTAGCCGGCATTTGTGTCCTGATGGTTCTGATCAGTGGTTTTATAGTCTGGCTTTTAGCGCACCGGAAAAGGAGAAAAACATGATAAATCGTATTTATTATTAAATTTACCTTAATTGTTAAACACCGGAAGCCCACTATTAACACCTGCCTGAACTTTCCAACTTAAAAGTGGTATTCTGAGATAATTTGGATTAGCCGAAACATAGCTATTCAATAAGTCAACGGGATTAGCTGTTAAATTGCTGCCATGACTCATAGAATCCGAAAAATTAGTTATTGTGGATATATTGCTTTCCGTTTTACCTTTTTGGACAACCATTGTAGTGGAGGCAAAGTTATTACTCACTGTTGAATAATGATCCCAGCTTATTCGACTAATGTAAGTATAGTTTGAACTATATGCACAAATAGCCTTCAACCTAGTATTTAATGCTAAGCAGTTATTAATAACGGCATTACTTGATACTCCTAAAATACCGCCGCTAAATGAACTATTTTTTATTGCACCTGCGTAATTAATTGAAGCCCCTTCTGCTAAACTTATAGAAGAAATATCTCCAGATGAATAACAATTCAATATATTGCCCTGACAGCTTGAAGCGATTCCCCCAGCTACCGTGCAAACCAGTGAAGTAGAAGAAACAATTGCTGATGAATAACAATTTATTACTGAACACGAATTAGCCCTGCCAATAATACCACCGGCATAAGCAATCGTTTCAATAAGAGGAGATGAAATAACAGAACCTGTTGAATAACAATTGATAATGAAAGCATAACTGGTATATTCAGGAGCACCTCCAGAAATCCCTCCAACACTTGCTACTAAACAACATGATGTAAGTGTGCTTTTTATGATGCCCGTTGAATAACAATTTAGGATAGAAAAAGCAATTCCAGCAATACCACCAACGTTAAATCCACCAGTAATATCCCCAGTTGAATAACATTTGACAATATTAGATGCTTGTCCTGCAATACCACCCGAACAACCCGGACCTGATACTTTTCCGGAAGTATAACAATCACTAATAGTGCCATTTGAATTACCAACAATACCACCAATAAGACCGCCTGTAATAGTTGCTGTTGAATAACAATTTGATATTTTACTATTAATTTCAATTCCAGCAATTCCACCGACTGCTTCGCCGGTTATTTTTCCAGTAGAATAACAATTATTGATAGTACTTCCTGAGGCCATTCCAACTACACCACCTGCATTAGCTGTACTATTTATTTGATTCCATTTAACACCCAAATTCTTTATTTCCCCACCAAAAACATATCCAAATAGACCTGCATTTGTTATAGATATTATTGTCCCTTCACTACCGATCTGAATATTATTTATTACTTTTCCATTTCCTTCGAATATACCCTTAAACCCAACTGTAGTTTCAGAAGTTCCAATAGGTATCCAATTTGGTTCTCCGGCAAAGTCCAGATCAGCCATTAATTTATAAACTTTATTCCCATAATTAGCGTTGTCATTATTCACCCAATCTCTCATTTGTATCAACTCTTGCTTCGTTTTAATAAGAAAGGGATTCTCTGCGGTTCCATTCTGGAGTACAACCGGGTCCTCCTCTTTTATTTCAGTTGGATTATCCTTACTACACCCACATAGAAACAATAAAATCATAGAGGTAAAATACAGAAATTTTTTCATAGTTAGGTAAATTTAGCACGCTCCCATATTTTTAATAAATGGTTACTGCTTTGAGTAAAAAATCAGTAAATCGAGTAATTTAGTACAAATGTAAAAATATTACAGCATGTGCTATAATTATTTTTATTTTTCCACAAAACTTTCTTTTGAATATGGATTGTTATTAAGCCAAATTGCCCGAATAGAAACTGCAAGAATAAATCCTGCTTTAAGTACTATTTTCAGATTAGCCCGAACATTATTAGAATAAATCGGTATATTTGGCTGTAACTTATTTATAATCCATATTTTAATAATAAATAAAAGTTATGACAGACAGAAGAATGTTCCTGAAATCGCTTGCAGGTGTAACTGCCGGCCTGACCTTTGCAGGTACTACCCAAGCAAAAACAACAGAAAGTGACCGTCTGGGAGAAGTGCTCCCGAAACGAAAACTGGGCAGGACAAATGAATATGTCACCATGTTAGGTACCGGTGGTTTTCATGTTGGCTGGACCACTGAACGCGATGCGCAGGAGATAATTGAAGCATCCCTTGAGGGGGGCGTCAGATTTTTCGATACGGCTGAGAGTTATTCCAATGGAACAAGCGAAACGCGCTACGGCAAATACCTGACCCCAAAAAACCGCGATTTAATTTTTTTGATGAGCAAATCAACAGGGAAAGATGCGAAAACCGTCAGGGAACATCTTGAAGGATCGTTACGAAGGTTAAAAACAGATCAGCTTGATTTGTACCAGGTTCACTCCATTACTACACCCGAAGATGTCGACAGCAGGATACAACTTGGGGTACTTGATGTTTTACTGAAAGCGAAGGAAGAAGGCAAAATTAAATACCTCGGATTTACGGGTCACCAAAATCCTTTTGCCCATGCACGAATGCTCGAAAGGACGAAAGATAGCGACATTTTCGATACCGTTTTGATGCCGGTGAATGTACTGGACCAGAGTTATTTCAGCTTCGCACAAAATATTATACCCAAAGCGCTGGAGCGAAATATGGGAATTCTTGCGATAAAATCACTCGCCGATGGTAGATTTTTCGCCAAAAAGGAACAAGGTGGCTGGGCAACCGATGACCCGCTGATTCCAAATTACCTGAGCATTAAGGAAGCGATGCATTTTGTCTGGTCACTTCCGGTTTCTGTCTTAATTTCAGGGAATGAAAACGCCACTTATATGCGCGAAAAAATTGTCCTTGCACGTACCTTCTCCAAACTCTCAGAAGAGCAAAAAATGGCATTAATCGACAAAGTAAAAACCATTGCACTTACTGGCAAAGTTGAATATTTTAAAAAGAAGGAAGCCTGTAACGAATAGGAAAATTTTGAACTCATCAAAAGAATATTCTTTTGGAGTCTATTATAGGAATGATGAACTTCGTCGAATGATTATGAATGAATTATCAAGAGGATTAATAAATAAAGATGGCTCACCTACAGAAATCGCAATTAACGAAGGACTGGTTCATGTTGACTGGAATATTGAGAAAAAAGACAGCTCAAAGGAAAATGTTATTGAGAACTATAGCAGCTATGATAGAGTTTGCCCAGTTGTCGAAATTAAGGATGGACGGCTATTAGTCTTAAACAATAACGAAATACAAGACAACTCAAAAGAAGTTGAATTTAAATACCAGATAACCGAAGAAGAAATATTTCAATTAGTTCAGGAAGAGTTTAACAGCGGATCAAATAATGAGGAAAATTCAATAGTCGAACTCGGCATCAATGTATTTAATCATATGTTAAACTCTTTAAATCAGGCAAAATAATAAATGCAGCAAACATTTGTTGATTTTTGATTAAAACAATGTTATTGAAATAAAGGTTCCGAGTTTATAATCTAAAGGTAATAATGCAGGGCTAGAGCTTTCGAAGCTAACAGCGGCTTTTTATGCCCTTAATAGCAGGATAGTGTTGAACTATTGGCCGAATTCCAATCCTTTGAAATAAGTCACTGAAACCAGCATAATTGCTTCAAGCAGAAGCCTACCTTGATGCACGGTGTCTTTATCGTATATTTAATTTACTGCATTTATTGTCCAAACATTGGGGATTTTTGTAGGGAGTACCTTATTAAATAAATAGCCCTTAATGCTAAAGATATATGTAAGTGCCAGAAGTCTGTACTTCTGAAGAAGGTTGAAAGTTGTAATCTTCTTTTAATTTGAATAAATGATGCTCCAATTCGAAGAGCGATTTATTGAAATACATTTCTTCTTTCTTAATCGTTTTCAAAAGAGTTTGCTGATTAGATCTTTCAAAGAAATCATTCAGTTGTAGTTTCAAAATTTCGAGAGCAATCATTTTATTTATATTGGGTTTATAAACAAATATTTTTATCTAATTATTGATTTGCTGCTATTTTTCTTAAAATTCTCTGCTTGCTCAAAAATTTCAACATACACTTCGTCCCTTTCGACGGGTGGATAACCAAATTCATCTAACAGCAATATTAAACCTACTTTTAAAGCTGATTTTATATCGTCACGCTTGTTCCAATCCGGATATTTTGCTTGTCCATCAACTAAGTCTTTAACAGCTTTTGCAAGTTCAATTAATTTATCTTCAGGATATTTGAAGTCATACTTTATACAGAGTTCTTTCAGAATATCGTAAAAAGCTTTTTCCTCAAAGTCAATTCCTAAAATATCGCCAGCCGAAAACTCTTTGTGTACTTCCCAAATTAAATTGGTGAGTTGTTCGGCCATTTCTTCATAGACTTCGCTGCGCAATACATCACTCTCGTCGCGCTGATTGTAACGTTCAACCAATACTTGCATTTTTTTTGTAAAGTCAATACCTTTAACCCTGTTGACTTTCTTTATTTCGGCAATGACTTTGGCTAAAAGCTGTTGCAGTAATTTAATTTTAGTATTCGGCAGTTTTATTTTATCAATTTTGGCCAAATAATCTTCATCAAAAAGATCCTGCACGGATTTATTTTCATCACCCAGTTTGAAAATTTCCTGTACACCATCACTTACCAGAGCATCTTTTATCATTTCGCGAACACGAGCATTCATTTGGGCTGTGTCAGGTGCATTCCCTTTGGTTAGTTTGAATACGATGGAACGAACTGCCAAATAGAAATGAGTATAATCTCTTTCCTGCTCAATTAAAAGTTCACTACCGGCACAAATATCGTAAGCTGCTTTTAGTCGTTTTACCAAACCCATAAAACGGGTTTCAACATCCTTCGTCTTTTGAGCATGTTCAGCAGCAAGATTTAGCGTGTTCAATTGCTGAAGTGTAGTGCCATTGAAATATTTTGAGCTGTCGAATGTGTGAAACAATTTTGCCAATAGATCTAAATGATTGCGGACAATAATAACCGATTCAGCAATGTCTTCAAAATTATCTTTATCACCTTTGTTGTATTTGGCTAAGGCCAGATTCATTTGCTTTTTGATGCCAATATAATCGACTACCAAACCTTTGCTTTTGCCTTCAAATTTCCGATTTACTCTCGAAATGGTTTGAATTAAATTGTGCTGTTGAATGGGTTTATCGATGTACATGGTATCTAAAAATGGCACATCGAAACCTGTCAGCCACATGTCGACAACAATAGCAATTTTGAAGTTCGATTTTTCGTTTTTGAATTGACGGTCTAATTCTTTACGGTTCTCTTTCGTTCCTAAAAGCTTCCACAATTCTTCAGTATCATCCTTGTCACGCGTCATTATCATTTTAATGCGTTCAATCGGTTTGATTTCCTTTTTATCTTTTACGGTTAAAATTGCTCCTTCGTCTGCAACACGAATTTCATTCCATTGTGGTCTTAATGCAATTACATTTTTGTAAAATTCGTAAGCAATTTCCCTTGTACTGCAAACAAACATGGCTTTACCTTTAATGGTAGCACCTTCTGCAACACGGGTTTCGTAATGTTTTACAAAATCTTCAGCAATAGCTTGCAAACGGTCTGGGTCGCCAATAATGGCATTCATATTGGCCGTCGTTTCCTTGCTCTTTTCTATTTGATATTCGTTCGCGCCAGCTACTGCAACTTCTTCGTAATATTTTTCAATCTTCTCTAATTCACTATTTTTTAACGCAATTTTAGCTGCTCTCCCTTCATAAACAATCCGAACAGTTATTCCATCGTTTACTGATTCGGTCATGGTGTATGCATCAACCACCTTCCCGAAAACGTCTAAAGTAGCATCAATCGGAGTGCCTGTAAAACCTACAAATGTCGCGTTAGGTAGCGATTTGTGTAGATAATAGGCAAATCCATAAGTTTTGGAAACAGTATTATTTTCCAGATCAACTTTAACTTTCTGATCCAGATTTATCTGGCTTCGGTGGGCTTCGTCTGAAATACAGATTACATTATTCCGGTCGGAAAGCAGCTCTGTGTCTTCAGTAAACTTATGAATTGTAGTTAAGAAAACACCACCACTTTGACGGCCTTGCAACAATTCCCTAAGATTGGCTCGGCTTTCAACACTTATTACAGAGTTATCACCAATAAATCGTTTGGCGCGGACGAAATAGTCCTGTGCCAATTGATCGTCCAAATCGGTGCGGTCGGTTATTAAAATAATGGTTGGGCTTTCAAAGTATTTGCTTTTCATGAGCAACCTGGTGAGGTAAAGCATGGTATAACTTTTCCCGCAACCAGTGGCTCCAAAGTAGGTGCCGCCTTTACCATCACCTTCAGGTCTTTGGGCTAATTTAATGGTATCATAAAGACGTTTTGCGGCATAATACTGCGGATAACGACAAACAATTTTTTCGTCTTTTTTTGAACTATCCGGGAAGTAGATAAAATTCCGGATGATATCGCGCAAGCGGTTTTGATTAAACATTCCCTGAATCAGGGTAAACATACTGTCGATGCCGTCCACATCTTTTGCCAGTCCTGCCACTCTCCGCCAGGCATAATAAAACTCATAAGGAGCGAAGAATGAACCCGACTTGTTGTTTACCCCGTCTGAAATAACACAAAAGGCATTGTATTTAAACAATTCCGGAATATCGCGGCGGTAACGGATGGTCAATTGCTTATAGGCATCATGAATGGAGGCTTCTTCGCGAATGGCGCTTTTAAACTCAAATACCACTACAGGCAAACCATTGATGTAAATGATTCCATCGGGGATGCGTCTCTCGGAACCAACAATTTCGAGCTGATTGACAAATTTATAAATGTTGTAATCAGGTGGATATTTTGAACCTGGTTCCGCAACAATGGTATCCAGATCTGGGCTGGTAAGCTGTGCATCCAATCCATTGTAATCAATCAGTTCAATGTGAATATCTTTTTGATTGCGATCTTCCCGTTTCAAAATAAATCCATCGGATAGCCACCGAACGATGGTTTTGTTGCTTTCGTAAAGATCGGAAGATGGTAGTGTTTTTAACTGAAGAATAATTGACTTGGCTTCGGTTTGGGTGAGCTGTTTGCTTTCGTACCTCGTCAATAAATAGTGCAGCAAATCAGCTTCAATCAATACTTCGTCAGCAGTCTTTGCGATGGAATCGCCATGAAAATGAGGATAGCTTTCATTTCCGAGCAATTCGACAAAAGCCCTTTCCAATTTTTCTTCGGTGAATTTCATGCCTAAGTGTCTATTTTAATGGTCCAGATGATGTCTGTCATTCTTGATTTTATTTTCTTCAAAGTACCCAAAACCAATTCGTCATTGGG
>JBBQMW010000107.1:0-13099 GCA_038329265.1 Bacteroidales bacterium | reverse complement strand
AGCCCGTGTGACTAAGCTGAATGGCAAGGAAGTGGTCTTCGAGAAAGACGGTCAGGAAATGAAAATTACTGGTGAACAGGTTCTGCTTTCGGTTGGTCGCAAAGTGAACGTTGCCGGAATCGGTCTGGAAAACATTGGCGTTGAATTTACTCCGCGAGGTGTGAAAATTGATCAGAATTGCCGCACCAATGTTCCGAATGTGTATGCTGCAGGTGACATCACTGGATTCTCGTTGTTGGCGCATACGGCAAGTCGCGAAGGAGAAGTGGCCGTTAACCACATGCTGGGCCGCAAAGATACAATGCGCTACGATGCCATTCCGGGAGTGGTTTATACCCATCCTGAAATTGCCGGAGTTGGCTTAACCGAAGCTCAGGCTAAAGAAAAAGGCATTGAAGTGGACGTAAAACAATTGCCAATGACTTATGCCGGACGGTTCGTTGCCGAAAATGAAGGCAAAGATGGTTTCTGCAAAGTGATTGTCGGTAAAAAATACAGGGAAATTCTTGGGATTCACATGGTTGGCGGAGCTTGTTCAGAAATGATCTGGGGCGCCTGTGCCATCATCGAATCGCAATTGCGCGTTCAGGATGTGGAAGAAATCGTTTTTCCGCACCCGACCGTGAGTGAGATTATTAAGGAAACTTGCTTCCTTTTTTAGTTTCAGGTTTCAAATTTCAAGTTCCAAGTGATGCTTTGAATCAGGTTTTCTGGAAATTAAATAGTAAGCAACAATGAAAAAAGTTGAAAGAAATGAGGAATTCCAAGTTCCAGGTTCCAAATTTCAAGTTCCAAGTGATGCTTTGAATCAGGTTTTCTGGAAATTAAATAGTAAGCAGCAATGAAAAAGGTTGAAAGAAATGAGGAATTCCAAATTCCAGATTTCAAATTCCAAGTGGAGCATTGAATGTAAGTTTAGCTTAATCTTAAAAAAATCTGATATGTCAAAAGTTGAACGATTTGAAGATTTGAAAATCTGGCAGTTGGCCAGAGAGATTTGTCAGATAATTCATAAACATAGTTTGAAGGATCATTTTTTACGAGATTTTAAGCTTGTTGGTCAAATCAAAGGTTCTTCCGGCTCAATCATGGATAACATTGCAGAAGGTTTTGAGCGGGATGGGAACAGAGAATTTATTCAGTTTTTATCTATTTCGAAAGGATCTTCCGGAGAAACCCGCTCACAACTTTATCGGGCTTTAGATAGCGGATATATCTCTCAGGAAGAGTTTGATATTGCTTACAAAATGTGTTTGGAAGAGAGTAAAATGCTTAAAAGTTTTATTCAATATCTGAAAGATTCTGATGTAAAGGGCAATAAATTTAAATAGTAAATCTCTGCATCAGGACAACTTGGATTTTGGAATTTGAAACTTTGAATTTGTCAGAATACTCAATAACCAATTTTCAATAGCAGGAATAATCGCGACCGACACTTGGAACCTGAAATTTGGGACTTGGAACCCTCTTTTATAAGAGAAACCGAAAGCATACGAAAAACCATTAAAATACGAAAAACTATAATACTTAGAAGACATGCCAAAATCACAATTTATTGATCCATCAGAAGTCAGGAAAGCTGGTGAAATTACGTTCAATCCGATTCCTGTAAACCAGTACAACAAAACTGTTGAAGAAGAAAAAGCAAACTTCTCGAACGAAGATTTGCTGCGTATCTACCGCGATATGGTGGTGATCCGTGAGTTTGAAACCATGTTGAACCTGATCAAAATCCGTGGCGATTACAACGGAATTGCCTACGATCACCCGGGTCCTGCTCACTTGTCGATCGGACAGGAAGCAGCTGCAGTAGGCATGGCTTATACACTTGGAGTGGAGGATTTCATCTTCGGTTCGCACCGCTCGCATGGTGAAATTCTGGCCAAAGGTTTATCGGCCATCGCTAAACTGAGCGACGAACAATTGTTGCAGGTAATGGAAAGTCATTTCGACGGAATCACCTTTGCACCGGTTAAAAACAACCATTCAGGAACAGTAAAGGAACAGGCGGTGAAATTCCTGATCTACGGAACGCTGGCCGAAATTTTTGCCCGTGAAACCGGTTTCAACAAAGGCTTGGGCGGTTCGATGCACGCTTTCTTCACGCCATTTGGAGTATATCCGAATAACGCTATCGTGGGTGGTTCGGGCGACATCGCCGTTGGTGCTGCGCTCTATAAAAAAGTGAACCGCAAATCTGGAATCGTTGTGGCCAACATTGGCGACGCCTCGATGGCCTGCGGTCCGGTTTGGGAAGGTCTGGCTTTTGCTACCATGGACCAGTTCAACGAATTGTGGGAAGGCGATATGAAAGGCGGGCTTCCACTGATCATTAACATCATGAACAACCAATATGGAATGGGCGGGCAAACCTGCGGCGAAACGATGGGTTACAACATTGCTGCCCGAATTGGCGCCGGTGTGAATGCTGATCAGCTTCATGCCGAACGTGTTGACGGCTACAATCCGTTGGCCGTTATTGACGCTTATAAACGCAAACGCAAAATTCTGGAAGAAAAACGCGGACCGGTTCTGCTCGATGTGCTGACTTACCGTTATAGCGGACACTCGCCATCCGATGCGTCTTCGTACCGCTCAAAAGAGGAAGTTGAAGCTTGGGAAGCTCAGGATTCGATTGCCTGGTTTGGCCGCGAATTGGTGAAAGCTGGTGTTGCCACTGAAGAACAACTATCAGGAATTAAAGGTGATACCATCAGCCTGATGGAATCGAGCCTGAAACTGACCATTGACGATAAAGTTTCTCCCCGTATGGATATGGCCAAATATCCAAACCTGATTGGCGAGATGATGTTCTCAAACGAGTCGGTTGATCGCATGGAAGACCGCAGTCCGGATGTAAATCATCCGATGGCTGACAATCCACGTGTTCAGCAATTAGCTAAAAAAGAACGTTTTGCTTTAGACGAAAATGGCAAAGCGCACTCCAAAATAAAAACTTACGCTTACCGCGACGGAATCTTCGAAGCCATCGTCGATCGTTTCTACAAAGATCCGACCCTGATTGCTTACGGAGAAGAAAACCGCGACTGGGGTGGTGCGTTTGCTGTTTACCGCGGCCTGACCGAAGCGCTTCCATATCATCGTTTGTTCAATTCACCAATTTCAGAAGGATCGATTGTTGGAACTGCCATTGGTTATGCCATGTGCGGTGGCCGGGTGATTCCTGAAATCATGTATTGCGACTTCCTGGGCCGTTGCGGCGATCAGGTATTCAACCAGCTTCCGAAATGGCAGGCGATGAGCGGAAATGTGATCAAAATGCCGGTTGTACTGCGCGTTTCTGTAGGTTCCAAATATGGCGCTCAGCATTCGCAGGATTGGACCGCTTTAACTGCTCAGATTCCTGGATTGAAAGTTGTATTCCCCGCAACTCCTTATGATGCCAAAGGTTTGATGAATTCGGCCTTGCAGGGAACCGATCCGGTGATTTTCTTCGAAAGCCAACGTTTGTACGACATGGGCGAAATGTTTCACAAAGGTGGTGTTCCTGAAGGATACTACGAGATTGCCATTGGCGAACCGGATATCAAGCGCGAAGGAAATGATGTTACCATCCTGACCATTGGCGCCACTTTATACCGTGCGCTGGAAGCAGCAGACATTCTTCAGGAAAAATACGACATGTCGGCTGAGGTGATTGATGCCCGCAGTTTGATTCCGTTTAACTACGAACCAGTTTTGGCTTCCATTAAAAAAACAGGACGTATCCTTATTTCGGGTGACGCTTCAACACGTGGATCGTTCATGAAAGAAATGGCGCAAACCATTTCTGAACTGGCCTTCGACGATTTGGACGCTCCACCGGTAGTTGTTGGTTCGCGTAACTGGATTACTCCGGCTTACGAACTCGAAGATTCATTCTTTCCTTGTGCCGAATGGATGATCGATGCGATCCACGAAAAGATACTTCCGCTGAAAGGCCATGTGGTGAAAAACAACTTCACCAGCTCTGAGCAAATCAGGAGAAATAAATTGGGAGTATAATTTTTGAAAATTGCGATTCACCGATTCATCCGATCAATTTTCATTCATTTATTGTCGCATTTTCCACCCCTTTTTATTGCTTTATCAAGCATGAAAAAACACAATGGGTTATTCTATGATGGGGGTTCAACTTATATTGTGCAAAAACCACCATTTTTTATGGACAGAACAAAATAGCTCAATAATTTCAGTTGAATTTCCCGGTTGATTGGTATATTTTGGTTTTAATTTTTCCTGTTTGCAAATAAT
Organism: Bacteroidales bacterium; assembly: GCA_038329265.1. Classification (GTDB taxonomy): domain Bacteria; phylum Bacteroidota; class Bacteroidia; order Bacteroidales; family Prolixibacteraceae; genus Aquipluma. The sequence continues at coordinate 8,845 of JBBQMW010000107.1, read as the reverse complement.
GTAATGTAATTTCGAAGAGGTTTAGGTTGAATGAAATCGGGTTCAGATAAAAATGATCGGATCAATCGAAGCATTTTTTCGTGTTGCTCCATGATGCCAGCCATAAATATAATTGTACAAGGGTCAATAATTTGATGCGAAAGTGGTTGTATTTCGTGTCGAATAACCTGAATAATTGTTTCGTGATCGTCCAAAATTTTATCGAAAATCTGCTTCGAATTCTTAAAATTGTGGTTGTCGTCGGTCATCGCTGCGATACTAATAAAATTTTTGAGGGAGCCCGTCGCATATTGTCCGAGTGATCGGATTTGTTCTGCAACATCATCCATCATATCGCTTAAAATGTTACACTGATTTTCGAGAAATAAATGCAATTCGAAATAGTTTTCCCCATCCATGTTCCAGTGAGCAGTCTTTGTTTTAGTATAAAGTACATATTCATTTGCCAGTAAAAGATTGAGGAAAGTCGCAACGACATCACTGTTCTTGTTTGGATTTCTGGTATTCTTCTTCATAATTTGTAATTTAGCTTTACGATAGGGTATCGATTTGATGAATAAATTTACAAACCTATATTAGATGCATTGTTATATAAATTTTGAAAAAATTTATATAATTCTCACATTTTGTGATCAATCGGGTATGTCCTTCTACTTATTGCAAAAGCAAGTAGATGATATGTTTTGAAATATTATTATCAGGTTTGAAAACCGGAATATAATATTTTACTTTACAGCACAGATCAGCACAGTGATTTTTTCATAATTGATGGTGTGTTTATGAATAGACTTTCGATCAAAAGAACCAAACTAAACTAAAATATCATGAAACGAATTCTCCTTTCTTTATTTCTTTTTGTTCTAATTCAACATGTAAATGCTCAATCCGTTAACATTTATGTTTCTCCAACCGGAAACGACAGAAACCAAGGATTTGAGAAAAACGAACCACTTGCAAACCTGCAGCAGGCTCTCGATGTTTGGGCCGGAATTAAAAAAAGCGGTAAAACAGATGCTCCCGTTAATATATTTCTTGAAGGTGGTACATACCGGGTTGAAAAACCAGTAACCATCACTCCTGAGAATTGCGGAACCCCGAATTCACCAATTAATATTCGTTGTTTGGATGGTAAAAAAGCAATTTTTGATGGTTCAAAGAAAATATCAGGTTGGAAGAAATATAAAAACAATATATGGATGGCTCCGGTTCCCGAAGCTAAATCGGGGACATGGAATTTTAATCAATTGTATGTTAACGGGAAGGCAAAAGTCCTAGCACGTTACCCCAATGAAGGCTTCTACATTGTTACAGGATTTCCCGATGGCGGCGAAGAAATTGATTATCACAAAGCTTGTAAACGCTTCGAATTCAAAAAAGGAAATATTAATCCTGCATGGAAAAACATGAAAGATATTCGTGTAATCGTCTACCATTTCTGGACAGACACCCATTTGGTTATCGATACCATCGATTCAAAAACAAACATTGTTACCTTTAAATACGAAGCCGACAAGCGGTTTACCGACGATTTCAGTAACGAAGGCGCACGTTACATTGTTGAAAATGTATTTGAAGGACTTGATACTCCTGGTGAATGGTTTCTCGACCGGCACAAAGGGATCGTTTATTACATTCCAATGGCTGGTGAAGATATGACGACAGCCGAAATTAAAGCTCCTGTAAGCAAAGAGTTTCTTCGCTTGGTAGGCAATCCGCTTTCAAACAAAGTTGAGCATGTGACTATCCAGAATATTGCTTTCGAATACAGTAATTTCATTCTACCCGAGAATGATGCCAATGACAATCAGGCAAGTGTTACGATTCCTGCATCGGTTACGGCCAAGGGAGCAAGCAATATTGAAATCACTAATTGTTCGTTCAGCCACCTTGGTAATTTTGCTTTCGACATTCAAAGTGGTTGTTCAAACATAAAAGTTACGAATAACACACTTCATTATCTTGCCGCCGGTGCATTTAAAATAAACGGAGGAACAGAACGGGATCACCCGCTGGAACGAACAAAAAACATCATTATTTCTGATAATGAAATCGGACATTACGGGCAAAGTTATCCTTCAGCAGTTGGAATATTGCTGAGAAATGCCGAAGGATGCTACATTGGGCACAACCACATTTACGATGGCTGGTATACTGGAATTTCTATTGGCTGGGAATGGGGCTACCAGCAGAGTATCAGCCGCAATAATATTATCGAATACAATTACATTCACAACATTGGCCAGGGACTTTTATCTGACATGGGCGGAATTTACACATTAGGCGTTTCACCCGGTACAGTTATCCGGAATAACCTGATTCACGATGTGGAATCAAATAAATACGGCGGCTGGGGAATATACAACGATGAAGGTTCAACACATATTCTCATCGAAAACAACATTGTTTACAATACAAAATATGCGGCATACGATATTCATTATGCCAAGGAATTAACGGTTCGGAACAATATTTTTGCCTTGGGCAGGCTTGAGGAGTTGAACCGGGGAAAAATGGAACCACACCAGAGTGTCTATTTCACCAATAATATTGTGTACTGGAAAACCTTAAAAGATCCGTTTACCGGTAACTGGAAAGATGAGCCCTTTGTTTTTCATCAAAATCCAAATAGTGCGAAACAGCCAACGTTTACCAAGACCTTTACTTCAGATTATAACATCTTCTTTAATCCGCTAATTCCCAATGTTGAAGGGATTACTTTTAACGGAAAGTCATGGAGCGACTGGCATAAAAGCGGAAATGATACGAATTCACTTTACACCGACCCGATGTTTGTAAATCCGGAGAAATTCGATTTTACCTTAAATCCTGAATCTCCGGCCTTCAAGCTAGGGTTCCATAATATTGATATGAAAGAAGTTGGACCAAGAAATAAATAATAATCAAATAAATTTAAAAAAAGATGAAATCAAATTTCAGAATTAAAATTGCCTGTTTTATTACGATACTTTGTTACCAGTTTAACCCGCTGATATCAAATGCCCAAACACAGCGGGGCATCGATAATCCAATGCCATCGCGGCAAGTGCATCTCGATTTTCATACTTCGGAATTTATTCCCGGAATTGGTGAAAAGTTCGATAAAAAGCAATGGCAGGAAACACTGAAGTTGGGTCACGTAAACCAGATTAATATTTTTGCCAAGTGCCACCACAGTTGGAGTTATTACCCAACAAAAGTTGGACACCAGCATCCCAACCTGAAATTCGATTTGCTGGGCGCTGAAATTGAAGCTTGCCATGAGATTGGCGTAAAATGCCCGATTTATTACAGCGTTGGATGGTCGGCATCGGAGGCTATTAACCACCCCGAATGGGTTTCGCGCAAAAAAGATGGTCAATATCAGGCCTTACTTTACGACTTAAATGCCAAAGGAACAGACATTAAACCTGAAAACGCTTGGCTGTGGCTTTGTCCGGCGGCGGGCGGCCCGTATAACGAATTCATCAAAAAACAGGTGGAAGAAATTTGCCAGAATTATAAGGTCGATGGTTTTTGGTTCGACATTTACCATGTGTCGGATATGGGTTGTTATTGCGAAGCCTGTATTCACCGGATGCATGCAGAGGGAATTGACCAAAATGATCACGATGCGGTGGTTCGAAGTACTGCTTTGGCGGTGAAAAAACATCAGACTGAACTTCGTGCAATCATCACAAAGTATCATCCTGAAGCAACAGCTTATTTCAATGCCACCTCGCATGTCAGGAATGAAGCAAGTTTCAGGGAACGCCTGTTTGATTTGAATACCCAACAGGAATTGGAAGATCTTCCAACTACCTGGGGAGGTTACGACAAACTTCCGCTTGAAGCCAAATATCATTTGCAGGAAGGTCAGGCAATCATTGCCATGAGTGGAAAATTCCATAAATCGTGGGGCGAATTCGGAGGTTTCAAACATGCCGATGCCATTAAATATGAAGCTGCAGCCATGATATCAAACGGTGCTGCCTGTAATTTTGGCGACCAGTTGCATCCTTCAGGCCAGCTCGATATTGAAACCTACCGCAATATCGGCAAAGCTTATGAATATGTTGAGAAAATTGAAAAATACGGAATAGGTGGCAGTCCGGTTTCTAAACTTGGTATCTGGCTGACTTTAAATACCAAAGCCGATTTTGGTACGGTCAATATTCTGTTGGAGACTCACAATGATTTTATCCTGGCCAATGAAAAAAATCTGGATAAATTGGAGCTTTTAATTGTCCCCAGTCAAAGCTGCTTAAGCGATGAACAGGCCGCAAAAATAAACCAGTGGGTGAAAAACGGCGGTAAAATGATTGTGTTTGGCGAAGGCGCGCTGGACAAAAGTGGCAAACGCTTTATTCTGGATGTTGGAGCTGATTATCTTGGAACATCTCCTTTTAATTTTGACTTTACAGTTGTTAAACCCCAATTGGGTAACGAAGTAGTGAGCACTCCTTTCCTGAATTACGAACCAGCCTTCCGGATTAAACCAACAACAGGAACAACGCTTGCTGCCGTTCGTGAACCCTATTTTAACCGAACTTATGAGAAATACTCTGGTCATCGAGCAACGCCATATACACTGGAAGATTCTGAATATCCTGCCGTTGTCAAAAATGGCAATGTAATCTTCTTTGCTCACAAACTCGATCAGATGTATTACACCAGCGCAGTAAGATTACATCGCCAAATGGTCAGTAATGCCATCGATTTGTTGTATCAGTCGCCAAATCTGAAAGTTAAAAATCTGCAAAGTTGCGGTCGGGTAAGTTTTCTGAAACAGGAAAAAGAAAACCGGTATGTAGCTCATCTGTTGTATGCACCAGCATTACAGCGAGGTGATGTTCAGGTAATTGAAGACTTTTTGCCAGTTCCGGGTGTCGAAATTGAAGTTGCTGTTCCGGAGAAAGTAAAAACAGTTTATCAAATTCCAGAGGGTAAAAAATTGAGCTTCAAAAGAGAAGGAAATAAAATACTTGTGAAAGTGCCTACATTCACCATGCACACAGGAATTGTGATAGAATATTAAAAAAAGAAAATGAACTACTTTACTCAAACCATTAAAACACTGTTTTCTCTATTCGCTTTTTTATTAGCCATTTCAACGCTTCAGGCACAAACCGGGAATCAAATATTCGATATCAGTCTGAAAAACGGGAAATACATGCAAATTCAGGTCTGTTCTGAAGGTATTTTCAGGGTGCGTATCCAACCGAAAAACGATTTCGTGCCGGGGTTGATGGAACGTTACGGAATCCTGAAAATGGACTGGAAGCCCATCGAAGCGAAAATGAAAACGGCAAAGAGGGATGAAATCATTCAAACGGCAAATTACCAGCTGGTTATTGACAAAAGTACCGGAGCAATTTCAGTTCAGGATTTAGCCGGAAAACCAATTGTCGAACGTATTTCGACTACTGATGGAGGTTCTGAAACAAGCAGCGAATTAGGAAAATCGTTGAATGCCTATTTCGGGCCATCCAAATCGGGCGGAGGAATTATCGGTGATGCCAATTATACGGGAGAGAAAAAAGAAAATACCGAAGTTGGCGACTATTCAAAAAATAGCCTGATTGAGTTTTCTTTAAAAGATGATGAACGGTTCTATGGTGGCGGTTCAACCAGTCGAAAAAATATTCAACACCGTGGCGAAGCATTGAGAATGTGGGCAACTTACCAGAAGACAGAGATCCCAATGCCATTTTTAATGAGTTCTGCCGGATGGGGAGTTTTCAACAATACAACATCAAAAAATTACTTTGATATCGGTCGTTTTCAGAAAGATAAAATGTTTGTGTATAACACCGATGGGACTGTCGATTTTTATCTGATGTTAGGAAAATCGATGAATGAGGTGATCAATGCCTATACTACAATTACCGGAAGACCTTATGTTTTACCTAAATGGGCTTACGGTTTGGCATTTGGTGGCAATACCATGGAAAATCAGATTGATTTGATGAATGATGCCGTAAAGTTCAGGGATGAAAAAATAGCCTGCGATATGTTTTGGATCGAACCACAATGGATGGCGAAAAATTATGACTTCTCAACGTCGAAAAACTGGGATTTGAAGAATTTTCCGGCCGAGGCTTTTTGGGAAGCAAACAATCAAAAAAAATACGAGAATAAAACGCTTTTCGTTTCAAAGCTACATGGGCTAGGTTTCAAATTGGCCTTGTGGTTGTGTATCGATCATGATATGAGCATCGCTGCCGAAGATCAGATTGCTGCAGCAGCCGGGAAACCACAATCAGGTCAGGAACATTGGTTTCAGCATCTGACCAAATTTATGGATCAGGGAGTTGATGGGTTTAAACTTGATCCGGGTCGCACCCTCGACGAACATCCTGACCGCAAATACTACAACGGATATACCGATAAAGAGATGCACAACCTGAATCAGGTTTTGCTACCCAAACAAATGAGCGAAACATTCAGGGAACACAAGGGAATTCGCGGTTTTCAGCACTATTGCGGCGGTTACGCGGGAGCACAGCATTGGGGTGCATCAACCAGCGGCGACAACGGTGGCGGAAAAGATGCCCTTTTTGACCAATTAAACCTCGGTTTGAGCGGTTTCGTAAATACATCAGCTGATGTATTGGAAGGTGTTGACGACAACAAAGCTGGAATGCATCTTGGCTTTTTGTTGCCTTGGGTACAGATTAACAGCTGGTATAGTTTGCATCATCCATGGTATATGAAACCTGATGAAAAGGAATCATTTAAAATGTATTCACAAATGCGCAACAGTCTTTCGCTCTATATCTATTCTGCCGCCCTCGAAGGAAATCAGACTGGTATGCCTATTTTGAGAGCGATGCCTCTTGCTTTTCCTGATGATAGGAAAGTCGATAATATGATTTATCAATACATGTTTGGTGAAAGTTTACTGGTAGGCGTTTTCAGCGATTCAATATACTTACCCAAAGGAAACTGGATTAACTATTGGAACGGGGATAAATACACCGGAGGAAAAACCATTTATTGCAAATTAGAACCCAATTGCGGAGGTCAGCTTTTTGTAAAAGGCGGTTCGATTGTTCCTTACCTAAAACCTGCACAATATATTGATGGTCAGGATGCAAGTAAGATAATGCTTTACGTTTACCCTGAAGAAAAAAGTTCTTACACGCTTTATGAAGACGATGGAAAGACATTCGACTATGAAAAGGGTAAAATTGCAAAAACTCAGTTCGAATGCATAAAAACTGACAAGCAAATTCAATTCATAATTAATTCTACTGTGGGAACTTACAAGGATATGATCGAAAAGCGAGCCTATAACATTGTAATTGCTGCTCCGGCAAATCCAACACAGATTTTGCTGAATGGAGTGGTATTAAATGGCTGGAAATATGATAAATCAGGAAAGGTGAATATCAATTTGCCTCCCGAAAGTATTACCGAAAAGCAAGTTATAATTATTCAATAAATAACCTCCATGAAAAAATCATCCATATTACTAATCACCATCTTTCTATGTATTGCTTTTCAAAGCAATGCACAGAATTCAATTTATGTGTCTGGCAGTAACCTTGCAAACGGCGATGGAAGTTTGGGTAATCCGTTTAAAACGATTAATCTGGCGGTAACTGCTGCCGCGTCTGGTGATACGATAGTGGTTCGTCAAGGTATTTACAGGGAGCAGGTTTCACTAAAAAAGGGAAATCTGAATTTTATTTCATTTAAAGGTGAACAAGTTACCATTAATGGTGCTGATGCACTATTGGTTTGGACAAAAGTTAAGGATTCAGTTTACAAAACCTTTATGAACTGGAATGTGACTGAAAGCGACCAAACCAATCAGGTATTCTATAAAGGCCAAATGATGGATCTGGCGCGTTGGCCTGTTAATACCGGCACTCGGGTTTTGCCAACAAATGCCTATGCTGATAAAGTAACTGCTGAAGGTGCCAATTATGTATTTACTGACCCTGATTTTCAGGAACCAGCCGGAAAATGGAATGGCTGCGAAATATGGGTGAACCTTTCACGTTCGGTAAAAGATTATGGTTATGACGGCCAGGGTTGGTCAGGTCGGATCGTGTCGTCGGAACCCGGGAAAATCACCATTCAAGGAAATGTTAGTGGACGTATCAGTGATGAAGCCTGGGGTTTAGGGCTAAATACCGAGTACTTTTTATTCAATCCAACTGCAACATCGGTTGCTGCATCAGGAGGTATCCAAAATTACCTTCAACCCGGTCAGTGGTGGAAAAAAGCTGATACTTTGTTTGTAAGGACTTCTGATGATATCGAACCATCATCAGTAATTGAAGGAACAAATCTGGTAGAGGCGAAACGAAGATTGTATAGTTTTTCGTTCTCCGATCAAAGCAATTTACTGATCAAAGGGTTTAACACCTTTGCCTGTGCCATCAATACCGACCTTTCTGGCTTTTGGAACCGTACTTCTTCAGTTAGTAAATCATCGAATATCACCATTGACGGCATAAAAGCACAATACGTAACTCATTTCACCAACCAGGCAAAAAATTACCAGATGCAATGGAATCAACGTTCAGGATTCATCATCAGTGGGACAAATATTACTTTGCAAAATTCTGAAATTCAATACAGTGCTGGCTCCGGAGTTTCGGTTTTTGGAAGGAAAAATAAAATCCTGAACAACAAAATTTGGGATGTAAATTACAGTTCTTCTGAATGTGGTGCAATGAATACCGGTCTTCAGTATGATCCAGGTTTGGTAATTAGTGAAGACCACGAAATTGGCTTCAACACGATATACAATACTCCCCAACAGGCAATTAATATTCGTGCAATAACCAATTCTTCAAAAATAAAACCTGGAATGGCTCGCATTCATCACAATATTATTCACGATTTTATGCTT
>JBBQMW010000106.1:0-13107 GCA_038329265.1 Bacteroidales bacterium | reverse complement strand
CCCTTTTTGTACCTAACCTTGATTTTTGATCAGGATAGTTTGTGGTTTATAATTTTTCCCACTCACCCCCAAGCCCCGCAAGCAGGGCTTTTCCCCTCTCTACGAGTAGAGAGGAGCGAGGTAAGCGAAGCGCACCGGGGGTGAGTGAAAATGAAGGAAGGGAATTTTGTCGTACACACTCAGAATGGTGGCAGGGAATAAGTTAACTCCTATGGAATGAACAGAAACGCACTCTTTCGTCCGACACATAATTTTCTCTTTTATGATCATTCTATCGCGGACAATATCTTGACATAGTAACTTTCACAGCATACGAATTTCCTCTTTCCTTTTTTCTATTTCTTATTCCTTTTCTATTGAATTTAGAACGAATCTAAATACCATCTATTCTCCTTAAACCTGAGAATTGCGATTGTTTTCCGGCGTGAATCCGCTATTTTTGGGGTCGATTTTGAAACTTAACTGACAGAATATGCAAAAGCATTTGTTCTTGGGAGTCGAAGCTATCGGGCAGGGAGCTATCGATGGCGGAATGTCGGGTGTTTACTCTTATCCCGGCACACCTTCCACCGAAATTACCGAATTTATTCAGGATAATCCCCTGGCTGAAGAGCGAAATATTCACCGAAATTGGTCGGCTAACGAAAAAACTGCACTCGAAACAGCGTTGGGCATGTCATACGCCGGGAAGCGTGCTATGTCGTGCATGAAGCATGTGGGGCTAAACGTAGCTGCTGATGTTTTTGTAAATGCTGCAATGACTGGCGTAAATGGCGGATTAGTCGTGACTGTTGCCGATGATCCGTCGATGCACTCCTCACAAAATGAGCAGGATTCGCGTTTCTACGGAAAATTTGCGATGATTCCCATACTCGAACCATCCTCGCAGCAAGAAGCCTACGACATGGCTCGTGATGGGTTTGCGCTGTCAGAACTCACTAAAGTTCCGGTTATGTTGCGTATTACTACCCGTTTGGCACATTCGCGTGCCGGAGTGGTTCGCAATGATGTACTTCCCGAAAATCAACTTTCGATGCCATCCGATCCGCGTCAGTTTATTCTTCTTCCGGCCATTGCCCGTCGTAAATACAAAGGTTTGCTCGAAAGTCAGAATTTCTATCAGAAACTTTCGGAAGAATCGGTGTACAATCGTTATGAAGATGGTGTCGAAAAAAGTCTGGGGATTATTGCCTGCGGAATTGCCTACAACTATTTGATGGAGCATTATCCGGGCGAGACCTGTCCTTATCCGGTTGTCAAAATATCACAATATCCACTTCCTGAAAATCATATTAACCGGCTCGATCAGGAATGTGACGAAATACTGGTACTCGAAGAAGGAGCTCCGATAGTTGAAGAAATGCTGAAGGGCTTTTTCGCCAAAGGAACGCCGATAAAAGGCCGTTTGGATGGAACATTACCACGCGATGGTGAATTGAATCCCGATCTGATTGCAAAAGCGCTGGGGAAAGAAATGTTCAGCGGTTACGACATTCCTGAAGTGGTTGCCAACCGTCCACCTGCACTGTGCACTGGCTGCGGGCATCAGGATGCCTATGTGGCTATGAATGAGGCATTGGCTGATTATTCCAAAGGACGCGTATTTTCGGATATTGGTTGTTACACTCTGGGCGCATTGCCACCTTACGAAACGATCTTCTCGTGTGTCGACATGGGAGCATCCATCACAATGGCCAAAGGTGCAGCTGATGCTGGTTTGATTCCATCGGTTGCCATGATTGGCGATTCAACTTTTGCTCACTCCGGAATTACTGGATTGCTCGATGCTGTGAACGAAAAATCAAGTATCACTGTAGTCATTTCCGACAATGAATCTATTTCGATGACCGGCGGACAAGACTCATCGGCTCTCGGAAAAATTGAGTCGATTTGTATTGGCATCGGAGTCGATCCGGCGCACATACATACCATCGTTCCCCTGAAAAAGAATCACGAGGAAATGGTTCGTCTGTTTCGGGAAGAATTTGCATACGATGGAGTTTCAGTCATTATTCCGCGTCGTATTTGTTTGCAGAAAATGAGCCGGAAAAAGCGGAATAGTAAATAGGAAGCCTCTCACCAGCCCTCTCCAAAGGAGAGGGAGTTTAGGACTTGAAGATTTGGAAGGTTATCCTTAAAAAAATACATTTAGAACTTGCACTACGCAAAAGCCCTCCCTTTTGGGGAGGGTTTGGGTGGGGCTTTTAAAACGAACAAATGAAATCAGACATCATATTAGCAGGAGTTGGCGGACAGGGAATTTTATCTATTGCAACTGTATTGGGTGAAGCAGCTCTCTCCATCGACCTGATCATCAAACAGGCCGAAACCCATGGTATGAGCCAGCGGGGTGGGGCAGTATATTCGCACATGCGCATTTCAGATCAGGCAATTTATTCGGATTTGATTCCGGGGGGAGCAGCCGACCTGATTCTTTCAGTGGAACCCATGGAATCTCTTCGGTACCTTCCATATTTGTCTGAAACCGGCTACCTTGTCACCAATATTACTCCATTTGTGAATATTCCGAATTATCCTAATATTGAAAAGGTTTTGGAGGAAATTCACAAATTACCCCGGTTTATTGCCATCGATGCCGATGCGATAGCCAAAGAAGTTGGCAGTTCACGCGTATCAAATATGGTTATTCTGGGTGCTGCTTCGCCGTTTATCGATATCGAATATTCTAAAATTGAGAATGGTATTCGCACCATTTTTGCACGTAAAGGCGAAGAAGTGGTAAATTTAAACCTGGAAGCATTACGCCGGGGAAGGGAGTTTGCCGAAGCAAACCGGTAAGTCATACCAATTGTATTTATATTTTAGTCCAAAGACAAAATATAAATTACAATGGTTAATGCCGATGCTACATGAATAAAGTTCAATAAGACGAAGTCGCAATAGGACTATAATGAATGTGCAATCGGTATCGGATCCTGCAAAGGGAGCAAAAATATGAATGGCAAATTAGCGTCTCAATTCTTTTCAGAAATGGAAAGAATCCGCAAAGACATAAAAAAAAACCGGTGATGAGCCGGTTTTTTTTATGTCTTTATCTAATTTTCAATTAATCGTATATGTGATCGCCACAAGGTTCTTCGTTACCGCATTCGCAGTTACAGCCAAGTCCTTTCTCGTATTGAGTAAGAGCCCGCATACTCATCCCCATTGAAGAGAATCCCCCGTCGTGGAAAAGGTTTTGCATGGTCACTTTTTTAGTGAGATCTGAGAAAAGAGTGATACAATAGTCAGCACATTCGTCGCCGGTAGCATTACCAAGCGGAGACATGCGTTCCGAAAAATCCATCAGTTTATCCATACCTTTTACTCCTGCTCCGGCAGTGGTCAGAGTTGGAGATTGCGAAATGGTGTTGATACGAACATTACGTTCGCGACCATAAATGTATCCGAAACTGCGGGCGATTGACTCCAACAATGCTTTGGCATCAGCCATGTCGTTGTATCCGTAGAAAGTACGCTGAGCAGCCACATACGATAAAGCCACTACCGATCCCCATTGGTTGATTGCATCCAGTTTACGCGCAACCTGCAACACTTTGTGAAACGAGACGGATGACACATCGAGGGTTTTTGATAGATAGTTGTAGTCGAGGTCGCTGTAATGGCGTCCTTTTCGCACGTTCGGCGACATTCCGATTGAATGTAAAATGAAGTCGATTTTGCCTCCCAGCACTTCCATAGATTGTTTGAAAAGATTTTCCAAATCTTCAATACTGGTTGCATCTGCTTCGATGGCAATGGTGTTGCATGCTTCAGCAAGCTGAGCAGTATCACCCATGCGCATTGCGACTCCGGTGTTGGTTAATGTAAACGTTGCACCTTCTTCGAATGCACGCTGAGCAACTTTCCAGGCAATTGAATCTGCATTCAATGCGCCGAAAATAATTCCTCTTTTGCCTTTCAATAAATTATAAGCCATAGTTAAAATTTTATGAATAGATAACAACCAATTTTGTATATGGTTGCAAATGGGATGCAAAATAAAGCAAAATGCCAATCTGATAACTCAATCCAGACTGGCAAATCACGAAATATGATAATTTCTTAAATCCGTTCGATTGATTCGGAGAGTAACCAGCCTTTGTTCCCATCGGCCAGCCTGATTTCAATCCAATCACCAATTTTGTCGGTAATTCTTACTTTCAACCCTTCATGAATGATGAAAAGGTTTGTGCCTTTTTCGGAAGGAGAACTTTTTATTGTTACCGTTGGCTGCATAACAATGGCGTAGGAATGGTTTATCAGCCGGCTTTTCTGCTGTGCAGCAAACGACCAGCTAGAAATACTCAGTACGATCAGGATGCAACCTACCCAAAATGCAATGCGCTTGATATCGCCCGATTTGGCAAAAAGGTACAAACCAAGCAAACCGAGAAAAAAAATGAAACTGAAGATGCTGAGAAAAGCCCAAGTGTCGGTAGTCTGACTGTTTACCAGCGAATTCCACCACCTGACTATGAAAATTCCGGGCAATTCCTGAATAGAATCAATCACATGCTGGTTGGCGACCTGAAGATTAAACTCGATGTCTTCATCGTCGGGAGCCAAAAGTTTAGCGCGCTCGAAATTCAAGATGGCCAGGGTGTATTGTTTGGTTTTATAATAGGCATTTCCAAGATTGAAATAAACTTCCGGAGATTCAATACTGGCCATCAGAATTTGGTTATATCCATCAATGGCTTGCTTAAATTCTTCCTTGGTGTAATGCTCGTTTGCTTTTTGAATGAGGTCGGCCTGAGCGAAACCTGTCGCAGTAAACAAAATCGCCAGTATCGTATTGATAAATTTTTTCATACTCATTAAATTCAATTGTTTACTTGATTTGCTTTTCGAAAATACCCATGACTTTGGCGGCGCCATCATAAACTTCCTGCATGGTTCCTGAAAAAGCTGCGGGTGCGTAACGTGCAAATTCACAATCATCTATAATCTTGATCAGTTCCGTCACAGATTCCGGGTCAACTCCCCGGGTAAGCAGGCTTGATGATGCTTTTTCGCGGTTCAAATCGGCTACCGGTATCGTAAGTTTATCACTAAGGTAACCTGTAAGCGCTTTAATCACCGACTCATAAAACTTTTCAGCCTCATTGTTTTTCAGGAATACTGACGCTGCTTTCAGGTGTCTCAGAGCGACTTTGTTCGCCCTTTTATTTCGTGAAAGTACAACGTTGGCATTTTCTTTTATTTTTTTACGATTGAGTACATAGAAAATGGCAAATACCGCCAGACTCAATAAGTAGACGGAATAAAATTCAAAGGTTCCGTAAAACGAACTTCCTTTGGGTTTTAATACTGCTTTGTTTTGTTTGATAAACCGAATGTCTTTTCCAATCACTTTCACATCTTCTTTCGAAAATGAACTGACCACCGATGAATTTGGATCTTCGCTTCCCTTTTCAACCCGAATATTGAATGCATTGGTAGCACGGGTTTCGTATTGCCTGCTTGAAGGATTGAAGAAAACAAATTCGATGGCCGGAATAGTGAAATTTCCGGCAAAGCGCGGAATAAAAAGGTACTCAAATGTAATTGAACCATTTAAGCCGTTATCGTTGGCCGTCACCCGGTCGCTTCTTTTGGGTTCGTAGGTCTCAAAATCCTCTGGCAATTCAATTTTGGGAGCATTAATGAGTGTGAGGTTTCCGCTACCGTTTACAGTAAGTTTTAAAGTAACTGCCTCGTTTGCTTTGACACTGGTTTTATCCAACGAAGAGTTTATACTAAAGTTACCAACTGCTCCGGAAAAATTCGCAGGTTGATTGGGTAAATCCTTTACATTAATCGAAACCGGATCGCTAATTACTTTGGCTTTTACTACGCGGTAATTGTCGAAAAAATCATCGAAGAAACCTTGTTGCTTGCGAACCTGTTGCCGAACAAGGCAGGTAATTTCAAATGGATCGATGCGAATATTTCCGGTTTGCTGCGGAAATAGAATCGTTTTTTTCAGGATTCCAACCTGATATATTTTGCCGTTATATACTTCGCGTGTAAAATTAACCTGTGTTGGAACATCAATGTCTTTGGTCCAGAATCCTTCGTAGGAGGGCAATTTAACTTCGTCGAAGCCATTGAGTGGTATATTTTGACTGATGTAAAGTTTTATTGTTGCCAATATTTGTTCGCCTTTCGAAACATTGGTTTTATCGACGGCAACACGAACAAACAGGTTATCCTTGCTTACTGTTCCACCGGCTGGAGCTTCTGCCTGCTCCGGATTTGATTGTTGTCCTGCTGCCTGTTGTGGCTGACCTTTTACCACCTGAATGGTCAATTCGTTCGATTCGTAAGTTTTCCCATCTACTTTGATGGAGGCTGGTCGAATCGTGAATTTTCCCTCTTTTTTGGCTCTCAGGATAAATATGTAAGAGAAACTGATGGATTGGGTAGTTTTTCCATTAATCATCTGAATGCTTGAGCTTTGAGACGTAGATGGTCCCATTAGCACATCAAAATTCGACAAGTCGGGTAATTGAAGTTCAGTTCCGCTGTCGTTCAGGGTAAAACCAAGCCTGAATTGATCTCCGACGGCAACAGCCTCAGGCCCTTCCATCATAAAGCGAACACTGTCGGCCATTCCGAAATAGCCCACAAACATCAATATCATTAATAGTTGTATTTTTCTGATCATAGTTATTTTCGGTTCTTTTCGCAAAATTGGATTAAAAGTACTGTTCCAAATTCCAAATTCCAATTTCCTTTTTTCTTATTTTTCTACCAATCCTTCTCTACCTTCTTCGACTGAGCTTTTAGTGCCTGAATTTTTTTTACTTTTTCCTGAGTCTTTTTTTCGTCGTTTTCCAGGGCCTGAAGCATTTGTTCGGCATTCTGTTTCGAGATTTTACTCTGTTGTTCTTGCTGTTGCTGCTTTTGCTGATCTTTATTCTGTTGATCTTTATTTTTTTCTTTTTCCTTGTCCTTATCCTTGTCTTTGTCTTTATCCTTGTCTTGATCTTTTTTCTGGTCCTGTTTTTTCTTTTCTTCGTCCTGCTTTTTCTTCATGTTCATCGCATACAGCAGATTGTACTTGGTTTCCAGATCAGATGGATTGTTTCTCAAAGCTTCTTTGTAAGCAGTAATACTTTCATCGAGCTTGTTGTTCATTAATAAAGAGTTACCCATATTATGCAAAGCCCGGCTTTTTTCTGTTTTGTCGACCGTGCGATCGGCAATGTCTTTAAATTTTTCGGATGACTCCTCAAACTTCTTCTGTTTATAAAGTGCATCGCCCAGATTGAAATCCCATTTCGGATCATCCGGTTTTTTTTCCAGTGCTTTACGGTATTCGATTTCGGCTCTGTTAAACTGGGCAGTGTCGAGCCGGCTTGTATCTTTCAGAGCAGCCTCGTAATATTTATTGCCCTGACGAACAAATTTGCGTTCGTTTTGTGCCTGAATTACTGTAACCCAAACCAACAGGAGCATGACTATTATATATCCTCGTTTCATATCTCTTCTATTTTCTGTCTGCAAACAATTTGAAATTTTTCAGATACTTGTTTTTCCGTTCAAGAATCATGAAATCAAGTAAAATCAGGAATAAACCAAAGCCAATAAAATATTGAAACTGATCATCGTAATCGGCGTAGCTTTGAGTTTCGAGTTCAGTTTTTTCCATTTTATTCACTTCGTCGAAAAGGCTGTTTAGCCCAACCTGGGCATTATTTGCCCGCACATAAGCACCTTTTCCGGCTTGTGCAATTTTCTGAAGCATGGGTTCGTCAAGCTTGGTAACAATGGTATTTCCTTCCCGGTCTTTGCGGTAGCTTCGTGGTCCGTTTGCCAAATCCGGAATCGGTCCTCCCTGAGGTAATCCCATTCCAATGGTATAAACAACAATTCCCTGATCGGAAGCTGCTTTTGCAGCCCCAACTGCGTCATCTTCATGGTTCTCACCGTCGGTAATGATGATCATCGCTTTACTGCCAATGAATTGGGGATTAAATGATTTTACACCCAATTCGATGGCTGCACCGATTGCAGTACCCTGTGTAGGCACTATATTCGGCCCGATTGAATTCAGGAATAATTTGGCAGAAACATAATCCGCAGTAATGGGTAACTGTGTATAGGCTTCACCTGCAAAAACGATCAGTCCGATTTTATCGCTACTGAGCTTATCGACCAGTTGCGAAATGGCCCGTTTGGCTCGTTCGAGTCGGTTGGGCTGTATGTCTTCGGCCATCATGCTGTTTGAAACGTCGACAGCAATAATCAACTCAATTCCTTTGCGTTTCTCGGTTCTAAGTTTCGAGCCGAATTGTGGACGTGCAACACCGATGATAATGCTTGCCAGCGCGAACATCAGGATCATAAATTTCAGTACCGGACGGGAAGAGCTGACATTCGGCATCAGTACCGAAAGGATTTCTTTCTGTCCGAAAAGTGCCAGCGCTTTTTTTCGCTGGATTCTTGAATACCAGAAAAAAGCGATCAGTGCCGGTATCACCAAAAGCACGTATAAATATTCCGGATTTGCTATTCTAAACATTCTCTTTAAATTTCAAGTTCCAAATTTCAAATTCCAAGTCGGTCATTTCCCTAATTTTTCTCTTTCTTATTTAATTTCCTTTTTGATGGCGAATTCTCTTCCGTCCAGAAAAAGATAAACTCATTGAATATCAATTGATCGTGGACGTATTTTTCTTTAGATTCATTTTACCCTGGGTTTCACCCCGGGTTACCAATATTTCGCCCATACTGGGCTAAACCCAACTCCCTCTCGGTTTGTCAACTGTTATTCGCATATGAGCTAATGACTTTTTCCTTATTCCTCTTTCCTCATTTCTTTTTTATGGAATATTTCTGAAAATGGTTGTTTTCAGAAACATTGCTACCAAAAGGAAGAAAGCTCCTAACAAGGCATATTTCAGGTATTCTTCTTCTTTTTTACTGAACTCTTTGACATCTATTTTCGATTTTTCAAGCTTATCAATCTCTTTGTAAATTTCAGCCAGTTTATTGTTATTGGTTGCCCTGAAATATTCTCCATCAGTAGCTGTAGCGATTTTCTTCAGTGTAACTTCATCGATTTTCACTTCCACATCGCGAACCTGCACGCCAAAAGGCGTTTGCATGGGGTAGGGAGCTGTGCCAATCGTTCCGACACCTACCGTGTAAACTCTGATTCCAAAGGTTTTAGCGAGTTCTGCAGCAGTCACAGGTGCTATTTCTCCCCGGTTATTTTCACCATCGGTGAGCAAAATCACCACTTTGCTGATCGCAGTGCTTTCTTTGAGGCGCGAAACAGCGGTGGCCAATCCGTTACCAATCGCGGTACCATCTTCAATCATACCGCTTTCGATGCTATTGAAAAGGTTGATCACTGTTGCATGGTCGGTTGTTAGCGGGCATTGGGTAAAACTCTCGCCTGAGAAAACAACCAATCCGATTTTATCATTGGGCCGTCCCGAAATAAACTGGGTGGCCACATTTTTGGCTGCTTCGAGCCGGTTGGGCTGAAAATCCATAGCCAGCATCGAGCTCGAAATGTCGAGGGTAATTACAATATCAATTCCTTCGGTAGTTACATTCTGCCAGCTGTTTGATGATTGTGGGCGGGCAAGAGCTATTATGAGCATCGACAGACTCAGGATGACCAGCGCAAATACACTGTGTCTGAAATAGTATTTCCAACTTTTCGGGATACGGGCAAAACCCATAATCGACGAAAACTGTATGCTGGCACCTGCTTTTTTTTGCTTCCAGATGTACCATGCAATCATGGGAACCAACAGCAGCAGCAGGTAAAAGAATTCTGGATTTTTAAAACTTATTCCGTTCATCATTTTTCGTTCGGTTATTGTGCAGCTACTTCTTCTGTATTCGTTTCTACTATTGGTTTCTCCGGAGCTTTCACTTCTTCTTTCTTCGTTTGGTTGACAAAGAAATAGGCGTTCATCAAAGTCAGATTGTTATCGTCGGGCAGAGGCGTATATTTGGCGAACTTCACCAAATCGGACAGGCTCAGGATGTGCTGAAGCTGATCGAGTGAACTTTCAGCAACCATATTCTTATTTTGTTTGAAGGTGCCAATGGTTTCAGCCGATGTAAATTCCATGGCCGGAACATCGAACCGACTTTCAATATAAATACGGATAGTATCAGAAACTTCGGAATAATATTGTTTGAGTTTTTCCTGTTGCCACAATTTCTGCGTTTTTATCCGGTCGAGTTCGCGCAAAGCCACAACATGTGGCGGATCGGCAGGTTTTTCAGGCCTGACAAAAATTGGAACATTCTTTTTCTTCCATTTGATGTAATAGAAAATGAAAAACAGAATGGCGGCAATCAGAATAATGCCCAAAATATAAGGAGTAACTTCTTTGAGGGTTACAGGTGCCTCGTAAGGAACTTTAATGTCAACCGGACCTTTCTTTTTGTCAATTTTCATGGTATGTACCTCAAAAGCCAAAGCAAGGGTCGCCGCTGAATCAAGCGTTTTTCCTTCCTTTAGTCTGAAAAAGAAAGATGGGATCTGATGTATTCCACTATCGAACGAGGTGATGTAATAACTTTGGATGAGCTTTTCACGAACCTTGCTGTCGAGTTTCAGCGTGTCAATTTTTGATCGATTCACCACTTCGATTTGAGAAGTGATGGCGTCGGGAATTTTTGGAAACTCAATATCGAGATCTTTCGGTTTCTCAATTTCGAGCAAAAGTCTCAATTGATCACCAATGAGAATATGTGTTGAGTCGATGCTGGCCCTCACAGTAACTTGAGCCTTCAGGGAATTGATATTACCTGAAAGCAAGGCAAGCAGCACGACAACTAACAATCTTAACTTCATTTGAAATTTATTTTATGCACGTTTTTTAAACAAACTGATTAATGATTTTACATAGTCGTGGTTTGTGCTGATATCCACATAATCGACTCCACTTTTCTTAAAACTGCTGTCAAGTTGGCTCGATAATCTTTTCCACCAAACCCGATAAGTGTCTCTGGCCTTTTTATCCGAAGTATCAATCCAGGTGTATTCACCAGTTTCGGCATCCTTTAGCTTGATCATTCCAATGTCGGGGAGCCTTGTTTCACGCTCGTCGTAAATTCGCAAAGCCACCACATCGTGACGGTTATTGGCAATCGAAAGCGCATTTTCGAGTGATGCGTCTTTCTGAATAAAGTCGGAAATCACAAAGGCGGTACACCGCTTTTTTATCGCATTGGTTAAATACCGAATAGCTCCTGAAATATCGGTTCCACGTTCTTTGGGTTCAAAATCGATCAACTCGCTGATGATTCTAAGAATATGGCTTCGTCCTTTTTTGGGAGGAATAAACTTTTCAATCTTTTCAGAAAAGAAAATAACACCGATTTTATCGTTGTTCTGAATGGCTGAAAATGCCAGTACAGCAGCGATTTCGGTAACGATATTCTTTTTCAGTTTATCCATCGAGCCAAACTCCCGCGATCCACTCACGTCAATTAGCAACATCACCGTCAATTCGCGTTCTTCTTCGTAAATCTTCACAAAAGGCTTGTTGTACCGGGCGGTCACGTTCCAGTCGATGTTTCGTATGTCGTCGCCAAACTGGTATTCACGAACCTCGCTGAAAGCCATTCCTCGTCCCTTAAAAGCACTGTGGTACTCACCGGCAAAAATATTGCGGCTCAATCCACGTGTTTTTATTTCGATTTTCCGGACTCGTTTTATTAGTTCGCTTGTTTCCATTTTATAGATGTTCCAAGTTTCAAGTTTCAAGTTCCAAATTCCAATGGTCATCAATTGTCATTCTTAGTCATTAATAGTCATTCAAAGTATGAGTTTACAACAAAATGACACGAAGCTAATGACAATCTCATGACAACAATTGACGTATTTTTACTATGGAACTTCAACCGTATTTAATATTTCAGCTATAATTTCTTCGGAAGTAATATTGTTGGCTTCGGCTTCGTAGCTCAATCCAATGCGGTGACGCATCACATCCATGCAAACTGCACGCACATCTTCAGGAATCACATAACCACGACGTTTGATAAAAGCATAAGCTTTTGATGCCTGTGCCAGACTGATACTTGCACGTGGCGAACCTCCGTACGAAATCATATCCACATATTTGTCGAGTTTATAGGCTTTAGGGTCGCGGGTAGCGAATACAATGTCAACAATGTATTTCTGGATCTTTTCATCCATATACACATCTTTCACCACTTCGCGAGCTTTCAGGATATCTTCCGTGCGCATCACTTTCGAAGCTGTCGGGAATGTTTTGAGCAGGTTTTGCTGGATAATCAGTTTTTCTTCCTCCTTTGATGGATATTTAATGACCACTTTCAGCATAAAACGATCGACCTGTGCTTCCGGAAGCGGATATGTTCCTTCCTGCTCAATCGGGTTTTGAGTGGCCATTACCAAAAATGGTTCCTGCAATTTGTAGGTAGTTTCGCCGATGGTAATCTGGCGTTCCTGCATGGCTTCGAGCAATGCCGACTGCACTTTGGCGGGCGCACGGTTGATTTCGTCGGCCAATACAAAATTGGTAAAAATAGGACCTTTCTTGACGATAAATTCCTCTTTCTTCTGGCTGTAAATCATCGTTCCCAGCAAGTCGGCAGGTAATAAATCGGGAGTAAACTGGATACGTGCATATTTTGCATCGATGCTGGTTGCCAGAGTGTTGATGGCCAGTGTTTTTGCCAAACCGGGTACCCCTTCCAATAAAATATGGCCACCCGACAAAAGTCCGACCAACAGGCTTTCAACCAAATGCTTTTGACCTACAATCACTTTGTTCATCTCCATACTGATGATGTCGATAAATGAACTTTCTCTTTGAATTCTTTCGTTTAATTCGCGAATATCAACTGTTTGATCCATATTTTTAGATTATAAATGATTTAAAATGTATGTTTTTTTGAGAACACGAAAATAAGCTATCCATGCTTGAAAAAGGATGAAAAATCGTTAAAAATTGTTAAGCTATTTAAGCTTAAAGGGCTGCAAAATTAATAATTTCAGCGATCATTAACAGAATATGAATTCACTTTTTTACTTTTGCTGAAAATTAATGAATTGATGCAAAGGTATTTCATAGAACTGGCTTATAAAGGCACTAACTTTCATGGATGGCAGATTCA
>JBBQMW010000105.1:0-13411 GCA_038329265.1 Bacteroidales bacterium | reverse complement strand
CAACAGTCGCGATAAGAAAAAAGATCATCAAGTTAAGGAAACTGGAGACCGAAGACTGAAGTCTGAAGTCCGAAGTCTGAAGTGTCGATCCCTGAGTAGCGAAGCGTATCGAAGGGAGCATTTTCTGGAGTCCAAAGACCGAAGACCGGAGTCCGAAGACGGAAGCTTTTTCCTCTTTTCTTTTTCCGCCTTCCGTGGCATCTTTTATATTGTTTTTCATATTGGCTGAATATTAAAAAGTAAAATTATAAATAATGGAAGGAATCACGCTTCCAATAATCGACAAGCGCGTGGCTTCGGTAATATTCGGATTATCTTCATTTTGTTTGAAAGTAACTGAATAGGCATTTCGCCGGGCGTAAACATTGTAAACCGAGAAATTGAGTGACTGTTTGTATTTGCGGTGATCATTTTTCTTGAAATCATAGGTCAGCGAAACATCCAACCGATGATAATCAGGAATCCGGTTACTGTTGCGGTCGGCGTAATAATAAATGGCATTCCCCTGCACATTGTATTTTGCTAATGGGTATGAAGTTGGACTTCCGGTTAAAAACACCCAGGTGGTCGAGAAATTCAGTCGTCGGGTGATTTCGTAACTACCCACTACCGAAACATTGTGTGTGCGATCGTAGCTCGATGGATAAGGATTTCCATCATTAATTCCCTGAATTTCCCGCATCGATTTCGACCAGGTATAACTCAGCCATCCGGTAAGTTTTCCTTCCTGCTTTTTTGCGTAAAGTTCAACTCCGTAGGCATAGCCATCACCTCGCAACAATTCCGTTTCGAGATCTTCTTTCAGGAATAATTCGGCTCCGTCTATGTAGTCGATTACGTTCTGCATGTCCTTGTAATACACTTCAGCCGAAGTTTCGAACATGTTGTTTTTCAGATTTTTGAAATACCCAAGTCCAACCTGATTTACAATCAGCGGTTTGATGTAGGTACTGCTTGGAAGCCAGATATCGAGCGGAGTAGGCGAATTGGTATTCGATATCAGGTGAAGGTTCTGTACCATTCGATTGTAGGAGGCTTTTACCGAACTTTCGTTCCCCAATTCGTATTTGAGTGCCAGACGTGGTTCCAGATTGTGATATCCCGGTGGTATCAGTTTGCCTGCTTTATATTCTTTCACACCGGTTATTTCATTATCATTTGGCTGATCCGGGTTTTTATATTCTCTTACCTTTCCGTAGCCAATTTGCTGGAAATAAGAATATCGCAGGCCATACCGCAGCGACAGCAGCGGACCAATGGTTTGTTCGTTCGAAACATACAACGAATTATCCAGTGCATTGTAATTGGTGAGCTTCAAATCCGAAAAGTAGGAACCCTCGTTGGCGTCAACCTGTCCGGGTTCAAAATGGTGGTAAATAGAATTTAACCCAATCGTGAGTTTATTGGTTGAATTAAGGTACCATGTAATATCTTCTTTAAAATTATAATCTGCAATTTGCGAAGTCCAGTCAAACTGGTCGGCACCCGAACTTGGCACACCCAAACTATAATTGTACCGCGAAAAAATAAATGATGTGTTCGAGAATAATTTATTGCTGAACAGATGGTTCCAGCGGGCTGTGGATGTCAGATTTCCCCAACGCATATAGATCGACTCGCCAGCTTTGAAATAATCGTCGCCAGTGTAAGCCGAGAGATAAACGCGGTTCTTATCATTAATAGTTGCACTGGTTTTCAGGTTCAGATCGTAAAAATACAACTGGTTATTATCGAGAGCTTTCAATCCAATCAATTTGCCGAAATAATCGGCGTATGTCCGGCGACCGGATGCAATAAAACTCCATTTATCCTTGATGATTGGGGCTTCAATGGTTAACCTGCTCGAGATATTACCGATACCTCCGGTCATTCCAAATCGCTGCGAGTTTCCGTCTTTCATGCGGATATCAATTACCGAAGAGGCTTTTCCGCCATATTCAGCCGGAATACCACCTTTATACACCTCAACATCTTTGAGCGCATCGGAATTAAATACCGAAAAGAAACCCAGCAAATGTGAAGCATTGTATACCGGTGCTTCATCCAGAATCATCAGGTTTTCATCGGGGCCGCCACCGCGCACGTATAAACCAGAACTTCCTTCTCCCCCATTCTGTATCCCAGGTAAAAGTGTCATACTTTTAATAATATCCACTTCGCCCATAAACGAAGGAAGTTTTTTAATCATTTTTACCTGAACTTTTTCCATGCTCATTTGCAGGCTTTCCACATTCTGGCTTTTCTTTTCTCCGGAAACAACAACTTCTTCGAGCTGCTGCATTTCTTCTTCCAGTAAAATATTCAACTGTTTGCTGGCACTTAGATCAATAACCGGAGATTGAGTCTGATAGCCAATGTAGGAGAAATTTACCGTATAAGTTCCAGAAGGAACCGAAACAGAGTAGAATCCGTAGGAATTCGTGATTGCACCTGTCTTTAGCTGTGAAAAATAAACCGATGCGCCAATCAGTCCTTCTCCGTTGGCTTTGTCTTTTAGGTAACCGCTCAACGTAACGTTCGCAGTAAATCCCTGTAACGAGATGATGATGAGCAGTATTAGTATTCTGAATTGTTTCATTGTTTTCTATTTTGGAAAAAGGAATCAGGAAAAGGAAATCTTATCTTATTTATCTTTCGTTGTCCTGACATGATCCATGGATTACTATTTTTTGAATAAGTTGCTTTCGTTCTCCGAAAATTACTTTAATCGATGATTTTAATCTTTTTTTAATCGAAGTGCAAAGGAAGCTACTTTTAACAAATCAAAACAAATAAATCCTATGAATGATCGGTTTTTATAGACGAGCAGAGGGTTTTTAATCTTCTGGTCAACTGGGTGGGTTCATCCAAACAGGCCAGCGAAGAAACTATTTAAAGCCAGTCAGGCTTCACTTGAAGTTAAACCTGACTTAAAACATTAGTTATAAATTTAGAATGAGTATCCTTTTTATTACCTAAATGGATGAAAATTGAGTTTATATCCTTTGCCGTTGACTTCAGTCAACAGATAAAAGGATGACCAATTCTCTGGGCTTTAGCCCAAATTGCTGTGGCTAAAGCCATTTAATCTTTCAGCTAATTTAACCGTCAGTTGAAACTGACAACCTGCCCCGATTTGTCGGGGGCAAAGAATAACTTAGGTATGCAATCGGATATTCATTAAATGTAATTTCTTGTCAATTTACTCATCCGTTGACTCGGAGTCATCGGATGAGTAAATCAATCAGAACAGTCTCCTGAACCCAATCACATCTTTCACTTCATTCAATGTTTTTTGAGCCGATTCGCGGGCACGCTCAGCTCCCATTCGAGCCACTTTGCCCAAATATGCTTCATCTTTCAAAATTTCCAGAATCCGTTCACGAATTGGAGCTGTAAAAGTCACAATGTCTTCGGCCAGTTGTTTTTTCAGGTCGCCATAGCGGATGCTGCAATCGCTGTAAGCCGCTTCGAAATGGCTCACCACATCGTTAGTTGAAACGATTTTCAGCAAAGTAAACAGGTTTTCAACAGGTTCTGTTTTTTTGCTGTTGGGTTCGGTTGGTCCGGCATCGGTCACCGCGCGCATCACTTTTTTGCGGATGTCTTTCGGGTCTTCGAAAAGGAAAATACCGTTTCCTTCCGATTTGCCCATTTTGCCGCTGCCATCCAATCCCGGAACTTTAATCATGTCGCCACCATCGAAGGTAAACGGTTGTGGCAATGGGAATAATTCGCAGTTGTACATCCGGTTGAAACGTCCGGCAAACTTGCGGGCCATTTCGAGGTTTTGTTCCTGATCTTTTCCAACCGGAACAAACTGAGCTTTATGGATGATGATGTCGGCTGCCATCAGAACAGGATAGGTGAGCAAACCGGCATTCACATTTTCAGGTTGTTGACGTGCTTTATCCTTGAACGAAGTAGTGCGTTCCAGCTCACCCAAATAGGCATTCATATTCAGGAAGGCATACAATTCGGATACTTCAGGAACATCACTCTGGATAAAAATAGTGGCTTTCTCCGGATCGATGCCACAGGCCAGGTATTCGGCAAGCACCTGTTTCACACCATTCTGAAGATTTTCGGGAGTTGGGTGTGTGGTGAGCGAATGAATATCGGCAATGAAAAAGTAGCAGTTGTAATCATCCTGCATTTTTAAAAAGCTACGCACTGCACCGAAATAATTTCCGAGGTGCAAATTTCCGGTTGGCCGGATACCGCTGACAACTATCTGTTTGGTCATGATTTTCGTTCTAAAATGGCTGGCAAAAGTACATGAAGTATTTGCAATTCACAAGAATAAATTGGAAAGGAAATTCTTATTCTGTTTCCAATTCATGCTGTATGGCGCGCTGTATTAGCTGATTTAAGGTAATTCCTTCTACGCTTGCAATTTGGGCAGCCTGGCGGTGCAAATCAGGTGTGATCCGTACATTAAAACTTCCTTTGTACGATTTCTCGGCGAGTTTTCCTTCCTGCTCACAATCATTGAGATGTTCTTCCACCATAAATTTGAAGCCTTCTTCCAGCTCATCTACGTTGGTTCCTTCAAAAGTTACTAAGTCATTGATTCCCTCAATTTTACCATAGAAAGCACGATCTTCGGCACTGAAATTAACTGACCCGATAAAACCTTTGTATTTCAATATATTTTTCATAACAATTCCATTTTTTCAAGTTCCATTTCAATCAAATCTAGTTGATAACGCTTCAAAATATTTCCGAGATGAGGTTTATGCAATTTAATTTTGTGATTTAACGTATCGTTTGCAAAAACGACTCTTGAGCCGGAAACTTGTTGCTCACTATATCCATAGCCTTGCAAAAGCCGTTGCAATTCGCCAAATGTAAAATCCTTTGGTTTTGATTTGAATCGTTGAATAAGCTTTTCTTTGGTTCCCATTTTGCAAATATAAGAAATGCAACTAAAATATAGTTGCAAATATTAATAATTCTACAACATCAACAAACCATTCTCCCGCAATTCTTTTATCACCGGGCTATTCCAGAACAACACAAAATCGTCGCCGATGTGCTGTTCGAAGCTTTTTTCAAGTTCGGCGAAGGTTTTTTGCGCCGGAGAATTGACCGAAAGCGCTGGAATTTGCTCCATCAACCACTCCCCTTCCTGCTGTTTGAGCTGAATCACCAGATCTTGCTTTTTGTTGCTGAAAGTGAGTTCGGCCATTTCGAATGTATTGTTTTTTTTCTTCCTGGTGTATTTCCGGATGGATGGAACGCCGCCCAGCCAAACAATTTTGGAACTTGGACTTGCCGGTTCGTAGACTTGTTCGTCAATGGCTTCCTGAATGTATTTTGGAGCAACGGTTGTATGTGGAACTTTAAACTCGAACCAATCCTGAAGCGGGAAATCAAAGCAAATGCCGTGCATGTAATTAAAAAGCGATTTTTTCAATCCTTCGCTGAAAAGTTCGTGTTCAGTTCCGGTTGGGTCGCTATGAATCAAATCGTTGTTGGCAAATGTGCCCGGTTCTTCGTTTTCTATTTTCACTTTAAATTGTGATGGATTCATTCCAACCGGACTGTGAGCCGTCATGGCAAACTGGTGCCAGAAACCGGATTGAATGACACCGGCTTCAAACAACTGTCGCACCACTTCGAGCGAATCGATGGTTTCCTGTGCGGTTTGGGTTGGGAAACCGTACATCAGGTATGCGTGAACCATGATTCCGGCACGGGTGAAATTGTCGGTGACCTTGGCGACTTTCGAAACGCTCACACCCTTGTTGATCATACCTAACAAACGATCGGAAGCCACTTCCAATCCTCCGGATACCGCAATGCAACCCGATTCTTTCAAAAGTAAACAAAGGTCGTAGGTAAAGCTTTTTTCGAAACGAATATTGGTCCACCAAACCACGGTCATTTTTCGTCGAATGATTTCTAAAGCCAAAGCGCGCATCAAGGCAGGAGGTGCAGCCTCGTCGACAAAATGGAATCCGATTTGCCCGGTTTGGCTGATCATTTCCTCTATGCGGTCGCACAAAACCTGCACAGTATTGGGTTCGTAACGGCGGATATAATCGAGCGAAGTGTCACAAAATGTGCATCTTCCCCAGTAGCAGCCGTGCGCCAGAGTAAGTTTGTTCCATCGGCCATCGCTCCAAAGTCGGTGCATCGGGTTTACGATTTCGATCACCGAAAGGTAGTTGTCCAGCTGGAAATCAGAATAATCCGGAGTTCCTGCTTCGAATTGCGAAAAGTCGGCTTGAGTGGAACCGTTCAGGTAAACCACCTCGCCGTTTTCAAGTACAAACGTTCGTTTCAGTTCCGCTTTGCTGCGTTTTCCATCCAGAAATTCAACTAGGTTCAGGAATGGAGTTTCTCCATCATCGAGGGTGATAAAATCGAGATAATTGAAAACCCGGGGATCAGTCAGCGAGCGCAGTTCGGTATTCGGAAAACCACCGCCCATCACGATTTTCAGTTCAGGATAATGTTTTTTGATGAATTGACCGCACTTCAAAGCGCTGTATAAATTTCCGGGGAAAGGAACCGAAAGGGCCACCAAAGTTGGCTGCGAAATCTCGATTTTCTGCTGGAGCAATTTCAGCAAAATGCGGTCGATGAAGCTTTCAGGTTTTTGCAGTTCGGCATTCAGTTCATCGAACGTGTTTGCCGATCGTCCAAGTCTTTCGGCATAGCGGCTAAACCCAAAATGCGGATCGATGGTTTCGACAATCAAATCCGACAAATCTTCGAGGTAAAGTGTGGCCAGATGCTTCGCTTTGTCGCGATTTCCCATCGTTCCGAAAGCCCATTCCAAATCTTCGGTTTGAGCGAATCGTGAAGCTTCGGGCAAATAATTTCCTTCACAAATCACATGAGCCAAAGCGACATTCTTTTCCTGCAAAAATGCAATCACCTGATCGATGGTATTAATGTAGGTTTCACGAAGATTGACGATGCGCTGAGCGTTTGGGGAAAGTTCCAGGTTCCATGTTCCAAGTTCCAAAAAAAGCACCTTCAGTCCTTCCGAAGAGAATAGTTTCAGGATGACTTCAATTCCCAGATCGCATTGAAACGACTGAATATTCTGCGTATTCAGAAACCCTTTCAGGTAAGCTGTTGCCGGATAAGGCGTGTTCAGCTGAGTAAAGGGCGGGGTTATCAGTAAAACTTTCTGGCTCAAAATCGGTAATTTAGAAAAGTAAAAGTACTGAAAAGACTTTAGATTCGTTTTTTTTCTCCTAAACTGTTTTCTATACTTTAAAAACTTACCTTTGCGCCGAAATCAATTTTAATCCAAAATGGACGATTATCATTCGACGCAGCTATTTAAGTTATTCATCCGGTAAACAGAGCCAGTCATAGTCTCTGTTTGTCGAAAAAAACGGAAAAAACTATGATTACTTATTGGGAAACCGGTAATTCCTTTACACGTTTGAATGTATTTCAGCCAAACTGCTGGATCAACTCTCACGAACTTACCAACGAAGAAGTAGAAGAATTAATCAACGTGCACAACGTCCCGCGCGATTTTATCATGGACGTTTTAGATATCGATGAGCGTTCGCGTATCGAAGTTGACGAAGATAAAGTGCTTATCATTCTGCGCGTTCCTCTCAACAATCAAAACAACGGTATTCCATTCATTACTGTGCCTCTCGGAATTATCGTATCCGGAACTCAAATCATTACCATTTGTTCGCGTAAAACAGAAATTATTCCTTCTTTAATCAGGCAGGTCAACGAAAACAAGATTACCATCACCAATCACTTCGACTATGTGTTACGTATATTCCTTATTTCCGCAGTTTGGTTTCTTCAGTTCCTGAAAGAGATAAATGTACAGACTGCACTGATTGAAAAGGATTTGGAAAACGCTACTAAAAACAAGGAATTACATCGCCTTTTACACATGGAGAAGTGCCTCGTTTTCTTCATTACCTCATTGAAAACGAATGAAATGGTTCTGGCAAAAATGAGAAATGGCCGCAATATGCAGGGGATTGACCATGATGAAGACCTGATGGAAGATGTCATCATCGAAACCAAACAGGCGCTCGAAATGGCCAATGTTTACAGCGATATTCAGAGTGGAATGATGGATGCTTTTGCTTCGATTATTTCGAACAACCTGAATGTGATCATGAAACAGCTCACTTCAGTAACCATTATCCTGATGATTCCGACCTTGGTGGCCAGTTTATATGGAATGAATGTACCCAACAGCTTCGAGAATTCGCCGTTCGCTTTTGGTTATGTAATCGCTATTTCAATCGCCCTGGTACTGATTGGAATATTCCTTTTTAAATGGAAGAACTGGTTCTGATTATATGAACTGAAGATAAATAACTCCTGCAAGTAAAATATAGATAAAGAATTCGCCCCAAGACTGCCGTTTCATAAAAATAAGATAATTCGATATCAGATACGATAGTGGAATCGCCAGAAGAACAATAATCTCCTGAGAAACGGCACGATTGGCTAAAGTCAGCACCATGGAAATCAGGAATATCCAGAATAAGATTTTAAAAAATCTTCGCGAACTGATCTTCTTCCCGTCAAACTGACTGAGAAGGAAAACACTTCCCAACAATGTCATTAGAATCAAGAAACCGCTGAATATCTGTATTGGAAGGTTATTGCGGAGAAAGCTCTGATGGAATGTGATATTGGATTGAAGGGTTTGAATGAATTCATCGCTGCGTCCTGATGCGAAAAAAAACGTTATCGCCACAAGCCAGGGTAATACAAAGCCCAGTGTTGTAAGAACATACTCGCGCCAGTTTACTTTTGGTTTTAAAATGATAAAACCAATCCATAACAGAGGAAAGAAAAAAACCAGATTCATATAAAAAAGAGATCCGATAGCCAGAGATATTCCTGAGTCAAAAGCATTTGAATGAATGACCTCTTTGTCGTAAGTAGCAAAAATACGGTCGATTGCCAAAATCAAGAATATGGCAGCAGGATACACCGGATGCATAGCATGTAAATCGTGCATTCCACTGGCAATTAGGATGAAAAGACTGGGAGGTAAAAATGTCCGGACCCGAATAAAAGCATATTGAATATTCAGCTTTAGAATCAGAAATGCAAGCAGAATTACAAATATCAAGGCAAGAATAGATCCGGCAAGTGGACTTTTATTCAGCAAAAATTGAATGGGTTGATATAAAATCATTGCATCTTCACCCGGATAAAAAGGGTACAATGCCGGTTGGATGAATGATTTAATCCATAAACCTATCGCAATAAAAGGTATGAATAGAATGTAATATGGCTGATTCGATTTTAATGCTTTCAGTATCATGCCCGAATAATTACGTCAATAGATTCACTAAATTAGATTGTTTCAGCAGAATTCTTGTTTTACAGGTCGAAGCCAAGATCTTTGCGGAAATACAGCCCGTCGAAATTTATAAGTTGTGCATTCCTGTATGAACATGAAAGCGCTTCATGCATATTTTTGCCATATGAACTTACCGCCAATACGCGTCCTCCATCGGAACAAATGTTTCCATTTTTCATGGTAGTACCTGCATGAAAAACCAAACTATCTTCAATCTTTTCAAGGCCGTAAATGATCTTTCCTTTTTCGTAGGATCCCGGATAACCACCGGCAACCAGCATAACAGCAACCGCTGAACGCTCATCAATTTCTACAGTTGTTTCACTCAAAGTACCATCGGCAGCACCGATTAAAAGATCGACAAAATCGGACTTTATGCGCAACATAACCGCTTCAGTTTCCGGATCGCCCATTCTCACATTGTACTCAATTACCATGGGTTCACCTCCGCAGTTAATCAGTCCAAAGAAGATAAAACCGTTGTACGGAATCCGATCATTTTGCAAACCTAAAACCGTTGGGCGGATAATCCGGTCTTCCACTTTCTTCATATAGATTTCGTCGGCAAACGGAACCGGAGAAATGGCACCCATTCCGCCAGTATTGAGACCGGTATCACCTTCGCCAATACGCTTGTAATCTTTTGCCACCGGAAGAATCCGGTAATCTTTTCCATCGGTAATTGCAAAAACCGAGCATTCAATTCCGCTCAGAAATTCTTCGACAACCACCTTACTGCTGGCTGCTCCAAACTGCCCATCGAGCATTTCTTTCAGCGAATTTTCGGCCTCCTGAAGGTCGTTAATAATCAGGACTCCTTTGCCCGCAGCCAACCCGTCGGCTTTCAAAACATACGGAGCGGACATCGTTTTCAGAAAGGCAATTCCATCTTTCAGGTTTCCGGAAGTTACCGCCAGATATTTCGCTGTAGGAATCTGATGGCGCATCATAAATTCTTTGGCAAAGTCCTTGCTCCCTTCGAGTTGTGCACCCAGCCGGTACGGCCCCACAAACCTGATGTGTTTTAATGAATCATCATTGTTGAAATAGTCATGCAAGCCTTCGCATAAAGGAACTTCAGGACCAACCAAAACCAGGTCGATTTGATGATCGATAACCGCTTTTTTCAAGCCTTCGAAATCGGAGACACCAACCGGGAGATTGGTTCCCACCAGCGAAGTTCCGGCATTGCCCGGAGCAATAAACAATTGGTTGAGTTTAGTTGATTGTTTTATTTTCCATGCCATCGCATGTTCTCTGCCTCCGGATCCTATGATTAAAATATTGATCATTTTTGTCGTTTATTGTATGGAATTGCCTCGAAATGGTAACCTTGCTCTTTCATCCAGCGAATAGCCGATAGTAACACTTTTTCGAGGTTTTGCTTTGCTTTAATCGAATCGTGAAATGTCAGTATTGAACCGGGACGAACAAAATCGGTAATGTTCCGGAGAACTCGTTCAGGCTGAATACCCGCATCGTAATCGCACGAAATAACGTCCCACATGATAATTCTGAATTGTTTTTTCAGATGTTGGTACTGCGAACGTTTCATCCAACCGTGCGGAGGTCTGAACAGATCGGAATCAATGAATTCGGATGCCTTTTCAATGTTATCGAAAAAATCCGGATTATTTTTCCTGATCCCTTGCCAATGGTTATAGGTATGATTTCCTACTGAATGTCCATCATCAAGAATTTGTTGATAGACTTCAGGATATTTCATCACATTTTCGCCAACACAAAAAAATGTTGCGCTGATGTTTTCATCCTTAAGTATCCGGAGAACCCAGGGTGTTACCCCAGGAATCGGACCATCGTCAAACGTCAGATAAACAACAGGTTTATTTGCATCAAATCTCCAAACAGCCTCTTTAAAGAGTGAAGTCAGAAAACCAGGCAAACGTACCCGGGGATCGAAACATTTCATTATTTCAATGAGCTGTATCTTTCAAGATAGCTGCTAAACGTATCAGAAACTTCCTTAAATAATTCAGGTTGATTGTTCCGCGAACAAATCATTGTAATTTCGCGCATGAAATATAAACTACGCTGAATTTCTTCATCCACCGAATTTCTTTTCTGCCGGGCCAACTTAAAGAAATAGTCGAGCTGTTCCTTATAGTTCGTCATGATAGTATTGATTATTTCTTTCCCCTTTGCAGGTTGTCCGGCTTTAAAATAGGTTTCCGACATCATCATCGAGAAATAGTTGTAGGGTACAATTTTATGAGGAATCAGTTCAACGCAGCGATCCAGAACCTTAGTTGCCTTCTCATTATTTCCTTCAACAACCAATGTTTCCGCCAGGCGGTTAAAGGTGTTGCGAATATTCATCATCATGCGTGCATTGTTTTCATCAATATACACATCGGGCTTTTCCATGTTGCCCCATTTGAAATTCTCAATCACATTTTTATACATCAATCCTGAATTCACCCTTCCAAAATTCAGTCCGTCAGATTCAGTCCGAATCGGAACAAGCTTATAGGCAAGCCCTTCGAGTTGGAAGTAATCCTGAAGGTTCATGTATTTATCGCGTCCAACAGTAATCGCAAAATAGATCGGACGTTTCCAGTTATTGGATGCAATCATGTCCAGAATCATCAGCTCATCCTTGGTAATGTAATTTTTACTTCCTAAATTAATGACTAATGTATCCACGATTTTATCGTAGTCTTTAGGCTCAACCACCTTATTACGGATTACAGCGGCTTTATCAACCACCATAAACAATTTTTTGGATGGAATATAAGCCGCGAAATCAGCCTGCTCAAGTTTAGTCCTCGGATTTTCGTCCTTGACAAAATCAAGCGCCTTTTGAAGCTCAACCGACCCTTTCAGCCTTGGATCTTCCATCAGGTAAATTACGTCGCGTTTACCCTGAACATATTGATCGTGTGTAAACGTAATTGGCAGCGGATCAGAATCGTATGCTTTGCTTTTCATCTGATCAACATACCAGTCGGTTTGAAAATAGCTCAGGTTACATACACGTACATCGGTACGAACTCCTTCTACTTCCTGATTGTACCACAACGGGAAAGTATCGTTGTCGCCGTTGGTAAAGATGATCGAATTCGGTTCACAGGTATTTAGGTAATTGGCTCCAAAATCACGTGCAGTGTAACGGTTCGAGCGGTCATGGTCGTCCCAGTTTTGGGCAGCCATTACCATTGGAACCAATAAAAGGGCTAAGCCACTTGCTGTAGCTGCACTTGCGGTATCCGGAACGTATTTCTTCAGTGCTTCATAGAGAGCAAGCACACCAATTCCGATCCAGATTGTAAATGCATAAAACGATCCTGCATAGGCATAATCACGTTCGCGGGGCTGAAGTGGTGCTTGATTCAGGTAGATAACAATAGCCAATCCCGTCATGAAGAACAGGAGAAAAACCACCCATAAATTCTTACGGCCATCTACGCCACGGTTATACATGAAAATGATTCCAAGTATTCCCAGTATCAGAGGTAAAAGATAATATTTGTTCTTGCCTTTATTGTTTTTGAATTCCTGTGGAAGCTTGCTCTGATCGCCCAAACGTATTGAATCCAGAAAATTAATTCCGGTCAGCCAGTTTCCGTTCGAAATTTCGCCGTGACTTTGAATATCACTCTGACGACCTGCAAAATTCCACATAAAATAGCGGAAATACATTTGATTGACTTGATAACGGAAAAAGAATGTCAGGTTTTCACCAAAAGTCGGAATTTGAATGGTTTTTGCTTCACCATCTTCTCCGGCAACCTGAACACTGCGGCCTTTAATATTGGCCCACTGCTTGTATGCCTCAACATGATCAGGCTCGCGACTGTACATACGTGGGAAAACCGTACACAGGTTTGATTCAAAAGTTGGTTTCTGGCGCATATCTGCCACTACATATTTGCCACCTTTTTGAATGTAGTAAGGTTTATCATCGACATATTTATCCAGCGGAGTATTGTAATATTGACCGTAAACTAATGGACGGTCGCCATATTGCTCACGGTTGAGGTACCCAAGTAATGCAAATACATTATCAGGGCTGTTTTGATCCATTGGTGGGTTTGCTGAAGAACGGATGACAATCATGGCAAACGATGAATAACCAATCAGGATTACCAT
>JBBQMW010000104.1:0-13430 GCA_038329265.1 Bacteroidales bacterium | reverse complement strand
TTGAACTTGAAATGAAATACAATCCGGCGAAACAAACACTATTTTAATATGACCACTCACGACAAGAAACTTATTTTGGAATCCTGCGTCGAAACGCTGGAAAATGCCCTGATTGCTGAAGAAAAAGGAGCAACCCGCATTGAATTGTGTTCGGCGCTCGATCAGGATGGTTTGACTCCTTCACGGGAATTGACCATGCAGTGCCTTTACTATTTATCCATTCCGGTAATGGCAATGGTTCGGCCACGCGGAGGTAATTTTGTTTATTCTGAAGCTGAAATCGAACAAATGGAATCAGAAATTGAATTTTTCAAAGAGACAAGAGTTGCCGGGGTAGTTTTTGGACTGTTGACCGAACAGAATACCATTGACATTGAAAATACCCGAAGACTTGCAAAACTGGCTTTTCCTCTGGAAGTTACATTTCACAAAGCGATTGATTATACTACCGATATTTTAAAATCATTTCAGGAATTAAATACCATTGACGAAATTACATGCGTACTGACTTCCGGAGGAAAGGATACTGCGTGGAATGGCCGCGAAATATTAAAACAGTTGTTGGAATTGCCTAACCGCAGGATTAAAATAATTGCCGCAGGGAAAGTGCTTCCGGAGAACCGAACCCAAATTGCTGATTTTAGCGGAGTGACTGAATTACATGGGAAGCGGATAGTATAGCATATCAATCCAATTTCAGTACCGCTAAAAAGGCATTCTGCGGAACTTCTACATTTCCGATCTGCTTCATTTTCTTCTTGCCTTTCTTCTGTTTTTCGAGCAGTTTTCGCTTGCGGGTAATGTCGCCTCCGTAACATTTGGCTGTGACATCTTTCCTGACTGCCTTTACCGTTTCGCGGGAGATGATTTTTGCACCAATGGCAGCCTGTATGGCAATGTCGAACTGCTGGCGCGGAATCAACTCTTTCAGCTTTTCGCACATCTTTTTTCCGAAATTGTAGGCATTGCTTACATGGATAAGCGTTGACAAAGCATCAACCATTTCACCGTTTAGCAAAATGTCCAGACGAACTAATTTGGCCGGGCGGAAATCGAGTACATGGTAATCAAACGAAGCATATCCTTTCGAAATACTCTTCAGTTTATCGTAGAAGTCGAACACAATTTCGCCCAGCGGAAGATCGAACACCATCTCAACACGGTCGGTAGTCAGGTAATCCTGTTTCAGGAGAGTTCCGCGTTTATCGAGACACAAAGTCATAATTGGCCCGATGTAATCGGAGGCAGTAATAATGTTGGCCCGGATAAACGGTTCGTCGATATCGTCGATGGTGGTGGTTGCAGGCAATCCTGATGGGTTGTACACATTAATGGTTTCGCCCTTGGTGGTGTGAACGTGGTACAACACGTTGGGAACGGTGGTAATCACGTTCATGTCGTATTCCCGATCGAGACGCTCCTGAACAATTTCCATGTGCAGGAGTCCGAGGAAACCGCAACGGAAACCGAAGCCCAATGCTGCCGATGATTCAGGCTCGTAAGTGAGCGAAGCATCGTTCAATTGCAATTTTTCCATGGCTGAACGCAGATCTTCGTAGTCTTCAGAATCGATCGGGTAAACTCCGGCAAAAACCATAGGTTTTACTTCTTCAAAACCATCGATGGCACTTTCGCAAGGTGCTTTTGAATGGGTCACCGTATCGCCAACTTTTACTTCGCGGGCGGTTTTAATTCCGCAGATAATGTATCCAACGCTTCCCGCAGTAAGCTCCGGACGTTCAAACATCCCGAGTTTTAGTGCGCCAACTTCGTCAACCACATATTCTTTCGAGGCATTCACGAATTTGACCTGATCGCCCTTCCGGATAACCCCATTTTCAACTTTCAAATAGGCAATTACTCCCCGAAACTGATTAAAAACCGAGTCAAAAATCAGTGCCTGAAGCGGTGCATCTTCAACGCCAACCGGTTCAGGAATATCTTTTACAATTCGTTCCAGAATTTCTTCGATGCCCAATCCGGTTTTCCCGCTGGCACGAATAATATCGGTGCGTTTGCAGCCAATCAGCCCGATAATCTGGTCTTCGACGATTTCGGGCATGGCATTATCCAAATCCATTTTGTTCAGGATTGGTATAATTTCCAGATCGTGATCAATGGCAAGATAAAGATTCGATATAGTTTGGGCCTGAATGCCCTGGGTAGAATCGATGATCAGCAAAGCACCTTCGCAGGCAGCAATGGAGCGCGAAACTTCGTACGAAAAGTCGACGTGTCCGGGGGTATCAATCAGGTTCAGGATATATTCCTGTCCGTTAAGTGTGTACATCATCTGAATAGCGTGGCTCTTAATGGTAATTCCACGTTCCTGTTCGAGATCCATGCTGTCGAGAACCTGAGCTTTCATGGCCCGGCCATCAACCGTTTTGGTATATTCAAGCAGCCTGTCGGCCAGTGTACTTTTCCCGTGATCGATGTGCGCAATAATACAGAAATTACGTATGTTCTTCATCCCTAAAAAATCTAAAAACCTTATTAATCAATTCCTCAAACGGAATTGGCGCAAAGATATTCAATTTTTGTTATCCCTGACAGGGTTCAAAAGCTGAATATCAATTGAATTTGGAAAGTTCAATTAATTGAGTTTGGGGAAGAAGTTTTAAGAAAAGTAGGCAGCTGATTTTATTAAGGTAAGTTCGATTCCGCTAAAAATAAAAATTGGTCTAAAATCCTCATCCATTCTCCGATGAAGAAGGGAGTCTGTGTGCTGTGACTAAAGATTCTGAGCATTCAGATATTTAATAGGCATTTGATTAGGACTTATAAGACCAAAAGTCCCCCGTTTGGGGGATTTAGGGGCGGTACCAAGCAGAAACGATACCCAAATTCTATTTTTCCTTTAAATTCTTGGTAGACTCTTAAATTTCAATCAATTTATTCCGAACAGCATAGAGAATTAAAGCCGGAGTATTTTTGCAATTGGTTTTTTCAAGCAGGTTCGATCGGTGGCTTTTCACTGTTTTAGTACTGATAAAAAGATTTTCGGCCACTTCGTCGTTGCTCAATCCCATGCAAATCTGTTGAAGTACTTCCAATTCACGCGCAGTTAGCCGGTGTGCTTCGACCGGTTTTTTGGCGGCATTCCGCCCGAAGTTATTAATGATTTTCCGTAACAATTCGTTTGAAAAATAACTTTCTCCATTCATGATATCATGGATTGCCTTTTCAAGTTCCTGGATGCCACTTGATTTCAGAAGGAAACCTTTAACGCCCAGATCAATCATTTTATAATAATAATCTTCGTCGGCAAACATTGTAAAAGCAACCACTTTCAAATTCGGAATCAGTTCCATCGCCTTTTGGGTTGCTTCCAAACCGTTCATGTGGGGCATATCGATGTCCATTAAAACCAAATCCGGTTTCAGATGCTTCAGGAGTTCAAGGAATTCAATTCCATTGGATGCTTCTCCAATCACAGTAGCAAAATTCTCAAGGGTTATCAGGGATCTCAAGCCCTGCCGAAAAATCAGGTGATCGTCAACAATGATCAGATCCGGCTTCCTGAGCATAGTGGAAATCATTGTTTAAAGTAGTTTTGGTAGTACATCATTCGAATATTTTGGGGTGGAATCAACTTGTCTAAAGTACAACATAAATAGTTCAAATGCAAAAAAAAATATTAAAGTTCAATTACTTCTCAAAAAATGAGTCCAAAACCAAGCTATCTATGAAGATTAAGAAATCCGTGCAATAATAGTACACAACAATTATTTTTCAAATCAATTTTAATCATGAACACGTGTCTGGAACTCATGAAGCGGTGATTTCAAAATAAATATGAGTTCGATATGAAAAATTATTTTTAGTCCGTTAGGACTTTAAGATCAATAGAAAAGAGGATTAGAGCAAGTTATTTTTCCTGTCAGGGAATTAATATTTATCCCTTGACGGGGAATTTTGTACTGTTTTTATACAGATTCTATTGATCTATATTCACTATGGGAAATATCTAAGTACATTGTCTATGCTACCGACAATCCCGATTCTGAAAAGAGTCGGGATTTTTTATTGAATTCTCATGCATGAAAAACCAGTATTGGGGTTTGGGAATGCAGGACCATTTTTCGGGCTACACCAGGATTAAAAAAGCGGGTCAGTAGGTTTCTCCGGTGCGTGGTTAGAGCCAAAACATCAATATGATTTTCCTGAATAAACCGATCAATGGCTTCAGTCAGGTTTTTGCTATGTACCAGCCGGCAATCGAATGATGCATCAGGATATTTTTCGCACAAAGCCTCTTTCATTCCTTCAAGCATCGCGGCATCAAGCACTTCGTTATTTCCCTGATTCACATGCAGGCAAATGACTTTGCATCCAAAAGGTTTTACAAGGTTCAGCAATTTATCCATGGCAATGAAATCGGTGGCTTCAAAATTGGTTGCGTAAACTACCGTTTTGAAATTCTCGAGCCAGTTATCTGCTGATTTTTCAGGAATAGCCAATACCGGAACTTTTGTATTAAAAATGATTCCGGCAGTGGTAGTGCCAATCAGATCGCCCGATTGGGCATCTTCTCCGCGTATGCCCATCACCACCATTTTTGGCGGATGAACCTGAATGTAAGAAAGAATATCATCGTCGGCCTCACCAATTTTGACAATGTATTCAGGCTTGGCTTTTTTCCAGCGTTCAGGATCAATAGCGGAAGTCAGTTTAGCAAGAAACTCTTCAAACTTTTTGTTGGTTAGCTTTTCGGTCATTTCATAATTGATAAAAAGGGCCGAATCGTATACAATGACGTCAGAATATGGAATGGTCAGAAATTCGGGCCTTGGACTTGAATGATACAATACCATTTTTGAACCCATCTTTTCGGCGATATCGAATCCAATGATGGCTGCTTTTAATGAATAATCCGAAAAATCGATAGGAATTAACACGTAATTCTCGCGCTTCGACTGATCGCTGTTCTCTTTTCCCAACATTTTTTCGAGAATTGGAAATGCCTTTCGGGCGTCTTTCTCAAAAATACGGATCCGTACACCGGTATCCATCGCATCCTGAAGAAAATTAACTTTTTCGAGCACACATTCAATCCCTTCAGCTTCGAGCAACGATCTTAAAATTTCAGCTTTTGAATACGGTAAAGAAGCAAGGGTGGCCAATTTTTCGTTCATGGCAATATTTTTTAAGTTAAGTATATACTGTCTATTTCGAAAAACATGCTTCTAAGGTTACCAAAACCGCTTGATATTAGTTCCACTTATTTATGTTCTTTAACTATCAACGATTTGTAACCTATTCATTTGTCAATTTTCAGAAGTATTTCATTCGATATGATTAACCTAATACCCGTAAAAAAAAGCCTGCCCTTTCGGACAAGCTTTAAACTAAACACCTAAAATTACCCAACCCATCTATTTCCTTACAAAAACCTGATATCCCCATTTATCAAGTTTAATAGCCGAACCCTTTTCCAATGTTTTTGTTTCTCCTGAAAAATATTCCTGATATTCACCTGCCTGAGGAAGCTGCAAACTAGCTTCAACCTGATTTGCCGATAAGTTGAAAACTGCCAGAACCTGATTGTTATCCTTCTCGCGTGTGAATGCAAACACGTTTTGCGGAACCGAAGTCTCCACCAAAACCATTGATCCACCAGCTGTACCATTCCAAAGAGCCGAATTATTGTGCTTTAGGCTCGTGAGTGATTGAAAGAATTTCTGCATTTCCAGATTACTCCAGTTGATTGTATCTTTTTCGAAGAACAACAGTCGTTTGTTCAGTCCGGCTTCCTGACCGCTGTAAAGCAACGGAATACCTTCAATGGTGAAGGTCAGCACCGACAAAGTTTTTACAGCATCGCCCATGCGTTCGTATTCGGTTCCCTGCCAGCTGTTTTCGTCGTGGTTGGTAATGAACTGCATCGGGAATGATCCCGGAGCGTATTTGCTCTTGCTTTCATCAAAATAGGTTTTGATTTCGGCAGCCGTTTTCTTGCCTTTCGCAACCTCATTCAAAATATGGTGCAATTTCCAGGCATAATTCGATTCAAAAGTATATTTCAGAAACTCCGGATGATCTTCATCTTCGGCCAACATGTAAACCGGTTTAATCGAATCGATGGAAGCGCGTGCCTGATCCCAGAAATCTTGCGGCACTCCCCAGGCAACATCACAACGGAACCCATCAATATCGGTTTCCTTGACCCAATAATCCATGGCATCTATCATCGCCCGACGCATAGGTTTCGAGTCGAAATTCAGGTCAGCAATATCCGACCAGTCAGGATTTGGTGGAATAACATTCCCCAACGAATCTTGTGTGTACCAGTCATTGTGGTCAAAAATCCATTGATTATCCCAACCAGTGTGATTGGCTACCCAATCGATAATAACTTTAAAACCCATTTCATGAGATTTGTTTACAAGCGATTTGAAGTCTTCCAGTGTTCCAAATTCAGGATTTATTCCTTTGTAATCTTGTACTGAATAATATGAACCCAAACTACCTTTGCGGTTTTTCATCGAAATCGGATGAATGGGCATGATCCAAAGAATATCAACGCCTAATTCTTTCAAACGCGGAAGATGAGTTTCGAAGGCCTTGAAAGTTCCTTCGGGTGTGTATTGGCGAATGTTAACTTCATACAAAACCGAATTTTTAGTCCATTCAGGAATATGCGTTTTTGCTGGATTTGTTTTTACCGTCGGCTGGCAGGCAAATAGAATCAAGGACAATAACGGGAGAATAAAGAATTGATTTAGTTTTTTCATTTTATGCGTTTTAATATTAATTATTGATTTAATGCCAGTTCGAATATGGATAACAAATAACCAAAGTTATGTGATACTTTTCATTTTTTGATTATTTCTGATCAACGTCATCAACAAACAATACACTCAATGCGGCAATCAACAAAGCTACACCTCCCAGAATAAGCGAATAAATAGCATGACCTTCGAAGATGACCTTGGTGAAAAATCCCAGAATACTTGCCGCCAGAATTTGCGGAATAACAATGAAAAAGTTAAAAATTCCCATGTAGGTTCCCATTTTCTGAGCAGGTAACGATCCGGTGAGAATGGCATATGGCATAGACAAAATACTGGCCCAGGCAATACCAACACCCAACATAGAAACCACCAGCATGTGCGGATCTTTCACAATATAAAATGAAGCCAAACCAATACCACCACAAACCAGCGCAATAGCATGTGCCATTTTTCGGCTGGTCCATTTGGCCAGTACCGGAAGCATAAACGCTACTACGGCAGCAAAACCATTGTAAGTTGCAAACAGAATTCCAACCCAATTGGCTCCTTCGTTGTACAAAGCCGAAGTAGAATCGGTGGTTCCGTAAATGTGACTGGTAACCGCCGAAGTCGCATAAATCCACATGGCAAACAACGCGAACCACGAAAAGAACTGGGTAACTGCCAGCTGTTTCATGGTTTTTGGCATATTGGTCAGGTCGGTAATTACCTCAACAAGTCCAACGTGTACCATCCCCTGACGGGTGTACCATGCCGAAGTCAGCAGAACCATTCCAAAAGCGATAAGTCCAAATGAAAGAACATATAATTCTTTCTCCCAGCCCATCTGAAGAATCAACAGACTTCCTAAAATACCTGTTATGAGCCAGATTAATCCATTGCGAATAAAAACCGGCAATAAACGTTGAGCACTCGGTACCGGAATGTCGATTACATTAGCTGACTCCTTTTTCTCCGCTTCAAATTCGTTCAATTCTTCCGGCGAATACTCTTTGGTCGAGAAAACAGTCCATAGAACGGCGGCCAGAAAAACAGCACCACCCAGGTAAAACGAAAGTTTGACCGATTGTGGAATCCGTTCACCAGCAAGTACCTCGTTCGATACATTAAACCAGTTGGTAAAAACCCATGGAAGAGCAGAAGCCACAACAGCACCTGTTCCGATGAAGAAACTCTGCATGGCAAAACCGGTAGTCCGTTGCTCACTGGGAAGCATATCTCCCACAAAGGCACGGAAAGGCTCCATTGAAATGTTGATCGAAGCATCCATCATCCATAGAAGTCCGGCAGCAATCCATAAAGTAGGGGAATTTGGCATGATGAGCAAAGCCAATGAAGCCAGAATAGCGCCAATCATAAAATATGGCCGGCGTCGACCGAAGCGGCCCCAAGTGTTGTCGCTCATGTGGCCAATAATTGGCTGAATGATCAACCCGGTTACCGGAGCGGCAATCCACAATATAGGAATGTCGTCGACCTTGGCTCCAAGGGTTTCGAAAATGCGGCTGACATTGGCGTTCTGAAGGGCAAAGCCAAACTGAATGCCTAAAAAGCCAAAACTCATGTTCCAGATTTGCCAAAAACTTAAAGCAGGTTTCTTCTTCATTTAGTTAAGGTTGAATTTGATTTTGGGAATAAATGTCGGAATACTTTGTCAAACAGCCAAACTTCACAGGGAAATCGCTTTTAAAAATTTGATGTTTTGTTTTTTTCCTGGAAAGGGAAGTGAAACGGAACTGGGGGAAACAGCAAAAAAAGGCGGAAAATCGTCCGCGTAAAACTGATTAATAAGTCATTGGCCATATTTCGGACGCCTGCCTGCCGTTGGCATGGAACAGGTTAATTCCAGTAGAAGGGAAAAAAAGCTCTCTTCCGTCCGAAACCTGAACTTCTCTTCTATGATCAATCTATCGCGGACGATTCTTTGATCCACTCTCAAACCCAGGGCGACTCACGATAAATCGGGATTGCCCTGGGTTACCGATATGTCGCCCATACCGGGCTGAACCCCCAAATCTTTATATCATACCGTTTTAGGTAATGGGACTATACCTTTCACTTGCTGAATGGCTAATAACAATAAAAAAGATTAAAAAAAATGATAAAAAAGATTTCCCTTGGGATGCAAAGCAATCTTCTTTTTTAAGCATACTAAATTTCTTAAATTCAGGCACTGAAAAAACAACTTTTAATAGTTACCAAAACATCAATTGCAATGATACGAACCTGCCTTTTGGTTTTGACCATCTTACTCAATATTAATGGATTTGCCCAAATTGCAACCAGCCCAGCTCTTCCGATCAATACGAAAGCAGTAACGATCACGTTCGATTCGTCGAAGGATTCCAGACTCGGCCTGTTCCTCGGAGATTTGTACGCCCACACCGGCGTTTCAATTGAAGGAAAAGGCGATTGGCAACATGTGATTGAGTCGTGGGGAAATAATGACACACAGCCCAAACTTACGAACAAAGGAAACGGGATTTATGAATTGGTAATTAATCCCAGCATTAATTCTTTCTATTCAGTTCCTTCCTCTGAATTAGTAAAAAAATTGTGTTTCGTTTTTCGCTCTGCCGATGGAAAGAAACAAAGCAACGATCTTTTCGTCGATGTTTCCACTGAAAGTCTGTACAT
Organism: Bacteroidales bacterium; assembly: GCA_038329265.1. GTDB lineage: Bacteria > Bacteroidota > Bacteroidia > Bacteroidales > Prolixibacteraceae > Aquipluma. The sequence continues at coordinate 4,056 of JBBQMW010000104.1, read as the reverse complement.
CAGTATTTTGTCACCATCCGAAATCAATATTTTCGAAAAAAATCAATCCTTTCAATTTACCGCAAATTCAACTATTTCGGCTGATCTAAAAATCTACCGGAACAATCATGAAATCGCATCTGAAACCGGAACGACAATTACCCAAAACATGTCTATCCCTGATGCCGGCAATTACTGGCTGAAAGTAAAAGCAACCCAGAATTCAACGGTTAAACTCGACTCAGTTTATGTATGCATCCACGAATCGGATCTGAACGAAGCCAAACCTGAAAGCCTTCAGGCAGGAATCACATATACCAGCGACCAGTCAGCAATACTGGTTATTTATGCTCCGAAGAAAAACTATCTTTTTGTAACCGGCGATTTTAATAATTGGTATCCGGATATCAATTATCAAATGAAAAAAGACGGTGACTATTTCTGGCTTAAAATCGAAAACCTCATTCCTCTGAAGGAATACATTTTTCAGTACCTGATTGACGGTAGCCTAAAAGTTGCAGATCCATATGCCGATAAAATTTCTGACCCTGACGACAAATACATTTCGTCAACGGTATACCCAAACATGTTGCCTTATCCCGAAGGAAAAGCCTCCGACCGAGCTTCGGTATTGCAAACAGCCCAAACTACTTTTGTCTGGAAAACTACAACCTATCAAGTACCTGAAGCCAGTAAACTCTCGATTTATGAATTACTGATCCGGGATTTTACAGAAGAAGGAAGCTATAAAGCTCTTCAGGCAAAACTCGATTACCTCAAAAGACTTGGAATCAACACCATTGAATTGATGCCTTTCAGCGAATTTGAAGGAAACATCAGCTGGGGTTACAATCCAAATTTCTATTTTGCTCCGGATAAAGCTTACGGAACCAAAAATGATCTGAAAACGCTGATTGACGAATGCCACAAACAAGGATTTATCGTCATTCAGGATATCGTTTTAAATCATTCATTTAATTCAAATCCGATGGTGAAAATGTATTGGAACAGTACTTTAAACAGGCCCGCTGCTGATAATCCGTGGTTCAACCAGATTTCGCCCAATACAACCTATTTCTGGGGTTCCGATTTCAATCACGAAAGTCAGGCCACAAAAGATTTTGTAGATCGGGTTACAAAATACTGGATGACTGAATACAAAGTGGATGGTTTCCGCTTCGATTTTACAAAAGGGTTCACCAACACTCCCGGCGATGGCGGTGGATATGACGCAGCCCGTATTGCAATCCTGAAACGAATGGCTGACAAAATATGGGAGGTGAATCCAAAAGCGATCGTCATTCTGGAACATTTTGCTGCCAACACCGAAGAACAGCAACTGGCAGCTTATAAAAATGGAATGCTGATATGGGGCAATTCCAATTATAATTTCAGTGAAGCGGCGATGGGCTACAACACCGGTGGAATTTCGGACTTTAGCTGGGCATCCTATCAAAAAAGAGGTTATAAAAATTCCGGAGTGGTTGCTTATATGGAAAGCCACGATGAGGAAAGGCAAATGTATAAAACAAGCAATTTTGGAAACTCTTTTGGTAATTACAATTCCAGAGAATTGGAGACCGCTTTGAACCGAAGCAAACTGGCAACTGCGTTTTTCATGTCGTTGGCCGGCCCGAAAATGATTTGGCAATTTGGCGAACTGGGATATGATTATACAATCAACACTTGTGAAGATGGTTCTGTCAGCAACAATTGCAGAACTTATCCCAAACCAATCCGATGGGAATATCTTGATGATCCCAAGCGGCAAAAATTGTTTGATGTGTATTCATCCATGTTGCGTTTGCGGGATCAATTCGATGTTTTCACTTCAGGAAAAGAAACCCTTTCGTTGAGCGGGGTCACCAAAACCATACAACTGAGCGATAACGCACATAATATTACACTGGTTGGTAATTTTGATGTAATCAACCGACCATGCACCGTCAATTTTCAGCATACCGGAACATGGCACGAATTTTTCAGCGGGGCAAGTCTGAACGTGACAAGCACCGCATCAACATTTACTTTGAATCCGGGCGAATACCGCTTGTTCAGCGACAAGGAACTTCCGGCGTTTAAAGACCTTTCAACAAATGTTTCAGAAGACATTAATGAACCTTTTCTACAAATATACCCGATCCCGTCGAGCGGAATACTTCACATCAATGCTTCAGAACAAATTCAAAAAATGGAGATTTATACCATCAACGGCCAACTAATCAACCGAACTTCGCCCAATACAAATCGAACAACTATCGATTTTAATAATTCTGATACAGGAATATACATGGTACGGATTTTTACGGACAACCAACTATTCACAAAAAAAATCGTAAAGAATTAGCGGCAGGAAAAACGGATCGATTTTTGATTAACTTTAAACCAATTCATGGACTTTAATAGCATGGAATATGAAAAGGATTTTCTTCTTCATGGTTATGGTTATACTGGTTGCAACTTCTTCGGCAGTTCAACCGGCCAGAAAACCATTTTTGCAGATAAAGATTGATGGGAAGGCATACAAAAATGGGGATATTTTGACAGTAACTTCGGGACAAAAACTGATGATGAGTGTTGAAATGGAGGGAGGCCGAAAAGATTTTTGTAAATTCCCTGATACCTATGCCGATATTGCCGGTACCGCTCAAATCCTGACGAGAGGAAATGATGGACTGACTTATGAGTTGGATGGCATAAAATCAGAATGGAAACTTCTGAATCAAAAATTCCTTTTTTCGGCAGACGAATTTCTAAAAGTAAGTTCGCAACCCAATCTACCAACTGCTGAACTTACAATTTCAACTGCCAAATTCTCCCAATCTTTTCTAAAAGTGACTGCCAAATCGAAATGGCAATTTGTTCAGGGCGAAAAAATTACCGAGGAAGAAAATTCTGCTGAAAGTACCGTATATTTTAAAATTGCCGGAACTTCTGATGTGTGGTTTTCAAGTCCAAATGTACAGGCAGGCGGAATGAAAAACGAGTTGGTTCAGGAAAAACTAACCGCGGTTCAGGCCGAATACGACAGCATTGAAAGCAATTTTTATAGAATGAAATTTTCGGCTGTTCAAACCTCGGTCAAAACACTTCAAACGACCGTAAATACATTAAAATCTACCATCGACGAAGTTAAAAAGAGTAATGCATCTTACCAGGCAAAAGTAACTTTTATAGGACTTCCCAGTGATAAACCATTCAATGACATCAGTTTTCTCGCTTCGGTAAAAACGAATTGGACTACTCTCGAACTTTTATTGCAGGATTTAAATCTTCAGTTCGATAAGCTTCCGACGCAGGAAACCAAAGAAAACAAGGATGAATTGGTTCGGTTAATCGGTAAATGTGTTGACTGGCAGTATCATTTACCTGAAAATACATTTAAAACTCTACCCAGATACATGCCTGAATTAAATACTGAAACGATTCAGATACCTGGAAATATCCATTTCATTGCTGAAGAAAAAACAGTTACCGACTACACCCAAACCTACAACGATTTTAATGCTTTTCTTGATCGTCGCATCGGGGAAGTACCCTCTGAAATACAGAAAATAAGCTCCACCCAATCCCGCTTACAGGCCGTTCGTTTATTCGATGGAATGCTCCGGAGTTACTTCTCTTCCATTAATTGGGCGGAGTGGAAAAATACCAGGGAATAGGAAAATGTGAAGCACAAGTCCCGAAGGACTTTAATATTCATGGCCGTAAATGAAACTTATGGATAAAGCTGTTATTGAAGGCACAACCACATTCGTGGTTGAAATCTCCTAATTGCCCCACCCCCAACCCGCCCGGTATCCCGGGACAGGCTTTCCCCAACGAAGGGAAGGGAGTCTCAGCACTGGAAGTTCTGAAAAGATTTTCTTTAATGATTATATGTACTGATTTTGCAGGATGCAAAGTCCCCCGTATGGGGGATTAGGGGGCAATATACTAAGTCCTTTTCAGGGCTAAAGCCCGGCTCTTTTTGCATTTTTTGTCCGTTGCCTTTAGGCAAACGGCAAAGAATAATTCACTGCTAATCAGTAGTTCAGTATCCTTTGCCGTCACATTTATGTGACGGAGTATGATAGA
>JBBQMW010000103.1:0-13442 GCA_038329265.1 Bacteroidales bacterium | reverse complement strand
ACCATTTCACCAACAGTACCCGAACCCACATTAGCCGAAATATAAGGATCGCAGCCCAGCAATTCACAAAGATTCAGAAATTCGTTGGTGCCAAAACTATTGTCTTCGACCGTTCCGCCCCAGAAAACATTTTTAATTTTTGGTCGGTCGGCCAACGGACCAATTCCGTTTTTCCAATGGTAAGTATCTGCGAAACAACCTCCCGGCCAGCGAAGCACCGGAACTTTCAATGCCTGAAGAGCTTCAAGTATATCTTTACGGTAGCCGTTTACATTGGGGATCGGAGAATCTTTACCAACCCAAATTCCGTCGTAAATGCAGCGGCCAAGGTGTTCGGCAAACTGCCCGTAAATATTTTTATTGATTTGCGTTTTGCCTCCGGCGGCATTAATATCAAGCACATTGAGCTGTGACTTTGCAGATAAAGTTACAAGCAAAACAATTAAAAAAAATGACAACTTCTTCATTTCGTGATTTTTGTTGGTTTATAATTAGTTTTTGAGTTACGATGCTAAAGGAACTAAAAAATAATTTTCTTTAAAACACTTTATTTTTCACAACATGGAAATGTAGCCACACAGCCTCGCCCGATATGAAAAATGATAGTTTTTCCACCTAAATATTGCTAGTTTTGTAATAACTAAACTAACAAAACATGAATAAAATAACAAAGCATAAGAACCTCTTTCGTTTGGTGTTTAGCATTTTTCTTCTCTTCGGATTCCTTTTAACGGGATTTAAATCACAACTTTCCAAAGAATCATCCAGATCTTCCGTTGAATTCTGGCTTACCGATCCGGCCAATAACATTCTTTTTAAACAACAGAATGCAGGGCTAAAATTCAGCGAAACAAACGGTAACTCAGTAATTATTGAAATTAATCCAACGGAGACTTTTCAGTCGATCGATGGTTTTGGATGGTGCCTGACAGGTGGAAGTGCAACACTTTTAAACAAAATGGAAGCATCGAAACGGGCAGCTTTATTACAGGAATTGTTTGGCAAAGGCGAATCAAATCTGGAAGTCTGTTACCTGCGTGTCAGCATTGGCGCTTCAGATCTGAGCGACCGGGTTTTTTCGTACAATGATTTACCTTCCGGAGAAACCGATTTGAACATGGAAAAATTCAGTCTTGCTCCTGAAAAGGTTGATTTGATTCCAGTTTTAAAAGAAATTCTGGCGATCAATCCTGATCTGAAGATTTTAGGTTCACCGTGGTCGCCACCAACTTGGATGAAAACCAATCAAAAATCCAAAGGAGGTAGCCTGAAACCTGAATATTACGATGCCTATGCTTTGTATTTTGCGAAATATATCAAAGGGATGGCTGCCGAAGGAATCCGGATTGATGCGATTACCATTCAAAACGAGCCGCTTCACCCCGGGAATAATCCGAGTTTGCTGATGCTTGCCGAAGATCAGGCAGCGTTTATTAAAAAGAGCCTTGGGCCAACTTTTCGGAAAGAAAAAATTGACACCAAAATTATCGTTTACGATCACAACGCCGACCGTCCCGACTATCCGCTGACTATCCTGAATGACCCAGAAGCCGCTCAGTATGTTGATGGCTCAGCTTTTCATTTATATGGCGGCACAATTGATGCCTTATCGAAAGTTCATGATGCTCATCCCGAAAAGAATATCTATTTCACCGAACAGTGGGTCGGCGCTCCCGGAAAAATGGCCGGAGATCTTTTGTGGCATGTTCGTACACTGATTATTGGCGGAACCCGCAACTGGTGCCGCACTGTACTCGAATGGAATCTGGCAGCCGATCCGAAGAACGATCCTCATACCGATGGCGGATGTACCGAATGCCTCGGAGCGATTACTTTAAATGGAAATGATATTGTCCGCAATCCTGCCTATTACATTATCGCCCATGCTTCCAAATTTGTGAGTCCGGGATCTGTCCGAATTGCTTCAAATCTTCCTGCCAACCTGGATAATGTAGCTTTTAAAACTCCGGAAGGCAAATTCGTTTTGATTGTTGCCAACAGTTCCAAACATAGCCAGTCCTTTAGCTTCAAAATGGATGAAAAGTTTGTAGATTCCTCGCTCAATGCAGGCGCTGTCGGAACCTATGTCTGGTAATCTGTTTTACTAAAATATCTGGCAATGATCAAAGATCGTTCAGATAGCTTACAATATCTTATTCAATAAAATAAACCAATTAAAGCATGAACAAAAATATTTTCAAAATTACTCTGCTCCTGATTCTTGGCTGCCTGATGAGCAGTAAAAGCGAGGCTCAAAAGGGAATAAAAATTTCTGAAAAGAACGGAAAGTTTGAATTGTATGTCGACGGTGTTTCGACCTACATTAAAGGAGTTGGTGGAACAAACAAGATCGATCTGGCCGCCAAAAACGGATCAAACGCATTTCGGACCTGGAGTGGAGATGTGGAGTCGATCAAAAAAGACCTTGTGCTTGCAAAGGCAAACAACATGTATATCATGCAGGGCATTTGGCTTTCGCACGATCGCAAATCATACCTCGATGAAGAATATAAAAACAAATTAAGGAAACAAGTTAAAGAATTGGCCGAAGCTTTCAAAAATGATCCAAACATCCTGGTTTGGGGAATCGGTAATGAGATCGACCACGGAGAGAAAGCCAATTTTGGCGCGGCCTGGATTTTTGTCGATGAGTTGGCGAAATTGATTAAATCCATTGATCCACGTCACCTGGTTTCCACGGTAATCACCCACAATCAAAGCGCTCTCGACTCCATCGCCAAATACACAAAAAATCTTGATTTGGTTGGAATCAACAGTTACGGCGGTATTAACGGACTTGAAGCAATGGTTGATCAATCTGATTACAAAGGCGCATATATGATTACAGAATGGGGTCCAACCGGTTTTTGGGAAACGACATCGACAAGCTGGAAAGCGCCAATCGAGCAAACCAGCGAAGAAAAACGGATCGTTTATGAGGATCGCTACAATCATGCGATCAGCGGTTCAAAACGGTGTTTGGGTTCGTTTGTTTTCCTATGGGGACAAAAGGAAGAGCGCACGCCGACATGGTTCAGCATGTTTGTCGAAAATTCGGTGGAAGGACTTCCGCTGAAAGGCGAAAAAACTCCGATGGTAGAAGCCATGGAACGCGTTTGGAAAGGCGTAGAACTGACTCAAACGGCTCCGATAATACAGAAATTTACGATCAACGGAAAAGCTCCGATTGAAAATGTAACGGTGTCTGCCGGACAACCTTTCGAAGGAAATGTGACCGTTTCCGACAAAGAGGGCGATCAATTAACTTACGTTTGGGAAATCCTGAAAGAGGCAACCGTTTTGGGAAGTGGTGGCTCTTATGAGCCACGTCCCGACCGGGTTGGAAAGGTTGAAACAACCAATTCCAATAGTTTCAAAACATCAATTGCCGAACCTGGAAATTACCGATTATTCGTCTACGTTTTAGACAATACCGGATTTGCATCCTCAGCAAATGTACCGTTCCAGACAAAATAATTGCCACACATCATTAAATAAAGAAATCCATGACTAAATTGAATTCGCTGGTATTGATTATGCTGATTTTCTTCTCCGGAAGTTTACTTCATGCACAGGCAAAAAAAGACACGCTCAAAGTGCTTTTCGTTGGAAACAGTTATACCTATGTACAAAATCTTCCGCAATTGGTTTCGATCATGTCCGACAGTACAAAAACAAAGCTGATCACACGAAAATCGACAGTTGGCGGGGCATTCCTAAGCGAACACTGGCGCAGCAAGCGCGGACTGAAAACGAAGGAAATCATTTCGAAAGGTCATTTTGATGCGGTTATCCTTCAGGAAAACAGCATGGGAACCATTAATCAGCCTGACAGTACCATTAAATATGCGAAATTACTCTGCGGATTGATCCGTAAATCAGGCGCAAAACCTTATTTATACATGACTTGGGCCCGTGAAAAAGTGCCGCAGTATCAGGACGAAATTACAAATGCTTATACTGAAATGGCCAAAGAAAATGGAGCGATTTTGGTTCCGGTCGGCGAAGCCTGGGAGCTGGCCAAACAGTTACGACCAACGATTGAATTGTATTCTTCCGATGGCAGCCACCCTTCGAATCTCGGAGCAATCCTGTCGGCCTATGTTTTTGTGGGTGCGCTCACAGGCGAAGTTCCGGCTAAAATTCCGGAGTGGTACCAAATAAATGATATTGACGGCGAAATGGTTGAGCTAACAAATATCGACAGTCTCGATGCAGTTTTCTTCCGGAAAGTTGCTGAAAAGACTTTACGCGATTACGGTTTTTTAAAATAATTTATACTGACGACTATGAAACACAAAATCGGATCAAAATTACTGGCAATTATTGCGGTGGGTTTATTGACAATCATACAGTGCGTTGCACAGAAAACAGTCAAAATACAGTTTGACAGCAGCAAAGAAGTTTCCGGGAAGAAATTCGCCATCAGTGATATTTCCTCAGGAATCCCGACCAACTGGGACGGCTATAATTTTGTCGTTCTGGAGTTTAAATCCACTACTTCGCAGCGTTTTCATGTAGGATTCACAACCGAAACTGGTTACAACGAACTGCGCGTAATGAGTTATTGTGCGAATGGCTGGAATAAACTCGCCATTCCGTTGAAGTTTTTCAGGGAATTGCCCGGCGCTGCGCTGGATTTGGCGGCAACTTACAATCAGGCGCGGTACACCGGATGGATCAACCTTGGAGGCAAACGCGGACCGTTGCGGGGTGTCGATTCGATTGGAGTCCGGATGAATGTTCCGATCAACAATCCGGGAATCGAAATCCGTTCAATTTCATTGTCTGTTGAAGATCCCGGTGATCAGTACCTTGGCGACCTGCCTGTTTTCGATGAATTTGGTCAGTGGAACCTGGGCGATTATGAAGGAAAAATCAAGACTTTGGAACAACTCCGGAAAGATTGGGAAAACGAAGAAAAGGAGATTGTGACAATCAAAAGCTATATGGAAAAGAATAGTTCTACAGGTGAGGTGATCACACGGAGGACTGCTGTTAATTCTTTTAAATACTCAAAATATGGTGGCTATCTCAGCTCAAAAGTCAAAGCAACCGGCTTCTTCCGAACCGAAAAAATTGATGGAAAGTGGTGGTTTGTCGATCCTGAAGGCTATCTGTTTCTTTCAGTGGGCGTAGATTGTGTAAGTCCGGGAGGTGGAGGAAATGCCATCAATTTGGATAAACGCCGGAACATGTATAAAGAATTGCCTCCCGCTGGAATTGGCAGTAATCCTGAACGTCCAAATTCTGCATCTTTCGGAACATGGAACCTTTTCCGGCGATATGGCGATGCTTATCCCGAAAAATCAAAGGACATGATCATCAGGCGAATGGATCGATGGGGTTTGAACACGATTGCAAATTGGTCGAGTCCCGATGTGATGAAATTAAACCGGAAAGCGTTTATGCTTCAACTGCACGGAATTGGCATTGAAGATGGTTTGATGGGATTGCCCGATGTTTATGATCCTGCCTTTGCTCCCAAAGTGGATGCCTCGTGCAAATCGACTGTTGAACCAAACAGCAAAAACCCCTGGCTGATCGGTTATTTCGTAGGTAACGAACCTTCGTGGTTGGATCAGGAAAGTCGCCTGTGCAGCATGTTTCTCGACGGAAAAGATAAACCAATCAAAACAGAATTGAAGAAATACCTGACTGGAGGCGATACTCCTGAACGCCGGAAACAATTTATTTACAATACTTTCAGGATATTTTTAACGACGGTTAATGAAGCTGTAAAACGATACGACCCGAATCACCTGAATCTGGGGATGCGTTTTGGTCACGTTCCCGAAAAGGAAGTTCAGGCTATTTGCAAAGATGTTTTTGATGTATTCAGTTTCAACTGTTACGATTTATACCCGAAAAAAGAATTTATGGATCAGATTCTGGAAGGAACCGGACTACCCATGATCATTGGTGAATTTCATTTCGGAACCGTTGATCGCGGCATGGCGCAGTCGCTTTGGCAGGTAAATTCGCAAAAGGAACGAGGGGTGGCTTACCGCTATTACACCGAACGGGCCTATTCGCATCCGGGACTCATTGGTACAGCTTGGTTTCAGTGGTCGGATCAGGATTTTTCGGGACGACGCGACGGCGAGAATTACAATTGCGGATTGGTAGATGTGACCGACCGCCCCTACCAATCTATGGTAGACGCCATGATGGAAACTGCCGGACATTTGCAGGATATTCATTTGGGAAAAGAAACACCAGCCAGTCAGGCACCCGTAAAAGCCCGAGGACATGGCGGTATACCAGATTTGTGGAATAAATAAGCGATGTGTATTCGATAAAATTAAATTTATAACACAACAACTCAAGCATGATTAAATCCATATCAAAACTACTAATGTCGGTTCTATTACTGACTGTTGTGACAGTCGCTCAGGCGCAAAATACAATTACCCGCGATACGATTTTAACTTCAACTTCGTGGCTGTACGAACGGACTGATTTTGAAATCAGCATCGCATCAGCGTATGCCAATCCATACGACGCCAACGAGATTGCGCTGGATATGGTTATTACTTCTCCATCGGCTAAATCGCTGGTGCTTGCGTGTTTTTACGTTTCAGGAACCAGCAATGCATCCATCTGGGATGCACGTTTTGCGCCTCAGGAAATGGGAACTTATTCCTATCATTTCAGGTTGAGTAAACTAAGCGCTACGGTTGCCACTTCCGCTGAAAAACAATTTCAGGTAAATTCCAGCGCTGGAAATGGGATCATTCATAAAAACAGTAACTGGACATTCACCTACGATTCGGGGAAACCTTTCCGGGGAATTGGCGAAAATTTGGGCTGGGAAGCTCGTTCTTATGAGAATCAGAAATACCGGTACGACTATTTTTTGCCGAAACTGGCTGAAAACGGGGTCAATTTTTTCAGGACATGGAGTTGTAGTTGGAACCTGCCATTCGAATGGAAAACCGTAAAAGACACGAAATTTTATACCAATTCGGGCAAGTATTTCAATCCTGGAGCAATTACCCGAATGGATCAGCTGGTCGATCTGGCCGATTCGCTTAACATGCACATGATGCTTGCGTTGGTAGCTCATGGTTCGCTCATTACCAGCAGCGAATGGAACATCAACAATTACAATGTGGCCAACGGTGGTCCGGCGAAAACACCTACCGAATTTTTTACGCTGGCAACCTCGAAAGCAAAATTCAAGAATCTGCTCCGCTACCTGGTTGCCCGCTGGGGCTACAGTCCGGCAATTGGAGTCTGGGAATTCTTCAACGAAATTGATAACGCGGTGTACAACGGCGGAACTACTTTGGTTATTCCTGAAGCTGCAATTACTCAATGGCACACCGAAATGAGCACCTATCTGAAAAGCATCGACATTTACCGGCATCCGATTTCAACCAGCGTTTCGCACCGCGATATTGCCGGGCTGAACAGTGTTGCGGATATGGACTTCAATCAGTCGCACATTTATAAAAACACCAAAGCCATTCCATCGAAAATTTTGACTTACCAAACAAGTACGAAAAAACCTTATGTAATTGGCGAATTTGGCTACGATTGGGACTGGAACAATTTGAATGAAGCAAATGCTGTAAATTTTAATTACGACCTGAAACGCGGTTTGTGGTATGGTTTATTTACTTCAACGCCCATTCTGCCGATGACTTGGTGGTGGGAATTCTTTGATCAGCAAGAAATGACAAGCTACTATAAAAGTGTTTCCGGTGTTTCGGCGCAGATGTTGCTTGCCGGAAACGGATCTTTTGAACCGGCCACGGTAACAGCCGGAACTTTGGAAAAATTTGCCATCAAGTGCGGTCAAAAATATTATTTCTATTTGCTGAATGGTGGGTCTGCAACAGCGACTGCAACTGTTATTCTTAAAGTTTCAGCCAATTCGGAATACACAATTAAAACACTGGAGCCAACTACCAATCAAACAACTATTTTAAGCAATAAAACTGCAGTCTCCGGAAGTTTAAATCTGGGTTCGCTGAGTTTGCCTTCAAAAACTGAAATCGTCTATATCATTGCACCAATTTCTGATCAAAGTGGCGTTCAGTTGCCTTACTCCGGAAATGCAATCGTTCTGCCGGGCAAACTCGAAGCTGAGAATTTTGATCGTGGCGGAGAAGGTGTTGCTTTCCACGATTTTGAGGGTTCGAATATTTCGGGAAAATATCGGCCAACTGAAGCTGTTGATATTGACACCACCAGCGATGGAAGCTATTGTGTGAGCGAAATTATCAAGGGCGAATGGCTCCGCTATTCAGTTAATGTTGAAACTGCTGGTACTTATTCGCTTGAAGTTCGGTTGGCGACTTCTGAAACCGGAAAAACGTTCCGGATTCTGGTGGATAATCAGGATATGACTGGTAATATAGAGGTTCCGAATACAGGAGGATTACAGAACTGGCAGATTTTGACAATTCCGCAAAAAGTTGCAAGTCTTTTAAAAGGATCAAAAACGATTGAAATCCAAACGAATACTTCTGGGTTTAATCTGGATTATCTGAATTTCAAAATACTCAACCGGGCGCCCAAAGTCAGTTTAATTTCTCCTGAAAACACAGGTTCATATGTTACTGGTGCAAGCCTGAATATTGCAGCAACAGCCACAGATGAGGATGGCTCAATCGCCAAAGTCAGTTTTTACAATGGTTCAGTGAAATTGGGTGAAGTTACAACTCCGCCATTCCAGATTCAATGGCAGTCTGTGACCGGAAACCTGAACCTTTTCGCCATCGCAACTGACGATCTGGGACTCACCGCAAGTTCCGGAAAAATTAGCGGGATAGTTGCTCCGGAACAGGTATTTCCGGGTACCATTCAGGCTGAGGATTACGATATTGGAGTTGAAGGAGTTACTTTTCATGAATTATCAGCCGGAAATAAATTCGGATTTTACCGAAACGACAATGTTGATTTAGAACAATGTACCGATACCGATGGCGGATATTCACTTGGCGATTTCCAAAACGGAGAATGGACACAATATACAGTGAATGTGGGCGAAACAGGAATCTATTCGCTCGATTTAAGGGTGGCCACACAAATGGCAGGAACTGGTCTGGCCATTCTGGTTGATGATAAAAATGTAACCGGAACGATTAGTGTTCCCAATACCGGTGGCTGGCAAACATGGACAACAATCACCAAAACTGGCATTCAACTGAGTATAGGTTCGCACAAGATAAAGCTATTGTCGGTCGCTCAATACGTGAATGTTAATTACCTAACATTCAGTTTAAGTACCGGCGTGAGCGTATTGCAAAATAAAATACGCTGTTATCCTAATTTGGTGAAGTCGAAACTTTGGTTTGAGAATATTTCCAGCCCTGTGAGTAAGGTATTGGTAGTAAATATTTTAGGAGTAGTTTCGAGTGTGAATCTGGATAAAGACAATTCGATAGATCTGTCCAGCTTCAGTCCGGGATTTTATATGGTGAGCCTGATTTCGGACCGGAATGAAGTGGTGCAAAATTTTAAAATTGTAAAAGAGAAGTGATTGACTTAAAATGAAGATTAATGCCTTTTAATGATATTGCAATGAAATTTTCCGCTTAGATTTTCAAGTATTAAAATGTAGAAGCCATCATTAATATCTGAAATATCAATTTGCTCAATGGTTCCGGAGTTAAAATCCTGATTGAATTGCTTCACAACAACTCCCTGAGCATTGATGAGCCAAACCTGATAGTTTCCTTTGATTCCCAAAGTATTCAACGAAATCTGATCTTGAGCAGGATTGGGGAATACCTCAATTTTTGTTGTTCCTGAAAGTTCGTTTATACCGGTTACCAAAGCAATTTTGAACCAGTTAAAATTAAATTGTGCTTGTTTTACAAAAACGCGTAAAGTATGCGAACCTTGTGTAAGCTTTCCGCTTGCGGTAACCGATTTCCAGATTTGCCACCCACCAGTGTTTGGTACTGTAACTGTATGAATTGCAACTGGTTTCTTTGGATCGTCAACCAATTTTAAATCAATACTTCCACCCATTGTAGAAGCAAACCGGTATTCGAATGAGTATGTTCCATTTGATGGAACATAAATCAGAAAATCCAGATAATCACCGGCATCGGTGTATCCCATATTTTGTCCGGCACCGGTATCCGAAGTAGTTTCCGCAGAAAGTCCGGAATTGACCGCATAATCTTCGGCCTGAATCGTACCCGGTATTTGGTTGTAAAAAGGACTATTATTTATAACTTTCACATTTGTCATAGTACTGAACAAGAGCCCTTCAAACGTTTTCAATGAATTTCCCTGATAAGAGATCAGAATATTGTCAACCGATTTCAGTTGCTGGTTTAAGGCCAGGATCAGGCCAAAACCTGAACTTTTATCATAGTAAACTGAATCGATGGCGACAGCTTTCCCATTGACTGAAACTTCAAAATCTGCGGTTTGAGGCAATGAACTTAAATCATAGATCAAATTCGAAACCAGTTGAATAAATTTGCCGTCAGCATCAGTTTTCGTATTTAAAACTTTAGGCTCAACGTTGACCAACTCTTTGGGGTTTGCAAATTTCAGCGAATTGATGTTGAACCCGGCTTTATCGACAACGAGCTTAATTTGATGTATTCCTTTTGTGAGAATAACATCGTTTACAGAAGCCGTTTTCCAAACCGCCCAACCTCCTGTTGCCACTAGTGAAGTAATAGGTGTAACTTCAACTCCGTCCAATTCGATGTGGAATTTTCCTGTTGAGCCTGATGCTGCATAACGTAATTCAAAGTCGTACAATGCACTGCTATCCACATTGGCGGTATAAACCATCCATTCTTTATCATTCGTCCAACCGACACTGTATCCGTTAGTTCCATTGGCATCCTTACAGGCTTCAATGTCCACGGCATCGTTTCGGTAAGCATATCCTGAATTCCATGCAGTGTAAATCGTTGAAGAAACATGGAAATCTGCAGAATCCAAATCAAAATAAGCCTGCTTATTGCCACCAAGGTCATAATCGGTAGCGAAAATGGTTCCAGGTAAGGTATGCTTTTTAAATGGTTTTGGAGATTTGTCGCCCTGTGCCTGACGGAACATGGCATCCAAAACATCGCGATGTATGATGCAATTGTTCAACTTCAACATTTCAGCCTGCTCCATCAGGTAATCTTTCGCCTTTTCAACAGTTGGTTTCGAACCTGAATTGTTCCAGTAATTCAATAAATTCTGATAACCAGCGGTTTTGGGTATAGTAACTGTTCCTGTTACCGAACCAATTTTCTTATAAGGCCACCATGCCCAGCCAATTTTGTTGGATTCCACCAGATCAATGGCACTGGCAAACCAGGGATTTGAATTCTCTCCGGCTTCACCAAGCCATAGCGGAACGTTGTGCTGGTTGCGCATAGTGAGAAATCCTTGTATAGAGCCGATATCGTTATAGCTCCAGTACTTGTGAAAACTATAGGCCATATTGGTATCCCAAGGTGGCGTCAATCCGGTAAAATCGTTCGCAAACCAGTTACCTTCAATAATAATCAGGTGGTTTTTATCCACTGCCCTGATTGCTTTGGTAATATCAGTATAAAGATTTTTTAGCAAGTTGGAACCTGTAAATGTCCAGTTGGTTTCGTTCAACAGATCGTAACCGCCAATCCAAGGCTCACTGGCATATCGCTCTGCCAGTTTTTTCCAAAGTGCTACAGTTTTTCTTCTGTTTTCAGCACTTTCCCATAACGAAGGCTTCGAGCTGTCGTAATCGGCAATAGCGGCATCTTTACCTTGCCCCCCCGGAGCCGCATGCAGATCGAGAATCAGGTACATTTTATTGGCTTCACACCAATCCAGGAGGCTGTCAACCAATTCAAATCCTTTCGGGAGCCAGGTGTCCGTTCCTGTTAAAGGTTCTTTTTCGATAGGCAAGGTGAACAGGTTGTAATGTAAAGGCAAGCGGATTGAATTAAAACCCCAAGCCGCCATCGAATCAATATCTTCTTTCTGGCAATAATTAGTCAGCCATGCATCATAGAATGCATTCATTCCATCTTCGCCAACCAACTGCGCAATTTTTGCTTTGAGTTCGTGCTGAGTACCTGCAAATCCAGAACTTTCCATCATATAGCCTTCCTGAAGCATCCAGCCTCCAAGACCCATCGACCGGATCAGAAATTCCTTATTTTGACCATCATAAATATATTTTCCGTGCTGGTGAAGGTATTGTGCTTTTGCTGAAAGAATTACCAGGGCTAATCCAAGTACCAGTGTAAATTTTCTCATTCGTGTTTATTTTGTTTTGCAAAAGTATAAAAGATCGGGCAATTCTATTGAACCCTGCAATTTGATGGATGGATGGATGGATGATTTGAAATTTGATTTTAGGCTAAAAATGACAAAAGGTTCATCTGTCAAAACTAATGCCATGAATGACTACAAAAAAAACCGCTAAGATGTTAATCTTAACGGTTTTAATTTTCTTTAGTGCCCAGAACAGGACTCGAACCTGCACAAGCTTACGCTCACTAGTCCCTGAAACTAGCGTGTCTACCAATTTCACCATCTGGGCATACACTTTTCGTTTAAAGCGCTGCAAATATAGAAAATTTTAGTTTTGAACAAATGCTTTTAAGTACATATAATTGAAAAATTATTCATGCGTATTTTTATGCATTCCTTTGCCTAATCGCTCATAGCGGGTTATTCGAGAGAAACTCACCGTTCATCGGCAATAATCAGGCATTGGTCGTTTTATTTTTTATTTACCGATCAAAAAATCAAAACTTTGCGCATCATAAACAAAGAACGATGCTGCACAATTACACTGTCCAATATGCCGATATCTGGGAAAAATGTTCCTCCCGTTTTCCCGAATTCCCAAAATCATATTCATCTACTGAAAAACTTTTGAAAGAAAAGTCATTGGATGAGTTTCTTCAATCCATAAAATCCTTCCGAAAACAACGAATCAGCAAGAATGGCTTGACTGAAAAGGAGCACCAACTTTTTTTCGTGAATACCCGAAGCTTTTTACGCGATGGAATGGATTTTACTGATCATCAGCTGGAAATGATGTTTTCAGACGAAATGATCGGCCTTACAAAATTATTTATTCGTGAGGCCCGTGAATTTGATGCAGGACTCTCGTATGCTGATATTTTTCAGGCATGCCGAAATGTATGGATTATGAATGGATTACAGCTGATTATGGGGTTGCCGATGAAGCTTACGCCATCGATCTTTGCTTACAGTATGCTTTATCCGTATACCGATAATATGATCGACGATCCGATGATTTCGCATGTCGACAAAATGATTTTCAGTGAGCGCTTTCGCCTCCGGCTTTCAGGACAATATCTGAAACCAAAAGATAAAACCGAATCGGCCATTTTCAGGTTGGTTGAGATGATTGAAACAGAATATCCCAGATTATATTTTCATGAAGTGTACGATAGTTTACTCGGTATTCATGAGGCTCAAACAAATAGCATGAAACTGATCAGAAA
>JBBQMW010000102.1:0-13486 GCA_038329265.1 Bacteroidales bacterium | reverse complement strand
ATGGATTATTACGATGTGCGCGAAAACCTCGATCGCGAATTGTTGTCAACCGTTTATTTCCATTCGCAAACGATTCGGTATATCAAAACGGCACCACGCTATTTTTCCATCATTGAACCTATTTTAAAATCGCATGGAATTCCAGAGGATTTTAAATACTTATGTGTGGCCGAAAGCGGGTTAGATCCGCGAGCTGTTTCGCCGTCAAAAGCGGTGGGTCTATGGCAATTGCTCGAATCAGCAGCCAAAGAGAATGGTCTGGAAATAAATGCCGAAGTTGACGAGCGTTTCCACATCGAAAAATCCACTGAAGCTGCTTGCCGAATCCTGAAATCAGATTTCCAGAAATTTGGAAGCTGGTCGCTGGTCGCCGCTTCTTACAACGGAGGCAGGGCTGGTCTCGATAAAAAAATTACCAGCCAAAAAGCAAAAAGCTACTACGATTTGTTGTTTGTCGAAGAAACCACCCGATATGTATTCCGTATTCTGGCACTAAAACTGGTCATGGAAGATCCCGAAGAATATGGTTTCAGGATCGGGAAAGACGATCTCTACCCGATTATTAAAACCGAAACGGTTGAAATCAAAGGTTCTGTTAACGATCTGGCAAGCTATGCTATCGACAAAGGTATTAGCTATAAAACTTTAAAAATGTTCAATCCCTGGCTTCGCGAAACATTCCTGAAAAATCCAACCAGCAAGACGTACAAAGTGAAAATTCCGGAAAAGGGATACAGAAAACAATAGAATCAGAAATATAAAAGGCTCAATTTACTCGTTTCTTTTTCCTCTTTTCAAACTAAATATAGATGCAGAATACCGAAAATATCCATACTCCTGAAGGTTTGACCGAAGAAGACGGCCTGATCTCTGTTCACGGTGCGCGCGTTCATAATCTTCAAAACGTGAATGTCGAAATTCCACGTAATAAACTCACCGTTATTACCGGATTGAGCGGCAGCGGGAAGTCTTCGCTGGCTTTTGACACCATTTATGCTGAAGGACAACGTCGATACATCGAAACGTTTTCGTCCTATGCACGATCATTCCTTGGCAACATGGAGCGCCCTGATGTTGATCTGATTACAGGGCTGAGTCCCGTAATCGCCATTGAGCAGAAAACCACCAACAAAAATCCACGCTCAACGGTTGGCACAGTCACCGAAATTTATGATTTTCTCCGCCTGATGTACGCACGTGCCGGAGAAGCCTATTCATACAATACCGGCGAAAAAATGGTGAAATATACCGACGATCAGATTTTATCTCTGATCAAAGCTTCATTTTCCGGAAAGAAAATCCTGATTCTGGCTCCAATGGTGAAAGGCCGAAAAGGTCATTACCGCGAATTATTTGAACAAATTCTAAAAAAAGGGTTCCTGAATGCGCGTATCGATGGCGTCGTTACCGAGTTGAAAGCTGCCATGCGACTCGACCGTTACAAAAATCACTTCATCGAAATTGTGATCGACCGCTTACTGGTGGATGAAGCCAGCGATAAACGTCTGCACGATTCGTTGCAGATTGCCATGAAAAACGGACATGGAATTTGTATGATTCTGGATCACGACACGCAAGTGGCAAAATATTACAGCCGCCAGTTGATGTGCCCGACAACCGGAATTTCTTACAACGAACCTGCTCCCCATAATTTTTCGTTTAACTCACCGCAAGGAGCTTGTCCAAAATGTAATGGACTGGGAATGATCAGCGAAATTGATCTGGAAAAAATTGTACCCGACAATACAAAAAGTATTCAGAATGGTGGAATCGCACCGCTCGGCCCGCACAAAAACACACTGGTTTTTTGGCAGATTGAAGCTTTGGGCGACATGTTCGGATTTAACCTGAAAACACCGATCAAAGATATTCCTGAAGATGGTTTGAACGCCATACTTTTCGGCACCAACGAACGGATTCAATTAAAAAATTCTCCGCTCGGAGTTTCGATGAATTACATGATGACCTACGAAGGCGTGATCAAATACATCGATGCACAGAAAGACGACAATCCGTCGCAAAAAGCTCAGAAATGGGCCAACCAGTTTGTTCGCGAAACTCCTTGTCCTGAATGCAACGGGCAAAGGCTTAAAAAGGAATCGCTCTTTTTCAAAATCGATCAAAAAAATATTTCGGAACTGGCACAACTCGACATTTCTGAACTCAATCTCTGGCTGACCAACCTTGAAGACCGACTGACCGATCGACAACGAAAAATAGCGGTGGAAGTAATCAAGGAAATCCGCGACCGCATTCGTTTTCTGGTTGATGTCGGGCTCAATTATTTATCGCTCGACCGGACTTCGCGCACCTTGTCAGGAGGCGAATCTCAGCGTATCAGGCTGGCCACTCAAATTGGCTCGCAACTGGTGAATGTGTTGTATATTCTCGACGAGCCAAGTATTGGATTGCATCACCGCGACAATTTACGACTCATTCATTCACTCGAACAATTGCGCGACACCGGAAACTCAGTGATTGTGGTTGAGCACGACAAAGACATGATGATGAACGCCGATTACCTGATTGATATGGGTCCTTTTGCCGGACGGCATGGCGGTCATGTGGTTGCTGCCGGAACACCTCAGCAGGTGTTGAATGCCGGGACACTGACATCTAAATACCTTTTGGGTGAGGCTCAGATTAAAATTCCGGAGAAACGACGAAAAGGAAATGGTCATGTCCTCTCGCTCAAAGGCTGCACGGGCAATAACCTGAAAAATATTTCAGTCGATCTGCCACTTGGCAAATTGATCTGTATCACCGGCGTCTCCGGAAGTGGGAAGTCAACCTTGATCAACGCTACTTTGCAACCCATTTTAAGCCAGCACTTTTATGGATCGGTAAAAGATCCGCTACCCTACACCGAAATCATCGGGCTAAACCATATCGATAAAGTTGTTCAGGTCGATCAGTCGCCCATAGGCCGCACTCCACGCAGCAATCCGGTAACTTATACCGGCTTGTTCTCTGATGTCCGGAATTTGTTTGCTCAATTGCCTGAAGCCAAAATCAGGGCTTATCAGCCAGGCCGATTTTCGTTCAATGTAAAAGGTGGCCGTTGCGAAGATTGTCAGGGCGGTGGCTTGAAGCAAATAGAAATGAATTTCCTTCCCGATGTTTATGTGCACTGTGATACCTGCAACGGACGCCGTTACAACCGCGAAACGCTTGAAGTCAGGTACAAAGGCAAATCAATTGGCGATGTGCTCGATATGACGATCAATCAGGGAGTCGAATTTTTCGAGCATATTCCATCAATCTCCCATAAACTTAAAACCATTCAGGATGTCGGGCTGGGATATATCACCTTGGGTCAATCATCCACAACACTTTCCGGAGGCGAATCGCAGCGGGTAAAACTGGCCACTGAACTTTCAAAAAAAGATACCGGAAAAACCATGTATATTCTCGACGAACCAACTACCGGACTTCATTTCGAAGACATCCGGGTGTTGCTCGAAGTATTGAATAAGCTGGTTGACCGTGGAAATACAGTAATCGTCATCGAACACAATATGGACGTAATTAAAGTGGCCGACCATATTATCGATATTGGTCCCGAAGGCGGTAAAGAAGGAGGCAGAGTGGTGTGTTTTGGGACTCCGGAAGAAGTGATAAAAAACGAAGAATCGTTTACGGCCATTTATCTGAAACAAGAAATGAGAATGGTTTAGATTTTCTAGTTGATGTCTTTTATTTTGTCTATCTTAGATTCATAAGTATATCAAATACTTAACACAATGGAAAAACAGAATGCAATAAAATTATTCGAATCAAAACAAATTCGTTCGCTGTGGGATTCTGAATTGGAAAAATGGCATTTTTCAATCATTGATGTTATTGAAGTACTTACCGAAACTGATCGTCCGCGTAAGTATTGGAGCGATTTGAAGGCAAAACTGAACAAGGAAGGTAGTCAGTTGTCCGAAAAAATCGGACAACTGAAAATGCCAAAAGGTTGGAAAGTAACAAAACCAAGAAATAGAATAAACTACCTATGAACACGATCGACATTTATTGCGTCAACTCCGGCACAAAAAAAACTTATCCATTGGGAGTTACCTTGATGGATATAAAAGATGATTTTGAAGTGAAACTGAAAAATCCGATAATCGGAGCTTTGGTCAATAACAAGGTGAAGGAACTTTCGTTTGTTTTTGTTAAAACCAAAAAAGTTGAATTCATTGATTATTCTCATCCTGACGGTATGAGAATGTATGTCCGCTCACTTTTTTTTATTTTATACGCAGCCGTAAGCGAGTTATTTCCTCATGTGAAACTTAAGATGATGCATGGCATTTCACGCGGATACTATTGTGAGCTTACAGGCTTGGATGGGCCAATTACAGATTCTGACATTCTTGCCATTAAAAATGAAATGCTGCAAATAGTTGCAAATGATATTCCATTCAGAAAAATAGGATTGCCCAATGAAGAGTTTGTTGAAATTTGTCAAAAGCAAAATCTGCTTTTTAAGGCCAAGCTTTTCCAACAACAGGGAACACTGTTTTCGTACTTATATTTTATGGGAGACCACGCCAACTATTTCTATGGTTATCAGGTAACTTCAACCGGATATTTAACGGTATTCGATCTGGTTCACTATTACGACGGATTGCTGCTTCGAATTCCAAAATCGAACAATTTCAGTGAGGTTCAACCCTATTCGAGGCATGATAAACTATTCGAGATTTTTCAGGAACATAAAAATTGGGCTGAACTTCTGGATGTTCCGAACGTGGCTAACCTGAACGAAAAAGCTTTGAATGGGCAAGGTGGCGATATCATCAAAATCTCGGAAGCTTTACACGAAAAAAAGATCGCCGAAATAGCCAATCTGATTAATGATCGTAAGAAAGAGATCAAAGTAGTTTTAATTGCGGGTCCGTCGTCATCGGGGAAAACAACCTTCAGTAAACGGCTGATGGTGCAGTTGGCAGTCAATGGACTAAAACCATTCCTGATTTCGCTCGACGATTATTTTGTTGACCGGGAGAATACACCTAAAGATGAGAATGGTGAATACGATTTCGAGGCCATTGAAGCCATTGACGTTGAATTTTTCAATGAACAATTAAACCATCTTCTCAATGGCGGATCAGTCGAATTACCCCGGTTCAATTTCACTGTTGGAAAACGGAATCCATCAGGCAAGTTGTTACTATTGGAACCGGGCAGTATTCTGGTTATTGAGGGCATTCATGGAATGAACCCCAATTTGGTTCCGCATATTCCTTCGGTTAGCACTTTCAAAATATTCCTTTCAGCGCTTACCCAAATCTCGATTGACGATCAAAATCACATTTCAACAACCGACAACCGCCTGATCAGGAGAATGATACGTGACAGCAAATACCGAAATTATTCTGCCCAGGATACCATTCGAAGATGGCCAAGTGTTCGTGCAGGTGAAGATAAAAATATATTTCCATATCAGGAAAATGCCGATGTCATGTTCAACTCAGCCTTGGTTTATGAACTTGCTGTTCTGAAAAAATATGCTGAACCACTTCTGAAAGCAGTTACAGAAAGTCAGACAGAATTTAGTGAAAGCAATCGCTTGCTAAAGTTTTTATCTTATTTCAAAGCCATCGACGATCTGGAGATTCCACCAACATCGGTCATGCGTGAGTTTTTAGGAGGTAGCAGTTTTACTTATTGAAAGTAGATAATCCCAATTTTGAAACAATAATTTGATCTAAAATTAATATTTTTTATTTGGAATCGATCTAAATAGGCCTTAGTTTTGTTTATAAATTATTGGTGTTTCAAATCTGCAACAGACAAGAAATATAAAAACCAAATTGATTGACCATAGTGATGATATAAATTAACACTCGATTATATGCCTCTAGAAAATCCAAATTACCAATGGTATGCCATATATACCAAAGCAAATTCAGAGAAGAAGCTCTTCAACAATTTGACTCAAAAGGGAATTGAATGTTATTTACCATCCCGGAAACTCCAAAAAAGCTGGATCGACCGGACTAAGTGGAACGAAGAACCACTGTTTCGATGCTATCTATTTGTGAGAGTAAGTTACCGGGAATTCTTCACTGCACTCAATACACCGGGAGTAGTTTGCTTTATCAGTTCCGGAGGAAAAGCACAGGCCATTCCAGAAACTCAAATCAATAATATCAAAACTTTTCTGGCGCAAAGTAACTATGAAGTTTCGGTATCCTACGAGCAAATTGCAAAAGGCAGATTGATAGAGATCGCAAATGGTACGCTCATGGGAATAAAAGGAGAATTAGTTAACATTAACAAGGAAACTATATTACTATCACGACTCGATTCTTTGAAATGCTGTTTGCATACAAAACTTTCAGAAAATGAGGCTTTGATACTTGAAGAAAAACCTGTCGTTACAGAATCTGTTTTTGCAAAAACATACGCTTGGCAGAGTAATTGAGCTTTTCAACATAAATCATGTTGGATCTTTACAAATAAATTCAACATTAAAATAGCCATCAGGAAGAATTTTCTGATGGCTATTTTGTTAATCATTTTGTACTAAAAACCATGTTTCCATCCCTTCCTGATTTTGGCCAAAATTGGTTATCCATAAGAAACAAAGAATTGCATTCTTAAACAATCATTTGCAATAAACTATCTTTCAGGCATTTAGAAAATATAAATTATTATTCATTTTTTTTTAAATAAAAAAGCAATCTTATTTGGAAACAATTTAAATAGATGCTATGTTTGTATAGAAGATAAAAGAGTCTTTAATCTTACACAAAATTAAAAATGGCATTCGAATTACAAAAATTACCATACGCATTCAATGCACTCGAGCCTTATATCGACGCATTAACGATGGAAATCCATCACGACAAACATCATGCAGCATATACCAACAATCTGAATGCTGCACTTCAGGGAACTGCCACTGAAGGCAAAACAATTGAAGAAATTTTGGCGAATATATCGGCTCAGCCAGTTGCTGTCCGCAATAACGGCGGCGGTTTTTACAATCACAATTTATTTTGGGAAGTCATGACTCCGGGTGGAGCCAAACAACCTGAAGGTGATTTACTGAAAGCTGTCGATGCAGCATTTGGGTCGTATCAGAATTTTAAAGAAGCATTTACCAAAGCAGCACTCACCCGGTTTGGGTCTGGATGGGCGTGGCTGGTAAAGCAGGGTGATGGTTTGGTGATATCGTCTACACCTAATCAGGATAACCCGTTAATGGATTTGGCCGAAGTAAAAGGAACACCGGTTCTTGGGGTAGATGTGTGGGAACATGCTTATTACCTGAAGTATCAAAACCGGCGCCCTGATTACGTCGATGCCTTTTTCAACGTGGTTAATTGGGACGATGTCGCCCGACGGTTTAAAGGTTAGTTGATTTTTGGTTTTTTTCCGCCCGGAACAGAGGTTCCGGGCGGTTTTGTTTTAGAAGCAAGCCTCCCCAACCCCTTTAAAAGAGGGGCTTTTTCATTCAATAGTTTATTATCTTATATTCTTATACAATCAAATTCAATGCGTTCTTTAAGCCTTCCCTTGTTGGGGATGTTTGGTGGGGGCTACTATTCGGAATCATTATAAATTACTCCGGAATTGCAGTTTCTGCAAACTATTTGAATCGTGTTTCTGTTATCTTAAGTGAAAAATAAAAATCATTGTTTAACTAAAAAGATAACCAAAATGAGTATTACACTACCTGCATTACCCTATGCAAAAGACGCACTGGAACCATACATCAGTGCCAAAACACTTGAATTTCATCACGACAAACACCATCAGGCTTATGTAACCAATCTGAACAACCTGGTTGTCGGAACCGAATTTGAAAATGCTGATCTTGAAACCATCATCAAAAAAGCAGATGGTGGAATTTTCAACAATGGAGCACAGGTTTTTAACCACACTTTTTACTTCGAACAATTTTCAAAAACACCGGCAGCTGAACCTTCAGGCAAGTTAAAAGCTGCAATTGATGCTACTTTTAGCTCACTCGATACTTTTAAGGAAGCTTTCAATAAAGCTGCGGTCACGCAGTTTGGTTCGGGCTGGGCATGGTTGGTGAAAGACGCTGCAGGAAAACTGAGTATTGTGCAAACCAGCAATGCAGGCTGCCCTGTTCGCGATGGATTGACTCCACTTTTAACCTGCGATGTATGGGAACATGCCTATTACCTCGACAAACAGAATGTTCGTCCTGCGTATGTCGCCGATTTCTGGAAAGTAATGGACTGGAAAGTTGTTGAAGGAAGGTTTTAAAATGATTGACTATTTAGCTATTGACTATTTACTATTTCATCCACTCATTTAGGATCCTTAATAGATTTTTCAATCGCTTGTCTACAGCGGCAAATAGTAAATTGTAATTGAATAAATTGTAAATCTTTTAATCTTTATTTTATGAGCGTAGAAAAAGTATTGGCAGTTATGTCTGCTTCAGACAAACCATTGACAGCCGGAAAAATTGCTGAATTGGCAGGGCTGGACAAAAAAGTGGTTGAAAAAGCCATGAATGAATTGAAAAAACAGGAAAAAATTGTTTCTCCGGTGCGTTGTGCCTGGGAAGTAAAAAAATAACACCCAAATAGTTGCCAAAAGCCGCTGCATCAACCGAGCAGCGGCTTTTGTATTTTAATGTTGCTGGTGCCTGATTGGAGTATCGAAACTGAAAGTAGAACCTTTTCCAAATTCAGATTCAATCCATATTGATCCTCCAAGTAACTCAATATAGGCTTTCGAAATTGCGAGTCCAAGTCCTGCACCTTCATGAATTTTATTGAGGCTTTGTGTTCCCTGTCTGAAACGCTCAAAAATCAGGTCCTTTTGTTCCTTAGGAATCCCCGGACCAGTATCCACTACATAAAATTCAAGCATTTTATCTCTATGCAAATAGCCAAATTTGATAGAACCCTTGTCAGTAAATTTAACCGCATTTTTAATCAGGTTTGTCAAAATCTGGTTGAGTTTGGTAATGTCAGTTTCAATAATACTTTCATCATCAGAAAGGTCACAATGGTAATCGAGGTAAATATTTTTCTGATTCACTTCTGGCAAAAAGAATACGTGCAATTCGCGAAGCATTTTGTTCACATTTGTTTCACGAATCCGGAGAATGGTTTCACCAGCTTCAATCTTTGAAATATCAATTAAATCATTGATTATATTGAGCATCCGCCGCCCACTTTGTTCAATAACTCCAATAAATTCATGTTGATTTTCCGGTGAAAGATCCGGTTCTTTTAGCAGTTCTGCAAAACCCATAATGCCATTCATGGGTGTCCTAATTTCGTGGCTGATGTTAGCCAGAAAAGCCGATTTTAACCGATCACTTTCTTCTGCTTTTTCTTTGGCCTTTATTAATTCAGATTCGTTTTTCTTTTTTTCGGTAATGTCTTCAGCGATAGCTACAAAATTGGTAATCTGATTATTGTCGTCGAAAATTGGAGATATAGATTTAAATGCCCAATAAAATTCCCCAGATTTATTTCGGTTTATCAGTTCACCTTGCCAGATTTTACCTGAAATAATTGTATTCCATAAATCAGTATAAATATTTGGATCCATTTTGCCCGATTTCAGAATTCTTGGGTTTTTACCCAGAACTTCTTCAAATTTATATCCGGTCATTTCGGTGAATTTTGGATTCACATATTCAATCAAACCTTTGTAATTCGTAATAACTACAGATACTGGATTTTGCTCAATTGCTGAAGAAAGCTTTATTAATTGATTCTCAGCGATTTTTCGGTCGGTAATATCCTGATAGATTAACTGATTATTGATTTTTCCATTCCATAACATTTCTTGCCTATGTACCAATAAATGCCTGATTCCGAAATTCTTGCTAATTATCCTGACTTCATAATCCAGTTCAACATCTTCTCCGTTTTTGCGACTTGCTTCACGCGCCATATATTCCAGATAGCATTCGGGAGTATACCATGAAGCCACTGGGATTTGGTTAAAATCGTTCAGACTATCAAACCCAAAAATCCTAAGTAAAGCAGGATTTGCATACAATGTTGTACCATCACCTGAGAGAATCCGAATACCAAATGGAGATTCTCCAATAGTTCTGGCCAGATTGGCTTCTGATTGCCGAAGTTTTTCTTCTGCCAACTTGTTGATGGTAATATCTTCCAGATATCCTTCAAGAAACTCAAGTTCCCCGTTTTCGTCAAATACTCCTCCTCCACGTTCCCAAATCCATTTTACTTCTCCGGAATGGGTTTTTATTGGATATTGCTCCTCAAATACGAGTTTTCCTTTAATCACTTCCTGCCATTTTTCCCATATCAGATCCCGGTATTCAGGAAGAATCATATCAATATAGGCGATCTTTCCAGTTACGAATTCTTCAGGGGTATAACCTGTAATCCGGGTACACCCGTCACTTATAAAATTCATCGTATAATCCACCTCGATCGCACTACGATAGATTATTCCAGGCAGATTATTGATCAGGTTGGTCATATGACGTTCGTTCGTTCTGATTTGCACTTTGGTTTTAAGAGCCTCTGTAATATCTATTAATAATACCAATCGGGCATCCTTGTGCCTGAAATCGAAGTTATGAGAATGTACTTCAACTTGAATGGTGCTGTTATCTTTTAATTTGTGATTCCATATCTCCAGACGTTTAAGCGAATGTTTGTCTTCAATTAAATTCATCCTAAGCCTTACAAATTCTTCGGATGATTTCAGATCAAGTATCGACATTTGGAGAAATTCTTCTTGCGAGTAACCATACTTATCAATCGTTGCCTGGTTAACTGCTAAAATCATCTTCGATTCCATATCGTAAACCAACATGGACTGCGGATTCAATTCGAATAATAGTCGGTACTCAGATTCACTTTCCTTCAATCCCTTTTCAGCTATTTCCCGGAGTGAGATTTCTCTTTTCAACTGTTCGTTTCTTTTTCGTCTAAACATGCCTGCGAAGGCCAAAATAAGTATAATAATCACTAGTAAACACGATTGTGAAACTTCAAGCAGGATTTTGTTTCTCCATGATTTTGCATCGTAATCCATTCCGAAAACAGCAATTACATTTCCTGTTGTATCGCCAAAAATAGGAACTTCGGCACTAACCCAGGTTCCCCAGCGGTCAGTTACCGGATTAGTAATCAGAGCTTTGCCATCCTGAAAAGGTTTACTATCAATGGGTTCAGCTTCGGTAAACTCTTGTCCGGCCGGAGAATAATCCGGAGAAGATTCAGGCTCTGAATCAACAATGAAATAAAGCTTATTGCTGCGTTGAAGGTATAGATAGGCAAATCGCGCATTTTTATTTACCTGTATGATCTGCTGAAGTGCTTTTTTTAGCTGGCTGAAATCTTTTGTCCGGAGGTCGTCCGGATTCTCCGGTAAAGACTGAATTTCTCCTTTGGGAAGACTGACTTCAATAGAACGGGCAATCTGAATTACATACATTTTCTCATTATGAAGGGTATTTCCGTACATAATCAAAACATATACAATCCCGGAAATTAATATAACCAAAACAATAAGTATATCCTTAATAGACAGACCTTTAATTAAATTACTGTTTGTCATAAACAATTAATTAAAAATACAGATAAAACTTGAATCAAAAAAATTAAAGGTTGATTTTTGGGGTAAGAAAATCCTTTATCATCACAATATTCACTCGTCTTCCGATAGACTGCTAAGGAAATGTAAAAAATAACAAAATGCAAATTTGAACCGTACTTTATCGACTACCAATTAATGAAAAAGCCGCTCTTCCAGAGGATCGGCGGCCTTTTGTAGTTTCTAGCGTTCAATTTAGTGCTATTTCTTCCAGAGTTTTTCCATTTCTTCGAGCGTTTTTCCTTTGGTTTCAGGAACCATTTTCCAAACAAAAAAGAACGAAAGAAGGCTCATCAAACCGTAAAAGCTGTAAGTTAGTCCACCGCTAAATTCCATCATGGCCGGATAAGTTGACGAAATGAAATAGTTGGCGGTCCACTGTGCAGCAACGGCAATGGCAATGGCACGTCCGCGGATTTTATTCGGGAAAATTTCAGAAATCAGTACCCAGCAAATCGGTCCCCACGACATCATGAATGATGCGGTGTAGATGATGATGAATACCAAGGTGCTGATGCCAATTACTTTAAAGAAAGCCAGACCTCCAATGGCAAACATACCGATGGCCATACCAATCGAGCCAATCATCAGCAAGATTTTGCGTCCGTATTTATCAACGGTCATAATGGCAACAACTGTGAAAATAACGTTGATCAGCCCCATTACCACTGTTTGCAGCATCGATGAATCTTTGGCTGCGCCCATGCTTTCAAAAATACGTGGCGCATAATAAAGCGCAACGTTGATACCAACAAATTGCTGAAAAACCGACAACAGGATACCGATAATGATGACCACTTTACCAAAAGCGAATAGTTTTTCAGAAGCTGCTTCAACTGATTTTTTAATATCAGTCATAATCAGTTTCGCTTGTTGTATTCCATTGATTTTGGTCAGGATTTCCAGTGCTTTGCCGTCGCGATTAGTCATTGCCAGATAACGGGGCGTTTCTGGAACAAAAAACAAAAGTACCGCAAAGATTCCGGCAGGAATTGCCTCCGAAAGAAACATCCATCTCCAACCGATTTCATTGATGTATTCGATGCTTTTCCCCTGAGCAATAAAATAGTTGACAAAATATACGACCAGCATACCAAAAATGATGGCAAACTGGTTGATTGACACCAAACGTCCGCGAATATCAGCTGGCGCTATTTCACCAATGTACATCGGAACCACGGCCGATGCCAGTCCAACGCCAATTCCACCGATAATACGATAAAAATTGAACATGTACAGCAATCCCATGCTTGGTTCACCCTTTTGGAAGAACAGGAATTCAGGAAATCCAGATCCCAGTGCCGACACAAAGAACAAAAATCCGGCAAGCATCATGGCTCTTTTCCGACCCAACTTTAAAGAAAGAATTCCAGAAAGCATTCCTCCAATAATACATCCGATTAATGCGCTGGAAATGGTGGCTCCATGTGCAAGAGATCCAAGTCCAAGTGGAGTAATCAGGTATGCCTGAACAGATTTTTCTGCGCCTGAAATTACGGCAGTGTCATAGCCAAATAAAAGACCACCCAGTGTTGCCACCAGAGTGATCCCCGCAATGTATAACGTGTTACGATCTTTCATAGGATTAGATGTAGCAGTTGATCAACTGTTCCAGCATTTCTTGTTTTCCGCTGATTTGTTTTGGTTCACCAACTTCTTTGGCAACATTATACAAATCAACCAAATTCAGTTTGCCGGCTTCGTATTCTTTGCCTTTTCCTGAATCATAAGACGCATAACGGTTTGCTTTCAGTTTCAGGTAATCTGAATTTTTCAGCAATTTGTCGGCGATAATCAACGAACGTGCAAATACGTCCATTCCTGAAACGTGGGCGATGAAAATATCTTCCAGATCGGTTGAGTTACGACGGGTTTTTGCATCGAAATTGATACCACCTGATGTGAACCCACC
>JBBQMW010000101.1:0-13563 GCA_038329265.1 Bacteroidales bacterium | reverse complement strand
AACATTCGATGTCATCCATTCGATGCAACGTGCGAAAACCTTGTTTAAAGATCAAAAGACTTTTAAGAAAATCAGAAAGCAAATCATGCAAATCGACCATTCGTGGAACAGAGCAGCAGCTGAATATATCGAATTATACCAATCACTTAAAATATAACGACATGAAAAAAACAACCTTAGCTATTATTCTCGGAGGAGGTCAGGGATCGAGACTGTCCCCTCTGACAGAGAACAGATCGAAACCTGCTGTGCCAATTGCTGGGAAATACCGTTTGGTCGATATTCCAATTTCGAATTGTATCAATTCCGACATTGACCGTATTTTTGTGTTGACACAATTTAATTCGGCCTCGCTAAACAAGCACATCAAAAACACCTATCAGTTCAGTTTTTTCAACAATTCATTTGTCGATATTCTTGCTGCCGAACAAACTCCGGATAATAAATCATGGTTTCAGGGTACTGCTGATGCTGTTCGCCAGTGTATGCAACATTTCCTGAACTATGAATTCGATTATGCGCTGATTTTGTCTGGTGACCAATTGTACCAAATGGATTTCAACGAAATGGTTGAGGCGCATATTAAAGCCAAAGCCGATATCACGCTGGCAACTTTACCTGTTGTAGCCCGTGAGGCATCTGAATTCGGGATTCTTAAGTCTGATTCAAAAAATATCATTCAGGAATTTATTGAAAAGCCTACTGCTGAAATGCTTCCTGATTGGGTTTCGGAAACCAGCGAGGAGATGAAACGTGAAGGTAAAGTTTATCTGGCTTCGATGGGTATTTATATTTTTAACCGTAATTTGCTGGTTGAACTGATGAAAGATGAGGCAACCAAAGATTTTGGCAAAGAAATTATTCCACAATCGATTAAAACCCATAAAGTTTTAAGCTTTCCGTATGAAGGTTATTGGACGGATATAGGTAACATCGATTCGTTTTATGAAGCAAACCTTGGTTTAACTGATGATATTCCGAAATTTAACCTGTTCAATAATTCGAAACCGGTTTATACGCGTGCAAGGCTGCTCCCGCCTTCGAAGATTTCAGGAACAACATTAGAGAAAACTGTTGTTTCTGACGGTTGTATTATTCATGCCAGCCGAATTGAACATTCTGTGATCGGAATCCGGTCAAGGATTGGCAAAGGAACGACCATTGTCAATTCGTACATTATGGGTAACGACTATTATCAGAATCTCGAAGAAATTGATCAGCATTACAATGACGGAAAAGTGATGGGAATTGGAGACCGTTGCTATTTAAACAATTGTATCGTTGACAAGAACGTTCATATCGGGAACGATGTTCGGGTAAACGGAGGCCAACATTTATCGGATTCAAACAACGACCTCTATTCGGTAAAAGAAGGGATTGTTGTGATTAAGAAGGGGGCTATTCTACCCAATGGATATGTCATTTAATACAAAATGTAATTTCAAATCAGTCCAAAGCTTTAGTATAATGCCGATGAATAGAAATGTTAAGGCCAATCGAGAGAGCGAAGATTGGACTATTAAATTTCTTCAATCGGTATAATCGTTCAGGTTAAAATTTTCAAACCCCGAACATGGTTAACGGTTTCGGGGTTTGTTTTTCTATTCAGTTGACCACAAAGCGTCAACCCTACTTTTGCAATTAAAACACTGCTTCTATAATTTTTCGGGTATTGTCCGAAACTCCGTAAGTATAAATATGCAAACTCGGAACCTGATGTGCAACCAGGTCTTTCGATTGATGAATAGCCCATTCAGTACCAACCACTTTGGCATCGTCGTCGGTTTTGCATTTGCCTAATTCGGTCGCCAATTCCTGC
This sequence comes from Bacteroidales bacterium, assembly GCA_038329265.1. Lineage (GTDB taxonomy): Bacteria > Bacteroidota > Bacteroidia > Bacteroidales > Prolixibacteraceae > Aquipluma. The sequence continues at coordinate 11,744 of JBBQMW010000101.1, read as the reverse complement.
GGAATATCAATACTGAATAGCTTTGGCAGCACCGTCAGCTGATTCTTCAAATTGAGCGGTTTAACTCCGGGGATAATAGGCACCTGAATTCCAATTGCCCTGCATTTATCCACAAAATCATAATATTTTTGGTTGTCGAAAAACATCTGGGTCACAATGTAGTCGGCACCTGCATCTACTTTTTGTTTTAAATACTGAAGGTCAATTTCAGTATTTGGCGCCTCAAAATGCTTCTCCGGATAACCAGCTACTCCAATGCAAAAATCCATCGGATGGGTATTTTTTAAATCTGCTTCCAGATATTTTCCATTTCGTAAATTCACAATCTGTTCAACCAGTTGATTGGCGTTGGAATGTCCATTTGGATCGGGTCTGAAAACATGTTCGCCTTTGTTTCCGTCTCCACGTAAGGCTAAAACATTTTTGATGCCCATAAAATTCAGGTCGATCAAAACATGTTCGGTTTCGCTTTTCGAGAAGCCGCCACACAAAATATGCGGGATCACCGGAATACCGTATTTGTGCTGAATACTCGCTGCAATTGCAACAGTTCCGGGGCGTTTGCGAACCGTTCGTTTTTCAATGCGACCATCGGGCAACTCGATGTACATCATTTCGTCACGGTGCGTGGTGATGTTGATGTACTTAGGATCGAAATCGACCAGCGTTTCAACGGTTTTGTATATTTTACTCGCATCATTTCCTTTGAGCGGTGGCAACAGCTCAAACGAAAAAACGGTTTTATTGCTTTGATTGATAATGTCAATTACTTTCATGCTAATGTTTTTTCAAATCAAAAATCTGTTATCTGGTGCAAATGTCGCATAATTACCTTGAAATACTAAAGATGTATTTTAGAATATCAAGGTAAAGATATTCGTAAAGTGAAAATTAACTCTTGAGGTTAATCCTTCCCATCTTCAAGCCCAATATGTTTGCATGAAAATCTTCCCCGCAAAAAAGGCAGAATTTTCATTCCGCCTTTCTGAAGTTTTATTGTTGCTTTCATCTATGCAATCTCCAACCCCGTTCTTTTTAACACAGTATCATTCTCTGTAACAATCATTAAATCAATATCGCTTTCGTTTGTTGCGGTATTGGTCAGGTAGCTTCCATATAAAAAAGCTTTGTCCACCATTATTCCTTCGGTGCGCAATAAATCGATATAGTTTCGTGAAATTTCTATAATCTCAATTTGAGTCATATCGGCTTTTCTTTATGAAGGCAACCACGATTCCGTCCGAAGAAAGATATCCGCTTTGTTTTTGATTTTTGTGCGGACGGTTTTCTGCTGTTCCTTGTTTTACCCGGGGTGTCGTTCCTTCGTCACGGTACCCCGGGCTACCAATATGCCGCCCCTACCGAGCTGAAAATTATGCGAATCACTGTCCAAAACCTTCTCCCTCCGCGGAATTAGAAGTGGGCTATATTCCCTTATAATTCAAATTCGATGGCATAAACTGCTCAATCACTTCAACGCTCACTCCTTTGCGGCGGGCATAATCTTCAACCTGGTCTTTGCCAATTTTCTCGAGACTGAAATATTTCGATTCCGGGTGTACAAAGTATTCTCCGCTCACCGAAGCGGTAGGAAGCATCATAAAATGTTCAGTCAAAGTCATTCCTATTTCTTCGGCTTGCAGCATGTTGAAGAGGTTGCCTTTTTCATGGTGTTCAGGACAGGCCGGATAGCCAATGGCCGGGCGAATTCCCTGATAATCGACATGGAACATTTCTTCCAGCGAAAGCTTTTCATCAGGAACATAGCCCCAATAATCCTTACGGATCTGTAGATGGAGCAATTCGGCGAATGCTTCAGAAAGGCGGTCGGCCAGCGATTCGAGCAGAATGGCGTTGTAATCGTCGTGATCGTCGTGGAATGCTTTCATCCATTTTTCGATGCCCACACCGCCGGTTACCGCGAATGCTCCAAAATAATCATTTTTGCCACTTTCAATTGGAGCAATAAAATCAGCCAAACAGTAGTTCGGCGAACCCGGCTTTTTGGCTTCCTGCTGGCGGAGCTGATAGAATCTGCCTATTTCCTTTTTGCTTTTTTCATTTTCGTAGATAACAATATCGTCGCCATCGGCATTGGCTGGCCAGATACCGAAAACGCCATTGGTCTGCACCATTTTCTCCTCGGTCATTAAATCGAGCATCCGGTTGGCATCGGCATAAAGTTTCCGCGCTTCTTCGCCCTGAAGTTCGTCGTTCAGGATATCCGGGAATTTGCCTTTCAGCTCCCAAACAAAGAAGAAGAACGTCCAGTCGATGTATTGTCTGAGTTCCGAAATCGGATAATCAATCAGTTGTTTGATGCCCACAAAATTGGGTTTGTAAATGGACGTATTGTTCCAGTCAATTTTCAGTTTATTGGCACGCGCTTCCCCAATGGACAGGTATTTTTTAGCCTTTTTCTGTCCGTGCAAATCGCGTACAGCCTGATAGTCATCACGAATTTCCTTCAGGAAATCCTGATTTCCGGAGAGCAGGTTCGAAACCACGCTCACCGCGCGTGACGCGTCTTTGACATGAATCACTGCATTTTTATATTGAGGTGCAATTTTCACTGCGGCATGAATTTTCGAGGTAGTTGCTCCGCCAACCAGCAAAGGCAGGTTCATGCCCCGACGTTCCATTTCGGTGGCCACATCCACCATAATTTCGAGTGAGGGTGTAATCAATCCGCTTAGGCCAATGATGTCCACGTTTTGCTGAATGGCAGTGTCGAGAATTTTATCGGTGGGCACCATTACGCCCAGATCGATGACCCGGTAGTTGTTGCAGCCCAAAACCACGCCCACAATGTTTTTCCCGATGTCGTGCACGTCGCCTTTTACGGTGGCCATCAGCACCACTTTGCGGTTGTCGGTGGTGTCGAACTGATCTTTGTCGGCTTCGATGTACGGCAACAAATAAGCCACCGCTTTTTTCATCACACGGGCCGATTTGATCACCTGCGGAAGGAACATTTTTCCGGCGCCAAACAAGTCGCCAACCACGTTCATCCCGTCCATCAGCGGACCTTCGATGATGTTCAGAACCGGCGAGTAGAGCGGCAGTGCTTCGGCCAGGTCAATGTCGATATAATCGGGTAATCCTTTTACCAGCGCGTGTTCCAGCCGTTTTTCAACCGGGAGGTCGCGCCATTCGTCTTTTCGCTCTTCTTTGGCATCCTGCGCTTTTAAAGTCTGCGCGAATTCGAGCAGTTCTTCGGTAGCGTTTGGGTTTTTATTCAGGACCAGATTCTCCACTTTCTCCAAAAAATCCTTCGGAATTTCATCGTAAATCTGCAACATTCCTGGGTTCACAATGCCCATGTCGAGTCCGGCTTTGATCGCATGAAACAGGAAAACCGAATGGATGGCTTCGCGCACTTGGTCGTTTCCACGGAATGAAAACGACACATTGCTCACCCCGCCGCTGGTTTTGGCATATTTCAGGTTTTTCTTGATCCATCTAACCGCATTGATAAAATCAACCGCGTAATTCAAGTGTTCCTCCATTCCGGTGCCGATGATCAGAATATTGGAATCGAAAATGATATCCTGAGGTGGAAAATTAATTTCGTTGACCAGAATATTGTATGCGCGTTGGCAGATTTCTATTCGTCGCTCAAACGAATCGGCCTGTCCGATTTCGTCGAAAGCCATCACCACAACAGCGGCACCATATTGTTTCAGTAACTGTGCCTGTTGACGGAAAACCTCTTCGCCTTCCTTCATGCTGATGGAATTCACAATCGCTTTACCCTGAACGCATTTCAGCCCGGCTTCAATCACATCCCACTTCGAGGAGTCGATCATCATCGGAACACGTGCGATATCGGGTTCGGCCATCAACAAATTCAGGAAAGTGACCATTTCCTTTTTGGCATCGAGCATGGCATCGTCCATATTGATGTCGATGACCTGTGCGCCTTCGTCCACCTGGTTGCGGGCAATGGCAATCGCTTCCTCGTATTTTCCATCGCGGATTAAGCGGGCAAATTTGCGCGAACCTGACACATTGCAGCGTTCGCCAATGTTCATAAACACGGACTCATGAGTCAGTGTTACCGGTTCAAGGCCACTAAGGATTGTGTGTTTATCTTTTTTCCTCCGGAGATGTGGTTCTGATTGGGCGGCAATTTTGGCCAGTTCGCGAATGTGATCAGGAGTAGTTCCGCAGCAGCCACCAATGATATTCACGAATTTATTGTCGAGAAAATCCCCTACCTGATGCGCCATTTCCTCAGGAGTTTCGTCGTACTCGCCAAACTGGTTGGGCAAACCGGCATTCGGGTAAGCGCTGATGAAGAAGGGTGCCTTTTTCGAAAGTTCTTCGAGATAAGGACGCATATCTTTGGCTCCAAGCGAACAGTTCAGGCCAATGCTGAGCAGGTCGATGTGCGAAACCGAAGTCAGGAAAGCTTCCACCGTTTGACCGGAAAGTGTGCGTCCGCTGGCGTCGGTTATAGTTCCTGAAACCATCACCGGAAGCCGCATTCCGCGTTCCTTGAGTTCGTCTTCGATGGCAAATAATGCAGCTTTCGCATTCAGCGTATCGAAAATAGTTTCCACCAGCAGCAAGTCTACGCCGCCATCGAGCAATCCTTTCAACTGTTCGCGGTACGAAGCTTTCACCTCATCGAAAGTGACAGAGCGGAAACCCGGATCGTTCACATCGGGCGAAAGCGACAGGGTTTTGTTCATCGGGCCAATGGCACCGGCCACAAAACGCGGTTTCTCCGGATTTTTTGCCGTGAACTCAGAAGCTACTTCAACTGCCAATTTTGCAGACTGCAGGTTGAGCTGGTAAACCCATTCTTCCAGGTGGTAGTCGGCCTGCGAAATACTGGTCGAGTTGAAGGTATTGGTTTCGATGATGTCGGCGCCGGCTTCCAGGAACTGCGCATGGATTTCGCGGATGACTTCAGGTTTAGTGATCGAAAGCAAATCGTTATTGCCTTTCAAATCGAACTGAAAATCAGTGAAAACAGTCCCCCGGAAATCATCTTCCGACAGGCGGTGTTTCTGAATCATGGTTCCCATGGCTCCGTCGAGCACCAAAACCCGCGATTCGAGTTCGTGTTGTATGTTTTTTTTCGTTGTCATCTTTTTATCAATTTCATTTCAAATTTACACGAATTTCAATTTTATTGCAGCAAATAAATACTTCTGAAAGTACCTCCGGAATCAGACCTGTTTTGTGATGTCAAATGATCTGAATTCAGCTGCCATTGGTCCATCTCCGGCTCGGGTTGTTGTTTCAGTCCCAACCTTAACAATCTTAGGGACATTCGGTTCTACCCGGCATGGATTGAAGGTCTTTCTGAAGATTGGATCACTCAGCAAATAAGCTCTCATTTCTATTGAATTACCATAGACTTCAGGAAAAGTCGAATAAAAATTTGAACCTAACCGGAAGTTCTGGTATCACACCAGTCTGCACATGCACATGTTCGAAAAGTGCATGAAACTCAGAAGATGTAGTTTTGAAAGTGGTTTCATTTGTTCAAATTATAATTCCGTTTCCGGCCGGGTATTGGCACCTTTTCTGTTTCAGCTGGTTGCCAGAGTTTCGCTGAGCCCGATCTCTCCGCTCTTCTTTATAATCAAACAATCAGTTTTTGTGAGGATTATTTGATAATGCAACAAAAGTAAGCTCAATAAACCGATTTGGCAAACAAAATCTTCATTTGGTAATGGTTTTAAAATAATACTAATACTTTTCTTCCAATCAGCAGCTTGTGGGGTATTCTGCAATGTCAAAACAGAATTTTTAGATCAGGTAATCTCAGAAATTGAAATTCTACCTGCACAAATTAAACAGATGTTGATTTTGCCGGAATTGCAAAGAAAAATTCAGAGCCTTCGCCATTTACACTTTTAAGCCAAATTCTGCCTTGAAGCATATCCGCAATTTTCTTAACAATCGACAATCCAATACCGCTTCCCTCACTATTCAGAGATTTATAATTGAACTTTATAAAACGGTCAAATATTTTTTTCTGATCCTCCTCCGGTATTCCAGTTCCGGTATCTTTTACAGTAAAAATAAATTCCATATTCTCTTTTCTACAAGAGACGTCGATGCTGCCATGGGTGGTAAATTTAACCGCATTGGTTAACAGATTAGATAAAACTTGTTGGATGCGAAGAGGATCGGAATAAATTCTCAGATCACCCTGTGGCAGATGAAAACTAAGCTGAATCCCTGTTTTTTTTCTTTTCTCCAATTCGATTGAAAAGATATTCTTTAATTCTTCAAACATCTTATCTACAACGAAATGCGAATATTTTAATTCCAGGGCACCAGCTTCTATCTTTGATAAATCCATTAGATCGTTAAGCAATTTCATCAGGTTGTCTCCATTTATCTGAATTATCTTCAGGTATTCAGCTCGGATACTTTCGGAAGTCTCTTCTTCAAGAAGTTCACTGAAACCTAGTATCGAGTTCATTGGTGTCCTGATCTCATGCGACATATTGGCTAAAAAGGCAGATTTCAATTTGTCCGATTTTTCAGCTCTTTCTTTTGCCTCCTGAAGGTCATGCTTTTGTTTAACATGGTCATCAAAAAGATATCCTATCCGACCAAACTCAGCAGTAGCTGTTTTTAAAAGGGCTATGGATTCAGGATTATCTGATTTAAGAATATCTGTCACTAATTTTAAAGGCCTGTTAATCGATCTTTTAGCAAATAGAATGAGTATTAAAAAAGTAAACAATATAAAGACGAGCATCGTGTACATTACTTTATTTGTTGCTCCTGAATTTAAGTCCAAAATCCTTTGGAAAATAACCCATGCAACAGGCTTTCCATCCAAGCCTCGAAGCTGCTTTTTGGTTTCAAGAGTAAAACTGCCAACTACATTAACAGAATCAGTTGATGTAAGGAAAATCTCCGAAGCACAGATTTTCTTCATCTCAGATAAAAATTTCTCATCGAATTCCCGTACAACAAGCAAATACCCTTCAGGTTCCGTTTTGTTGTGCCCAGGATCGATTGTTGGATGTACCGATGCTGCACAGACCTCAACTATTTTACCATTTAGGTTCAGAAAGTAATTTGCAAACCTGCTCTTGTATAGATTACGAATAGCTTCGCCTGATATGATATTACTGTCAATAGTACTGCTGATATACTGCTCATATACCACATCGAAATTTTTATTGTAAACACAGGCATAGTCATAATCATAGACGTCTGAACTGAATTCAATATTCTCCACATGCCAACTGGAATCGTTTTTTTGAATTGCGGTAACGAATTCATCCCAATATGTGTAATCAAATAACGATTTCGACATTTGTAACGATTTCATGTCAAAAAGCGCATTCATGTCGCCAACATACTTTTGTTCCGAAGTGTCAAGAATCAGTTTTTCCTGCTTGTTTTTATAAAAGACCAGGATCACAAAGAGAACCAGAAAAATTAATTCTACAATTAATATGAATGCCCTTATTTTTCCATAAAGTGTATTGCGTTCAAACATAACTATAAGGTTAAAAGAGTTATTCCGGCTACGAAGTAGGCCTTTTGAGTATTGGGATTTACAATGAAGCTAAGATTGATTGGCAATGACCATTTTTGTGTAATTTTAATTGACTTGCTTGCATTAACCCCAAGATTAACAAAGGCTGGTTTAGGGGCATAATACTCACCCTTCGCTTGAAAACCGGCAAATGCTTGTGTTTCGATTGTACCAAATGTATGCAGGTATTGAAGCTCGAAGTACAAACTTTTTGTAGGGTCGACGCCATAAAAAAGATAACTCCCCAATAAATTAAAAGGAAGTTTTTCGCCTCCTGAAAGTAAAACCTGTGCTTCGAATAGATGAGATGTTGAATTCTTGGTGTAATCAAAATAATTGTTTGAAATGGAATCGGAGTGGCTCCAATAATCCCACATGCTAAAAGTAACCGGACCTATTGTTTTTTCAATATAGAAATCAGCTTCATGGTCACCTGAACCTGCAATCCGAAAAGCGCTCCAATAGCCTAGGGTAAAGTTGTTCCAGGTGGCAGACAAGCCTGGTTGAATACTTGGAGTATGGCCATAATCCTGCCCGCGCCAGATATAATGGCTCACCACATCAACTCCGATAGAGGTAGAAATTGCTGGAATGGTATCTGACTGTGCAAATAATGAATTACTTCCAAAGAACAAGATTGACCAGATTGAAAATCGAATAGCAGCGATAATTATTCTCATTCTTATTTATTGTAATCAATTCTATTCCTAAAATAGGAAAGGAATATCAAAGATTTAAGTTAGGCGTGGCTAAATCTACAAAATTTTTGATATTTGTTCTCATTCTTTAATAATTATAGTTTTTAAACTGCAATTCTATTTCTCTATCTGTTTCAATCCTTCACGTATCATCAGTGCCAACGCATCTAAAAAAATATTTTATTTAACCATCTGAATCAGTGACAAAGCTTCATTTTGTCGTTTATTAATTGTATAATAATTCGATAAACAGATAGATAATAATGATTCGCGAAAATAGATATTTATCGTATTTTTCAGAATGAAAGATGCTCGTATTGAGAGAACCAAACGTCATCTTTTCGATGACATAGTCTTTATTGCCATCGCATCCGTGCTCAGTGGAGGTGATTTCTGGATTGATATGGAAGATTTTAAGGCAACAGCAAAGAAAGAAAATGAAACAAGTTATTACATAAGCACCTTAAGCAAAGCAGTATCAATCGCCCATGGAGTGCGAAAACATTGGGGTATAGAGAACAAAGTTCACTGGACTCTTGATGTGGTTTTCAGTGAGGATATGTGTAGAAAAAGAAAAGGTAATGCCGTACAGAACTATTCTAATTTAAATAGAATCGCATGAAATCTATTGAAAAAAGACGATGCAAAAGTTGGAATCAAAAGTCGAAGAAAAATGGCTGGATGGAGTAACGATTACCTCTTAAAAATAATTCGCAATTAATTTAGATGCGTTTGCCCTGGGAAAATAATAAATATTCCTTTTTGGAATAATTTATTTAATTATCTTTGCAAAAATAGTTTCCATGAAAGAAGTTACAATAAAAAATTCGGGTGCAACTTTTACTCCAACAGAATTGGCTGATTTTCTGGCAAGTAAGATATTCACTGAGCTTAATCCGAAATTTACAACTTCATATACTATACTTGATCCCGCATGTGGAGAAGGTGAATTATTGACTTCCATTGCAAAAAAATTCCAATCACAGGATACACCTATAAATATTGATATTAAAGGTTTCGATACTAATATTGATTATATTATTTCTGCCAAATCTAATCTTAAAGAGTTTAGAAGTTATTCTGTAGATATACAAAATCAGGATTTTCTCGAAACTACCGGAGCGTGCAAGGAGCCCCTAGATTTATTTAGCCCGATAGTAGAATCAGAATACGCTGATATTGTTATCGCAAATCCTCCTTATGTTCGTACCCAAATCCTTGGATCAGAAAAGGCACAGCAAATTGCAAAACGCTTTAATTTGAGGGGTCGTGTCGACTTGTATTATCCTTTCCTAATCGCAATGACGAATGTGTTAAAAAAGGGTGGTTTGCTTGGTGTGATTACATCTAACCGCTATTTATTTACAAAAAGTGGAGAAACTATTCGTAAGTTTCTTCTTGAAAATTATGAATTGTTGGAGGTAATTGATTTAGGCGACACTAAGATTTTCGATGCTGCTGTATTGCCAGCCATTTTTATCGGACGGAAAAAAACAAATAAAAAACAGCTTTCAGAACCCTGCCGTTTTGCCAAGATTTATGAAGAACTGAATGGATTAGGAAAACAGACAATTCAATCCAATTCCATTTTTGATGTTTTATACTCACAAGAATCTGGTACTTATTTAGTTAATGAAAAAAAATACAATTTAAATATTGGATTGTTAAAGCACACATCGAATAAAGCTGACATCTGGCAAATGACCAATAACAATGAAAATGATTGGATTGAAAAGATTAAATCAAATACTTCATTTTTAATTGGCGACAAGTTCAATGTTCGTATTGGTGTAAAATCGTGTGCTGATAAAGTGTTTATAAAAGAAAGTTGGGACAAAGAAACGTTTAAGCCTGAAAATGAGTTATTTAAAAAGCTTATCTCGCAGGAGAATATTCAACGATGGTGTTTTAAATCCGAAAACGATTTGAAAATTTTGTATCCACATTACTCTGAAAATGGGAAACGTTCAGTTATAGATTTAAACAATTACCCCAATGCGAAATCATATTTCGAAACTCATAAGGCGCTATTATCAGGACGAAAATACTTGATGGATGCCGGTCGGAACTGGTATGAAATGTGGGTTCCTCAAAATCCAGCTTTTTGGGTTTTGCCTAAATTAGTTTTTCCTGACATTAGTTTAGAGGCGCGGTTCTATTACGATGAGAATGGTTCGGTTGTCAATGGAAACTGCTATTGGATTGTAGCTCAATCAAATCAGGAAAAGGAACTATTGTTTCTGATTCAGGGAATTGCCAATTCTGATTTGATGGCGCGTTTCCACGATTTATGTTTTAATAACAAACTATATTCCGGCAGAAGACGCTATTTCAGTCAATACATTGAAAAATACCCCATTCCTAATCCGAAAACTGAAAGTTCAAAACAAATAATTGAAATAGTAAAACAACTTAATGAATTATCAGCAAAGAAAGAAGTTGTTTCTGGCTTGGAAAAGGAACTTAATTGTCTGGTGGATAAAGCTTTTGGCTTTTAAGGATTGAAAACACATTGGCCACTGTACGAATCGAAAAAACTCATTGGTATAGACCGTTGGCACTTAAAACTTACGTCACTTACATAAGTGAAAAGTTCACCTAATTTTTCGCCGGGAGCAAGAATAATACCTTCAATAATACCTGTTTTATGATCTGTCAGTGCAATCAAATAGCGTACATCAAATGTTGTCAGGTTATTCTCTTCAAATACAATCTCTTCTCTTTCAGGACTAAATTTGCCTAAATCAACTGTTTGGGCATCTTGAACTTTTACCTCCAATAATTGATTTGGAATATCAGGAAACCCACCTGCCAGATTCTTATTCGTGGCAATTTCATATCCTAATAATTCTAAAGTCATTCGTTCTAAAGCTTGACCACGATTTTTAGTCGCATTGCTTTCTAAGATTTTGCCAATCAGTTTTTTCGCTACCATTTCGACTAAAAGCCCGATTGAATATAGATTTTGTAAATTAGGTTCTTTTGCAATGGAATTATTGGGTTTCTCGTATGTGTCTGTAATATAGTATGATAATTTTTTGCTATCCTGAAAAGATAGTATTTTACTTTCACTCGAATAAATCTGGTTTCGGGATTTGTTTGAAATCATCAACTGATGTTTAATCGTTGGCTTCCCAAATTTTCCAAAATGAGTTTCAATGTAATCAGCAGTCAATATGGCAATTGAAGCAATTTTGCTGTTTTCATTATCAATTTTTACAAATACATATCGAACCTCATCGCATTTCAACGATGCACCAGAATCATATTTGACTAATACCGTTTTACAATTTGGCATTCTATTCCAAACTTGCAGATTGTAAGATGTTCCACTTGTAACGACATAAGTATCTATCAGTTCACGTAACATTTTTGGAACACCATTTTTTCTTGGAGGAACGATTTCAAACTCATTTTCTATTGCTCCTTCTGGTAATCCATTCATAAAAAGCTCTCTGGCAATTAGCTTTCGAATGTTAGAACCATCGGTTCTTGTTTTGCCAGTTAATTTAAACTCTTTACCA
>JBBQMW010000100.1:0-13716 GCA_038329265.1 Bacteroidales bacterium | reverse complement strand
AATTAATGAATCATCGACAGGTATATCCGTTACCCGGCCGGTACGCTCCACTTCATCACCGGCATTCAAAAGAGCATCTTCACCCAGAAGAATTACACCTATTTCATTTTCATCAATGTTGTAGGCTATGCCAAATAAACCGCCCGGAAACTTTAACAGCTCTTCAAAACCAACGCCAGGAAGACCCGAAACTTTGACAATTCCCGCCGAAACACTAACAACATACCCAACTTCGCGGGGTTCAAAAGAAGGCGAGTAATTTTTCCTACCTTTCTCCAACTCACCGAATGTGGTATTGATCGTTTTTTTAAATTGGGTTACCGGCATCTTGTTTTTTATTTGGTGTTACCTTTAATTTTGCCTTTGGTTTTGTTTTCGCTTCAACTTTCGGTTCTTCTTTTGGTTCTTCTTTTGGTTCTTCTTTCCTCGTTTCGGAAATACTCTTTTGCAGGGAATTCAGATATTCTGAAATGCTCCATGCCAGTTTATAACCATTGGAAGAAAGTTCAATGCCACTAATAAGTTCGGGAACTGTTTTAAATTGAAACTTAGTTTCCGTGCCGAGTATTTCATTTACCGTGCTTGTAATTTCAGTTTGCTGCTTTTCAGGTAAATCGAACGCACTTTGCACAAGAACCGGGCTTGAAACGGATTTAAAAGCGTCTAAAAATTGCTTCTTTTCTTCCTTTTTAAGTTCATTGATACGCTTAATAAAGATGTTGGCCGATTGTTCTTCAAGGCTTACGGAAGCAAGGTCAGTAAGTGTTTTTCTTGCTATTTCGAAAACTTCATGCTGGGTTTTCTCTGCAAGGTCGCGATTCAGGCTTTCCTGCATCTCTTTTAATGATTCTTCCAGTTTCAAGCGCAACTCAGTAGCATCGTTTCGTGCAGCTTCAAGGAGCTTTTGGCGTTCCTCATTGGTTTCGGCAACAGCTTTGTCCATTAGCCCTTTCTTTTGCTTATCGAACGTTTCATTTTTTCTGCTGAATTCAGCCTGTTCTTTTTTAGCTGTTTTGTCTTTTTCTTCAGCTTCCTTTATTTGCGCGGCAATTTTTCCTTCACGCTCGTCAATAGCTTTGAGTATTGGCTTGTATAGAAACCGTTTAAGTAACCAAACCAATAAGAGGAAATTAAGTACCTGCGCTATTACGGTGAACCAGTTTATTTGCATTTTGTATGTATTACTTTGCTATAATGTGATTCCAGAATGGGTTTGCGAAAATGAGAATCATCGAAACCACAAAACAATATATAGCCGTTGACTCAATCATGGCCAATCCCACGAACAATGTTCTTGTAATAGTTGGCGCTGCATCAGGTTGCTGAGCAATTGAGCTTAATGCGGTTGATACAGATTTTCCTTCGCCCATAGCCGGAAACATACACCCAATACTAGTTGAAAACCCGGCAGTAATAATCGATACTGCTGCAATAATTGTTACATTGTCCATTTTTTAATCTCCTATTCGTTAGTTAATGTTGTGGTTGCCCTGAAAACTCAAGTTTTTAGTGACGTCTTTTTTTCTTTTTTGTTCGATTTTTTGGAATCGTGCACTGCCGCTGCAATATAAACTGTTGCCAGAATACTGAAGATGTAGGCTTGCACCATTCCTGTAAGTAAACCAAGTGCTTTCATTACAATTGGAAATATAAAAGGCGTTATACTTAAGAGTATAGCTACAATCATTCCTCCACTCATGATGTTGCCAAATAAACGCACTGCTAATGCGAGTGTGCGGGTAATTTCGCTAATCAGGTTAAATGGCAACATAATAAATGTTGGTTTCAGGTACGATTTCAGGTAACCCCCAATGCCGGATTTTACAATTCCAAAAAATGGCACAGCCAGGAAAACACAAATAGCAAGCGCTGTTGTTGTGGAAAACGAACCTGTTGGCGGTTCGTACCAGGGCAATATGATTAAAATATTAGATGTAACTATAAAAAGAAATAAGGTACCGATAAAACCGATGTAATCTTCGGGCTTTTTTAAACCGATTTCTTTAATCTGATTGTTTATGGTTGTTACCAACATCTCTAGAATGCATTGCCAGCGCGAAATGCGAATACCTGTTTTGAGTTTTCGTGTAATCAATATAGAACCTACCACCAACACCACCATTATAGCCCATGTGGTAACAATGGTGAGGTTAATGGTGAAAAAGCCATGTTGCCAAAATATGGTTTCGTCGGGGCTAAGTTTCATGAAAAACCTCTTTTTTAACTGGTTTGGTAAGATATGTAACAATGAAGCGGGCTGCAATAAAGCCCGCCAGGCAAATCATAAGCCGTTGCCAACTTCCATTAGAAATAAAGTAAAATCCAATCAAGACAATACTTACGCGTAAAAAGAAACTACCTAAAACCCAAACTACCGGTGTTTTAGCCGTAATTGTTTTTTTTACAGTAAGCCAAAGCCCGCCAAAGAATAGTGCACCTAATGCTAAACCTGCAATAAATGCAAAAATCATAAGTAGCGTATCATTCATCTTTTTCGTCTTTTTTGTTCATCTCATTATGTTCTTTCGAAATCCAGTGCCACGCAGTAAAACAACCAACCAATAAGCCCAATATCAATAAGCTAAGTGTCCATGAAAATGTTGTAGGGTGATTTCTGTCGAGCCACACACCCAATGCTGCTCCAACCAATGTAGGAACAGCAATAGTCCAGCCTACTAATCCCATCATACCCAAACCAAACCAAACACTTTTTTTGTCGTTATGTAGTGCTTTAAGTTTGCGATGGGCTTTCTCTTCAACCTGTTTGCTAAACAAGTCCTGATTATTTTTACCAGCAGATTCCATTTTTATGCTTTTCGAAATTTTTCCAGATTATAAAGGAACCCGCTTTCTATCTTTGCCATAGTGGAACGGATGTCCCTTTCACTGTCATCCAGTTTCTTAAACTCTTTTTCCACAGAATCGTGAAGTTTCCCCAGGTCGCTACCCCCAAAAGCATTACGAACAGATAACAATACCTCTGATCCTGCTTTTACCAATATGCCTTCATCAACTGCTAAGTAATGAACGGTTTTTGAATCCGTTTCATACATAAAAATACTGGGAACCAATGCTGCAACACAATCGAGCCTTTGCGGTAACAAACCAAAAGAACCTTCGCTGGTTTCTGCAACAATGTTGCTGACATTTTTAATTTCAGCGAAAATCCGATAGGGTAGAAGAATTTTTAAGTCCATTACTGTTTTTATTTAGGTTGTAATTCAGTGGTCTTTTCAGACTTTTCGTTTTCCGTTTCCTTTGCCTCATCCTTTTCCTGATCCGTTTCCTTTGTCTCCTCAGCCTTAGCCTTTGCCACAGCCTTTTCCTTTGCCTCGTCTATGACTCCAATCATATAAAATGCGCTCTCCGGTAAATCTTTGAACTCATCGGCAAGAATGCGCTCGCAGCCATTAAGTGCATCGTTCAATCCAACCTCTTTTCCTTTCATGCCACTGAATTGTTCGGTTGTAAAAAAGGGCTGGGTAAAGAAACGTTCCAAACGCCTGGCACGGTTTACCAAATTCCGGTCATCAACAGATAATTGTTCCAAACCAAGCATGGCAATAATATCCTTGAGGTCTTCGTATTGAGCGAGCGTATGCCTGATTTCCTGCGCAAGGTTATAATGCCGATCCCCAATTATGCCGGGTGTGGCCATTTTTGAGCTGGATTTCAGTAAATCAATTGCCGGATAAAGGCCTTCGCTTGCTTTTTTTCGCGAAAGCACAATTGAAGCTGAAAGATGGGAAAATGTATGCACAGCAGCAGGGTCGGTCAGATCGTCGGCAGGTACATACACTGCCTGAATAGAAGTAATGGCTCCTGCATCGGTATTGGCGATGCGTTCCTCTAATTTTGCCAACTCTGTTCCCATGGTGGGTTGATAGCCCAAACGTGAAGGCATTTGTCCCATTAAGCCCGACACCTCCATACCCGCCTGAATGAAACGAAAAATATTATCGATAAGCAGCAGCACATCGCGATGTTCATCATCGCGGAAATATTCAGCCATTGTCAGCGCTGCATGACCCACGCGAAAACGTGCGCCCGGAGGCTCATTCATTTGACCAAACATCATAACCATGTTGTCGAGTACACCCGCTGCTTTCATATCATGATAAAGTTCCTGTCCCTCACGGCAACGTTCACCAATGCCACAAAACATGCTGACCCCTTTGTTGTGCCCCACCATATTATGAATCATCTCTGTAAGCAAAACTGTTTTGCCCACACCGGCACCTCCAAAAAGACCTGCCTTTCCACCACGCTCTAAGGGTATCAATACATCTATTGCTTTGATACCCGTTACAAATATCTCCGATTTGGTTGACCGTTTTGCCAATGGTGGTGGTGATTGGTGTATATTACGCCTTTCAAGATCAGAGGATAATGGCTTCTCATGGTCAATGGTATTGCCAAAAACATCGAACATGCGACCTATGATTGATTTCCCAACCGGAACTGTAAGTTCTTTCCCATCGGTTTCTACAACCATACCACGCGCCAAGCCCTGGGTGGGTGTTAGCGCAATTCCCCGGACGTGATGAGCATCTCGCTGCTCCTGCACTTCGATAATGATTTGATCATTATCTCCTGTATGCAACACGGTGTTTATCGGCGGTAAATGCGTATCGAACTTTATATCCACTACACTTCCACGCACCGAAACGACTTTGCCGGAATTCGATATGTCTGGTTTATTTTCCAATCAGTATGTAATTTACAATTAATGAGCCATGCGCCCCTGCTCCAAACAGGCGCGGCCACTGAACCAGCCATTTGTCACGCCTGAAACATGACTGGAAATACCACCAGGAAACGAAAATTGCTTGAACAACTTTTTTAGCCCGGCCTCATCCCGGGTAACGTTTGGGTAAACTTCACTCCATGTACCTTCGAGGTAAACATTACCCACAATAGCCGGGCCACCACGACCGGGGCCAGAAATATAAATCATGTCCAGATCAAACTTTCTGATAACCCGGTTCAAATGCACATAGATAAAGTTCTGTCCGGGAGTGGTGCCCCAATGCCCAAGCAGCATCGATTTCACATGCGACAGTTTCAGTGGCTCACGGAGCAAAGGATTTTCACAGAGGAAGAGCTGTCCGACTGAGAGATAATTGGCAGCGCGCCAATAGGCATTTATTTTTCTTAAAAGTTCATGCGATATTGGGTGACTGCTTTTATCCATCATTTTCGCTTTGACAACAATTTCTTCTCTACCCATTTCAAAAATCCGATTGATTGTATCTTACGCTATAGGCTATGTGGCCTGTTTTCGGGTTTTTCAGGCCAATATACATTGCGATTATAGAATTTATGCAGTTGGGTTTCATAATCACGGGTAAGCAGGGTTTCCTCAGAGTACTCGGGAGCCTTCCTGATCTCCTCACGGGAAAGATTGACGAAAACTTTAAATTCGTCCCAACTAACACGGTCAATCCATTGTGGTGACACCAGAACTTTCTTTCCTACCCACCAATTCTTTGTATCGATAATCAGATAACGAATTGCCCAGGTTTCATCATCAATTATGAAATCCTCTACATGACCTATTTCGCCGTCGCTGGCCTGAATATGATGGCCACTCACAACATTGGTGCTGCGCAAATGGGGATCCCAGGATTTCTCCTGTTGTTTTATTTCTTTCCATTCTTTGCTATCACGTTTCAAATAAGGATAAGACCCCCACATGTATGAGCCGCTCCAATATGTCGGCCATCCATAATAACCATAGTAAGCCATCTCAAATTGTTGTGATACGGGCCTGTCACTGGCCAGAGATGGGCTTTCCTCGATCCGTTTTTTGCTCAAATTAATGCCGATGTTTTCTGCTTCTTTATTCACAGAAATCAATGCATACGGCGAAATCAGCACCAGTCTGCCTGTGAGCCAGTTTCCTGTATCAGCAATCAGATAGCGTACGGCCCAATGCTTGTCGTCGAAATAGAATTCTTTAACCTTTCCTATTTCGCCATCAGTAGCGTCTAATTTGTACCCTTTTAGGGTTTTTGCTTTGATCAACATAATTGTTTTCCTTTCGTTAATTAAAAAGTGTTTATCATCTTACTTACTGCTTTGGCAATCATCCACTCCTCGTCAGTATGAATGACCCGAACAACTGCCTTTAACTTATTTGTTGAAATTATCGGAGAGTTTGTCCTGTTTCGTTTTTCTTCAAGTTCGATCCCAAGGTATTCTAGGCCCGTGCAAATTCTTGAGCGTACTTCCGGAGAGTTTTCTCCCATGCCTCCGGCAAACACCAATTTGTCGATTCCACCCAGCACAGCAGTATAAGCGCCAATTTGTTTCTTTGCCTGATAGCAAAACATGGCTACTGCTTCAGCAGCCCGGATATCTTCTTCTTCCATTTCCAGTAAATCCTGCATGTCAGAGTTGGTTTCTGAAACCCCAAGCAATCCTGACTCTCTCTGCAAGGTTAGCAGATGCCAATTGAGTGCTTTCGGAACAGCACCGAACCGCGAGTATTTCGGAGTGCTATCAGTACTAGAGATTAAATAGCCAAGGTTCTTTTATGCACTTCATGAACATGAAATTTTACTTCATGTAAATCCGGAGTGCGAATAAATACAAAGTTAGACACAGCACTACCTGTTGATATTACATTTTTTCGTAAAAAAGTTATATAAATCCCACATTTTTAATAGAATTCATTGATTGTCCCTGTCGTGAGATTCCGATCTTGTATTGCTTTAAACAACTTCGAGTCAGGTTCAGGCTTCATTTTAAATCAGGCAATCGAAATCTCAGATTTTAAAGTTTTTGTGTTTTGGATTAGAAAGCTATCAAAGGTGTTCTGTTATACCGCTTTCTGATTCATTTGCTTATGAGGAGCAACTGTTATCATATAAAGGTTGAGCCTGCTCCGAAAAGTCAATCAAGAAGAATAGACACCAAGTTTGCAAGACACCAATTTAGGCATAACATTGTATATCAGCATATTAATATTGGTGTCAGCCAGGCGGATAGTGTTTTTGTGTCCCGATCCCGTACGTAAGGGATCAGGATGGTGTCAAATAATGAATTTCTCCTTGTTTCCTGCCGGAACAATTTACAATATGGAGTTTCAGCTTACAATCGACCCCTCATTTTATCAAGAAGATTTAATGCTGCCATTGGCGTGCTTTCCGGAACTGCACCGGATTCGAGAGCTTTTCTAAGAATTTCAAGTAAATCGTTGAAACCTTTTTCCTGCTGCTTCCGGAATACATGATGAGAAGCGTTGCGAAGCGCAACCGAATCAGCTCCTTGTTTGATTAATGAATTTAATAGTTCCGGCCATGCAGCTTTCCTGAATTTTTTCAAAGCTTCTGCCGCCAGCCATACCACGTCAGTTTCGTGATCCTGAAGCGCCTTAACCAGAGATGGTATGGCTTTGGCATCGCCAATCACACCAAGCGCTTTTGCCGCCTCCCAGCGGGCTTTGTATACTTTTGAATTTTGCAAAACCTCCGTTAAAGAAGAAACAGCCTGTTCTCCAATTACCACCAGCGACTTTCGTGCTTTTGTGCGAACTTTATCATCAGAACTTTCCAATAGATTGACAAAATTCATGATATCATTATCGGTTTGTGTTTGTAAATCCATATCATCTTTTTTATGTACATCAGAGATAAACCCAGTTCCGTCATCACTTATTCATTAGTTTACCTTGGCTACAATCCAACCTTGATTCTGAAATTTAATAACATGTAATAAAATATTTTTTAATCCTTTAAATTATTTTTTTCAGATTTATTTAATTCTTCCTCTTTCTCGGCTGCTTCTTTTGCTTTCCTTTTAAAATAACCACTGAAAAGAAAATTATGCTTGACCGCATTCATGTTTTCATCTAATCCTTTAGAACTCTTTCTAAGATTGATCATGGTCTGGTTCAAATTCTCTGCAAAGGTTGAATCTCTTATTAACCGTCCGAGTGTTCCATTTCCTTTGTTAATATCATGCATCATTTTTGTAAGTTGTTCCGAGATTATCTCTGCATTACCGACAGTAACATTCAATTTGGCCATTATAGAATCTGTATCAGTCAATCCTTGTGAACTCGTTTTAAAATTCATTATTGTCTGATTTAAATTCTCAGCAATAGTTGAATCCTGAATCAGCCGGCCAAGTGTTCCATCTCCCTTGTTTATTTTATTCATAATCAATGCAAGTTGGTGCGAGATATCTTCAGCATTAGATGCTGTTGCTTTCAAACTTGCCATCACAACGTCCGACCCGGACAACCCTTTGGAAAACCTATTCAGATTTGCTATGGTTTGATTAAAATTCTCGGCAAGGATTGAATCCCGGATTAACCTGTTTAGTGTACCATTTCCACTATTGATATTACCTGAGATATCAGATATTTGTTTTGATATATCCTCTACATTAGCTGTGGTTGCATCCAATCGTGCCATGATGGCGCTTTTTTCAATTGTTTGTATTGATTCAAGACGCTGGCCTTCTTTTGCCAAAGGAGCGTTAGAGCTTCCCGGGTTGATAATAATAAGTTTATCCCCGATTATCCCATCTGAACCCAATGTAACTTTACAATCCGATTTTATAAACTGCCAAACGTCTGTTTTTATCATCAGATCGACTCTTACCGTTGTATCATTAACAATTATTATATTGTCAACTGTACCGACATTGATTCCTGAAAAACGAACATTATTACCAACCTGTAATCCACTTACATTCGAAAAAGTGGATGTAAGTTTAAAAACGGGATTAAATAAGTTCTTTTGTTTCCCAATAAGAAATATGGCCAGTACAAAAATAGCCAACCCCCCTGCAACAAATAATCCCAATCTGATTTTAAAATTTTGCATACGAATATCCATTTCGCTAAAATACAGTTTGGTAATGGTGAATGTATTACAGAAATTTTGAAATAAGTTACATCTTTCACATATTCTTAAGGCAATTCCTATTTGGGTTCTTCTAACTTATTGGAATAAGCAGTATATTTCAGTAAAATATTGATTATTCTACAAATTTGTATCCGATTCCTTTGAGGGTTTTGATGTGATCGTTGCCGATTTTTTCACGGAGTTTCCTGATGTGAACATCAATGGTGCGGTCTCCAACCACCACATTGTCGCCCCAAACTGAATAATAAATTTCTTCGCGGGTAAATACTTTTCCCGGCTTGGAAACGAGCAGAGACAGAAGTTCAAACTCTTTTCGCGGTAAGACCATTTCACGCCCATCCTGAATGATCAGATACCGTTCCTTGTCAATGACAAGCGTTCCTACAGTGACGGTGTGACCACTATCAACGATGGTTACCGGAGGTATTCCAAATCCGGATGTTCTTTTCAGGAGAGCTTTTACCCTACTAACCAAAACTTTAGGCCTGATTGGTTTAGTGATATAATCATCGGCACCTGCTTCAAAACCTGCAATTTGCGAATAATCTTCGCCGCGTGCGGTCAGGAATGCAATCATAGTATGCTGAAGCGCCGGAATTCTCCTGATTTCTTCGCAGGCAGCAATTCCATCCATTTCAGGCATCATCACATCCAGAATAATCAGGTCGGGAAGTGTTCGTTCTGCAATCTTAATTGCTTCAGCGCCATTTTGGGCCGTGTAAACTTTATATCCTTCTTTTTCCAGGTTGTAGCTGATAAACTCCAGAATATCAACTTCATCATCAACCAGTAGAATTTTATATTGACTGTCGCTCATAGTAGTTCTGATTTTGAAATTAAAGGTAAAAGATTACATTTGAATCAATAACACTGTTTGTTTTAAAAACGCCTGAAAATTAGTAATTTCATTTGAAACTAACATGTTTATTTGGCTTTTTCAAGAGTGAAAGTAAAGGTTGTTCCCTTATCGGCAATACTTTTTACATTGATGGTCTGATCATGGGCTTCGATGATGTGTTTCACGATGGATAATCCAAGCCCTGTTCCACCCTGTTCGCGCGACCTTGATTTATCGACACGGTAGAAACGTTCGAAAACGCGGTACAGATCAATTTTATCGATTCCGATACCATTGTCGGTGACTTCTATCAGAACCGTTTCGTGCAAATCGTAGAATCCGACTTTAACATAGCCGCGTTTTTTCCCATACTTGATACCATTGCCCACCAGGTTGTTCATCACTTCCATTATCCGTTTTTTATCGGCATGAACCATCACGGGCTTGTCGGTTTTAGTGACAAACTGAAGGGTGATATTTCGCTCGCTGGCAAGCATCTGAGCCAGTTCAAATACTTCCTCGGTCAGTCGGACCAGATCAAAATTGACAAAATTCAATGTCAGCTCGCCTGATTCCAATTTGGTGATCGATTCCAGGTCTTCCACGATCGAAATCATCCGGTCGATACTTTTTTCGGAACGCTGAAGATAAAGTTTATTGATTTTTGGGTCGTCAATTCCTCCTTCGAGCAAAGTAAGAACGTAACCCTGAATATTAAAAATCGGAGTTTTCAATTCATGCGAAACATTGCCGACAAACTCTTTACGGTATTTTTCCAGATCTTTCAGGCGGGTAATTTCCAAAGTCTGATTTTTTGCCCATTCCTCTACCTCTTTCTGGACATCAGAAATATTTGTTGAACTAACTTTTTCCAACAACTTTTCTTTTTTCCCGCTGATCGGAACATCACGGATAGTTTTATAGATTGGTTTAATTTTTTCGTTGATATATCTGTTCAGGATAAAAAGCACCAAAAAATAGGAAAGTGCACCGAAAAGGAATATGGAAGAGATGGAATAAATAGGATCGAAATCTTTTTTTGAAACGATCAGGAAGAACCCGAAATTAAAGATGAGTAACAATACTGAAATTGATAGCGACAACCGCTTTGCTGAATATGTCTTCATAAGCGAATATACATCTTGATTTACTGGTGTAAAATTAACTGAATTTATCAATTTTGCTTCCTTCTCACATCAATCCTTGCTTGCGACATTCTTTCTCTCAGTCCACCTTCAGGTAAAAACTCTTTTTCAAGGTTTTATTTATGACAAAACAAAATAAAAAATCCGGTTCGTATCTGAACCGGATTTTTATAAGGTTTTACAAGAAATCAAATGCCGAAATCACTTTTAATCCGGTCAACATAGTCGAGTTTTTCCCATGTGAACAGTTCTACTTCGGTTTCAATCCGGCCATTGTAGGGCGATTCAAACACTTTAGTAACGGTTTGTGGCTGGCGGCCCATGTGTCCGTAAGCCGCAGTTTCGCGGTAAATCGGGTTACGAAGTTTGAGTCTTTCTTCGATAGCCGCAGGGCGTAAGTCGAATAGTTTCTGAATTTTATCCGAAATCATAGAGTCCGAAAGGCCGGGAAGGGCGGTTCCTCTGGTTTCAACATAAACGCCAACAGGTTTTGCAACACCGATGGCATACGAAACCTGTACCAGCATTTCACGGGCAACGCCTGCTGCAACCATATTCTTGGCAATGTGACGTGCGGCATAAGCGGCTGAACGGTCAACTTTTGACGGATCTTTACCTGAAAATGCACCACCACCGTGGGCTCCGCGGCCACCATAAGTATCAACAATGATTTTGCGTCCGGTAAGACCGGTATCTCCATGAGGCCCGCCAATAACGAATTTGCCGGTTGGGTTCACATGGTAAACAATTTCCCCTTCAAACAAATGCTGAACTCGTTTCGGTAGTTGTGCTTTCACGCGTGGAATCAGGATTTCAATCACATCTTTCTTGATTTTTGCCAGCATGGGTTCGTCGGCATCAAATTCGTCGTGCTGGGTCGAAACAACAATGGTATGAACCTTTTTGGGTGAATTGTCATCGTTGTATTCGATAGTAACCTGCGATTTTGAATCGGGACGAAGATAAGTCATCACCTTTTGCTCGCGGCGGATAGCAGCCAGCTCGATCAAAATAAGGTGAGATAATTCGAGTGGGAGAGGCATGTAATTGTCGGTTTCTGAACACGCATAACCGAACATCATTCCCTGATCACCGGCTCCCTGATCCATTTTGTCGGCTCTTTCAACGCCACGGTTGATATCCGGGCTTTGCTCATGAATGGCGCTAAAAACGCCGCACGAGTCGCCATCAAAACGATATTCAGCTTTGGTGTAGCCAATCTGGTTAATCACTCGTCGGGCAGTTTCCTGCACATCAACATAAGTATTCGATTTTACTTCTCCGGCAAGAACAACCTGTCCGGTAGTGACAAGGGTTTCACATGCCACTTTCGAATGTGGGTCGAAGGCCAGAAATTCGTCAACCAAAGCATCGGAAATCTGATCGGCCACTTTATCCGGATGACCTTCCGATACTGATTCGCTTGTGAAATAATAACTCATAATCTGATCAATTTTATATGCACCAGAAACAATCAGTTAGCCACTGAATGAATTCAGGCACAATAGATTATTAAAAAGTGTTATGGAATAATTGATCGTATAGCAAGATGAAAAGCTGGATCGTTTTAGCATTTTTTTCCGTGGTTGCAATCAGTACAAATTTATCCACATAACAGGTGCAAATATAGGAACTTTTTTAAGACAAAATAGTCTTAATCTGGGAAACTCAATTTTTTATAGAAAAAATTCAATGAAATAAAAGTCTGAATAAAACAAGGCTGTGGTTTTAAATGCCAATGGCATACAACTCCGGAAAGTTATATGCCATTGAAATTGAGTGAACAGAATTTAAGCCTCAATCAATTCGGAAGCAAAATCTTTAACTGAACTCAATTTTATTGGGAATTTCTTTAATACTTCCTGCATTTCGATCTGATCGCCTTTGGCAACACAAAGCATCAGCCCGGCAAACGACTTCTGCATGGGATCTATAGCTGAGTCGAGTTGTGACTGGAGTCCTTCAACCGGAATATGTTGAACTTCGATCTTCTTATTCAAAACTTCTTCAAAGATTTTTACTGCATCAAGCTGGCTAAGATTTTCAGGGCCGCCCAGTTCAAGCTCTGCATTCACAGCAGTGGGATTTGAAACGCATTCAACCGCGAATTTCGCTACATCCTTCAGGGAAATGTAGGCAACCGGATTTTTGCCGTCACCAAAAAGATTAACTTTGCCATTTATTGCATCAAAACCCACAGCTGCCGAAAGCCAGACTTCCATAAAGAAGCTGGGATGTAAAATGGTATAATTCATTCCGCTGTTTTTCAGATGTTTCTCCACCTTTCGTTTCGCATTATTTAATGGAAAGTCCAGCTTTATATTCTTTGAGAAAGAAGTATAAATGAAATGTTTTACTCCTGCCTTTTTTGCAGCATCTATCAGATTAATCATTCCTTCTTCATCCACTTTCCGGATATCATTTTCATCGGGAACATAAGAAAAAGGCATCGACGATACTGTTGTGATAACAGTTGAGATTCCTTCCATTGCTTTGGGAAAAGTAGATTTATCGCGGATATCACCTTCTATTAATTGAACACCGAGATCAGTCAGTTTATTCCGTTTTGCAATGTCGCTGGTTTTGCGAACCATTGCCCTTACCGGGATGTTTTTTGAAATAAGCAGCCGGCAAACTTCGCTGCCAACCATGCCTGTGGAACCAATTACCAGAATCATCTTGAAGGAATTTAGGGTTAGTAATTTATTGAGTATTAATCCGTAACTTTTCAACAATACGTAATAGTTATTAACAGAATATCCGTCAGGCTTGACTTGTCGGATTTTTTGTTGTAGTTTTGATATTACGTAAATACGTAATGTTATGATAAATCATCCTGATTGGGCATTAAATC
>JBBQMW010000099.1:0-13809 GCA_038329265.1 Bacteroidales bacterium | reverse complement strand
CCGTATTTTTTTGCCAGAACAACATCGCCGGGCAAAACAGTAGCCCTACCGACTCGAATTGGAGCATTAATAGAAGTTAACATCATTTGCTGAATATAAGAAGGGTCAACCCCTTTCATCCATCCATTAAATCCCTTTATTTCAGATATTCCTTCCAGATCGCGTACGGCTCCATAAAATACTACCCCTCTCTCCGATTTAGCATAAATTGAGTTCCCGAGGTTGTCGCCAATGAGTGTGCCATCGGCAATCTTCCCATAACTATCGGCTACATAAACATCGCCGATTGTTAGCACATCAATTGGCCACGAATTGGTTCCGCCTTTGGCAGATCTTTTTTCTGCAATTCCCTGTTCTTTAACCAGTTTTTCCATATCGGGACGAAGTGGCATATATTGGGCAGTTACTACCCGACCGGTCATTGCTACTTCCGGATCGATAATGATCCAGTCGCCTTCGAACTGATTCATGAATCCTTTGTTTCTCAGCACTCCCCATGCCTCTTCGACTGAAATACTTTTAAGTCTTTCGAGGATTGCATCCGAAACTTTTGGTCTGCCATCGTCAAAACGTTCTCCCTTCCATTCCGAAGTTAATGCTTTTATATATTCGGGCGAAGAACCTATGCGTTGTGCATTTACGATAAAACAACCGAGTAGAAGCAGCGAGAATAACATTAATTTTTTAATCATTTTTAGTAAGATTTAGGTTTATAATTCGTTTGCATTTTTGTTTATCGCATTACAATTCTGGAATTTAATTCAACTTACTTAACAACATTATTCCCAGATTGAAAAAATGAGCAAAATGGATGAGGTTGTCTCAAAAGAAAACTCTGATATGTTTTGAAACAACCTCATCGCTAAAAAACTACTTTTTTTTATTTGTGCCACCACACTTTGGTTTCCAAATTATCAGCTCCCTGCGTATTAATTGCTTCCTTAACATTATCACTATTCACCGAAATCTCAGAATTTGGATAGGTGAGCCGGTTAATCCAGATAACTTCCCTTCCGGGGAAAGGATTTGGTGCCAAAGCAGGGAATCCGCTGCGCCTGAAATTTGCAAAGGCTTCCGGCCCATTTAAAAAGGACGAAATCCAATACTGGTAATTAATTTGTTCCAACTCGGTTGAGGCTTTGAGTGGATTGGCTGCAATATAGGCATCCCGGTCAGCAGAAGGAACTGCGATAGTAGGATCAAAAAGAGCCATTTGATCCATGTTAGCTTTAATCCCGTCAGCGAAATATTGTTCAGCCGTACCAGTCGTAATCCATCCCTTAAAACGAGCTTCTGCAAGCAACAGATTCATTTGACTGGCTGTTACAAAGAACATTGGAGCAGTTAACTTGGCCATACGCCTGCGGTCAACCTGACTGTATTCATAAAAACTGATTAAGCCTTCGGCCTGAGCAGCAGCCACAGCGGTAATGTTATCCTTTCCCATTGGCATCCCAATCTGGTCAGCCGCTAAAATGGTTCCAACCGCTGGTAACTGAGCCGTGCCTGAATTAGCCCCCTTATAACGAATCGCAATGGAAACCAGCCGTGGATCGTTTGTATTTTTAAGCGCATCAATAAATGGTTTTGTCAGATAGTAATTGGCAGCCTCCGTAGAATTCAGAGTGTTGCTGATTGGGTTTTTGTAGTTATTGTCATGTTTAACGAATGCATTTTCAATATTCTGGGTGATTAATCCTCCGTCAAATGCATTTTTAACTACAGTCTGAGCTTGTGTGGGATCGACCTTACTCAGTCTCATGCCTGCCCGAAGCAATAATGAATACCCAAACTTTTTCCAATTGGCGACATCACCACCGTATAAAATATCGGCAGTTTCTATTTTGCCGGAAGCACTTAGCGCAGCGGATGCTTCTGTCAATTCTTTGATTATTTTTGGATAAATAGATTGTTGCGTTTCATACTTCGGAAAGAATATCTGAGAATTGTATCCTTCACCACCTTCTTCATAAGGAATTGACCCATAGGTGTCGGTGAGTATCATGAACGCATTTGCCTGCATGATTCTGGCCATGTTCATTAAGTTGCTTCTGGTCGGATTATCTTTTGTTTGCGCAATGATATCTTTGGTAAGCTTAATCACATTTCTGTAATAGGTTTGCCAGTTGTCGTCGGTTGAGGCACGATTATCCTGATTATAGTTTGCTCCGGTAAGTACGCCCGAAAATGGAGAAACAATTTGCTGGACAGCTCCAATCTCATAAATAAGTGTTCCGGTGGAAGAGTTAAGTACTGCATTGTTTAAAATAAATGCAGGATCAATTTCAGTAGCACTGGTTTTACTCTTATTTAATTCATCAAAGCCCTTTTCGCAAGACGTGATTATTGTAAGAAACAGTGCCAGCACGCAAAAGTTAAATATCTTTTTCATGTTTCAGTCGTATTAAAATTTAACATTAAAATTGAATCCCAGACTCCTTGTGGTAGGAAGTCCGGGGGATTCCATACCAATAACGTTATCAGAACTGTATCCAAAACTTTCAGGATCGATATTATCAACCCATTTTTTCAACATCAGCACATTATTTGCAGTCAGGTTAAGCGCAATTCCTTTAACCAGAAAATCGGAAGGCAATAACTTTGTAAAATCATAGCCTAAAGTTAGTTGGCGCAGTTTCCAATAGCCACCGTTATAAACAACAGGTTCAACGATTCCCTGAGATCTCACAACAGACCAGAAGTCCTGAACCGGTGCTTTTACAGTATTCACTTCTCCGTTATCATTAACACCTACACCAACCATTCCACCTTCGACCCGGCCTTGCAATGTCACCTGGTGAAGTCCGTGACGATAGGCATTGAAGTTGGTCCCCGAAAGCATCATGTTTCCTAATTTAAAATCAATGAGGAAGGAGAACATGAATCCTTTATAATTGAAGGAATTGGTAAAACCACCAGTCCATTTGGGTAATGCGCTTCCATAAAGTATCATATCACTGGTGCGGAGTGCGATACCATTTGATCCAAAAATTTGATTGCCTTCAGCATCTCTTTTGTAACCAAACCCAGCGATTTGTCCCATTTCTTCGCCAACGATCTGCCTTAGTTCACCATTAAATACGTGCGTTCCAACTGTGATTTTTTCTCCGGGTTTATTAGTCAGCAGACTTAAAACCTTTGTAATATTATATGCACCAGCAAAAGTAAAGTCCCACTGGAAATCCTTAGTTCTCACAGGTACAAGATTGACCATCAATTCAATACCCTTATTTTCGCTTTTTCCACTATTAATGCGGGTATCAACAAATCCGGAAGCATCTGAAATTTGAGCCTGAACGATTTGGTCAGTAGTTATTTTCCGATAGACTGACAGGTCAAAGCCCACCCGGTTATCAAACATTCTCATCTCAAGACCCAATTCTGTTTCGGCAGTACTCATAGGCCTTAAATTAGGATTTGGAACTGTGCTTCCGGAGGCTCCTCCAACTGGTTGTAATGCCCCCGATGGATTGGCCGCTAAATTGGAGTTGACATTATAAAACAGTAAATTGGAATATGGCGGTACGTCGGTATCACTACCAACCTGAGCATAGGCTGCTCTGAATTTACCAAACGTTAACCATTTAGGAAGTGTGCCAAAAGTTTCTGAGAAAATATAGCTCGCAGAAACCGATGGATACATTATACTTCTATTTTCAGGAGAAAGAGTTGAAAACCAGTCGTTTCGCAATGTTCCATTTAAGTAAATAAAATCTTTATATGATACTTCAGCAGAGCCGTAAACAGAGTTAACTGCCCGTTCAGAAAGATCATAGAGTGGGTCTTTTGCCCTTCCGTTCTGCACGGTATATAGATCCCTGACAACAAAGTCGGTAACCTGAACACTATTATTGTCTGAGCGCCTTTTCATCTGGTTTCCTCCAAGTGTCGCATTGACCCCAAAATCACCAAAGTCTTTTGTTCCTGATACCAAGAAGTCTGCATTTGTTTCTCTGAATCTGCGAGATTCCTGAGTGAAAATACCATTCACAAAACCTGCCGGTGCTGGCGCTAATGAAGCCTGTCCGGTGGGGAAATTGTTATATTCCTGATCTCTTGACCAGTAATCCTGTCCAATACGACCCTGTACAAAAAGCCATTTTGTGATTTCATATTTTGCAGAAATATTGCCAAACAAGCGGTCTCTTCGAATGGTCTGGAATTGGTCTTCCAAAGTAAAATATGGATTGGTCCGATTCCTGAAACGTGAATAGACATATTCGTTTCCCAGCGCATCGTGACTGTTAGCCTTCAATACATCCATTGGCATTGAATTCGCCATTGCATAAAGGGCAGTTGGTATTGAGTTGTCCTGATTCGCAATGTTTGGTGGGTTTTCATTTAACTCCGAGGAGTAATTCATGTTTCCCTGAAAACTTAACTTATCCGATAAATCATAACTGAACCCCAGATTAATGGTATTTCTTTTATAGTTGTTATTCGGAACAATACCGTCGCTGGTCATGTTTGCAATGGAAAGATTCATTCCACCTTTTTCGCCACTGGAAGATAGCGAAATAGTGTTGGTAAGATTTTGTCCATTCCTGTAGAATTTCTTAAAAATGTTGCGTTGCGGTTCATAGGGAACAGTCAGATTATTGAAGAGAACCTGAGTCATCCCTGGTTGAAATTTCTCTCCAAACGACCATTGTCCCGAAGTTGGGTTCGGCGTTGTTGGACGAACTCCGTATTCACCCTGACCATATTCATATTGATAATCGGTATAATCCAAAGGAGTGTCATTCGTGTAATTCATATTATAGGTTACACCAATTCCTTTATGAGTTCCTCTTGATTTGGTGGTAATCATGATCACACCATCTTTGGCCCGGGAACCATATAATGCAGATGCTGCAGCACCTTTTAAAACAGTCATACTTTCAATATCATCAGGATTTATACTTGAAAGCCCGTCTCCTCCGTCTGAAGTATTTCCTCCGCCTCTTACCCCAACAGAATTATCAGATGCGGCATTTCCCGGATTAGTTCCAAAATTGGTATTATCAATCGGAACTCCGTTAACAACAATCAGAGGATTGTTTTGTCCTGAAATAGAAGATTGTCCGCGAATACGGATTTTTGAGGTTCCTGCCGGTCCGGTACCTAAACTGGAGATACTTACCCCAGCCATTTTACCGGTTAAGGAATTCATTAAATTCGGGGTACGGTTTACTGTAAGTTGTTCTGAGTTTACACTTGTCGTGGCATATCCCAGACTTTTACTCGATTTCTTTATACCTAAAGCGGTTACAACAACTTCGTCAATTGCTTCAACATCAGCTACTAATTTAACATCAATGGTTGTTTGTCCGGTATAGACTATGGTCGTTTTTACGTATCCTATATATGACAAAACTATTTGAGTATTTAAATCCGGTGCAATGAGACTAAATTTGCCATTGGCATCAGTAATTACACCTGTATTCGTTTTGGGAATGAAAATAGTAACTCCAATTAAAGGTTCCCCAGTGGTAAAATCAACTACAGTTCCCGAAACGGTTTTTTGCTGTTCTGCCACCAACTGTTCGGGAACCGCAAAGGTCTCGTCTCCGGCATGCAAAGCAATTTGCCGTCCGTATACATTATATTCGATTTCGGTCCCATCAAAAAGCTCGTCAAGGATATCGAAAATCTTTTTGTTTTTCTGAATAATCGTTGCTTTTCGTTCAACGTTTACCTTACTGCTGTAGAAGAACTTAAACTCACTTTGACTTTCAATATTATTTAAGATTTCCCTAATCGTCGTATTTTCCAAAGCGAGGGTTAGTTTGGTCGATTGTGCATAATTTGCAGTTGCAAAACTGCTAAGCACAGAAATACAAATCATGAAGATCGTAATTTTCATTTTTCTTAGAATTTCACCCACCAACGGCATATAGCCCCGATGGAACCAGTTTTTTTTCATAGTTTTGTTTTTTTGGTTAATTACTTAATACTTGTGATTAATCAATGTTGAAGAGAGGATGGAAACCTACTAAGTTTGACCGACCGTGTGGTTTCTACCTCTTTTTTTTGTGGCTTAAATCATTTCATAGGCATTTCGATTTATTAGATTATTAGTTTGATTTATACTTTATTTGTATAGTTCTTGTTGTTTCGTCATATACATAATCAATAGGTGCTGTAACTTTTAGGAGTTGTAAGACTTCACTGAATGATTCCATTTCAATGACTCCGGTATACGATATTTCTGAAAGACGTTTATCTCCAGCTAATTCAATTTTTACGTTATACCACCGCTCCAACCTCTTGGTTACTGAAGGCAGGTATTCATTTCTGAAAATAAGTTTCCCATCTTTCCACGATAAAAACATATCGGTATCTACATTCTCCACTTTCAGATCACTCCCATAGATTCCGGCCTGTTGCCCGGGTTGTATTGAAACCTCTTTGCCAGTCTGCTTCTCTTTAACATTAACGATACCTGTTAATAATGTAGTTTGAAATTTTTCTCCGTAAAAAGCAGAAACATTGAACGATGTACCCTTAACTTGCACATCACCAAAAGCTGTCGAAACAATAAATGGCTGACCATTTTTTTTCACTTCAAAAAAAGCTTCTCCCTTCAGGCTAACCATTCTGGTTTTTTCAAAATTAGATGTGAATGAAATCGACGATCCTGAATTTAACCAAACCAATGATCCATCTGGTAATTTTAAACTTGTTTTAGCTCCAAAAGGCGTGCTGACAGTTTGCATTTCAGCAAACGAATGATCTTTTGTGGATTTTTGGAAAAAGAAAACAGTGCTTATAAACAGGCCTACTGCAAGTATCGCCGCAATTCGGAATACCATTTTGTAAGCTGTCAATTTTCGTTTTTCCGTTTTACGGTCATTCAGGTAAATTGCCTGAATTATTTTATTCCTTAATTCAGGATTGGGAATTTGACCAACGCCGTCTGCTTCGTTAATATCCTTGTCCCAAAAAGGTTTGATCAGGTCATAAATGACCTCTTCGTTATTTACATCGGTGAGAAAATCCGAAACCCTTGAATATTCATCAGGATTTAACACGGAATTTAAATATTTTCTGAATAATTGATCCATTTCTTTGTTTTGTATAGATAATACACCACAACAAAATTTATCCCTAGCAGAAACTTAATAAATTATTTATTAGTATGAAAAAATTAAACCGACACTAATTCAAGGTTCAATAATTTTCTCCTAATTAATACCGTTGCTTTGGCAATGTGGAACTCAACTGCTTTTGAAGTAATATGCAGTTGTTCAGCAATTTCCTTATGCGAATACCCCTGAATGCGACTCAGGATGAAAATTTCTTTTTGGCGAATTGGCAAATCACTGATTGCCCGGTCAACTTTTTCTTTTAAATCGTGATATTCTGATTGTTCAATAAATGAATACTCAATCGGGACAGCCAGCTTACCAACCTTATCCCTAATTTTTTGATTATTAAGGCGACTGCGGAGTTCGTTTAATAGAAGATTTCGGGTGATGGTGAAGATGAAGGCATTAAATGTAATGGTAGTCTTAATATTCTTTCTGTTTTGCCAGATTTTTATAAAAACCTCCTGCAAGATGTCATCAATTCCAAATTCCAGTTTCAGGAAAGTTTTTGAAAAGTTGTATAAACGGGGATAATAAAAGTTATAAAGATCTTCTAAAGCAGCCGGATTCCCTCCTGCTAATTGGAGTAAAACAATTTCCAATTCGAAGACTTTTTTCATAAACAGGTAGTTAGGTAAAACAAATATAAAAATATCTCAGTCTATTGCAAAGATTTCTTATCGAATTTTCGGATCGGTATTTCTTCTCTTGCCTTTTCTCCGTTTAACATTTTACAACTTTCTTAGGACTGATTTGAAATTGCATGTGATATTATCGGCTTTAGATTGGAAGTTCTAATGCCTGACTGTAAAGATATTTATCAAGAAACATTATTGATTGGGATACTTTTTAATGAAAAGAATCGTTAAAAAACTTGAAAAAGGAAATAATTAGTACTTTCATCCTATCGTACGAGAGAGATTGGTGTTAGCGACGATAAAATTTTCATCCATGGGAGCAAATCGGATTCATACCTTTTATATAGGTGTTCTTATTTCAGTTGCAGTTCTTACCTCAGCTTATCTGGCCTTAAAAGGTTATTCCTACTACATGCTAGACTTGGAAAATCGTTTTTTTCATCCTGATCACCAATCACTTAAACCCAGTGGAATTTTAGGCCACGGATTCGGGATTATTGGTTCGTTCATGATGCTTATTGGCGTTGCTTCGTATATGCTTCGTAAACGAATCCATAAAATGGCACGTTTAGGACTTTTGAAGTATTGGCTCGAGTTTCATATTTTTTTATGCTCTCTGGGGCCAATGCTGGTGCTTTACCATACAGCATTCAAATTTGGAGGTCTGGTTGCGGTAAGTTTCTGGAGTATGGTCGCAGTTGTTATCAGTGGAGTTATTGGTCGATACATCTATTTACAAATTCCTCATACCATAGAAGGACGTGAAATGAACCTGAATGAAATAAATCAGGTCAAAGATGAGCTAAATAAAAAGCTGATTGTGGATTCTCAAATGGACGAAGAAGTTACGAATGAGATTCTACAGGCTGTGAAAAAGAGACCTGACCGATTGGGCAGTACCATGCTTAAAAGGAGTATTTCCAAGTTTAAATTTGAAATCAGAATTATAAAAGACGTCAAATCGATACTTAAGCAGAACTATATTTCAAGAAAAAACAGCAAACAAGTTATCCGAATAATTAA
The DNA here is from genome assembly GCA_038329265.1 of Bacteroidales bacterium. GTDB lineage: Bacteria > Bacteroidota > Bacteroidia > Bacteroidales > Prolixibacteraceae > Aquipluma. Next base: position 5,078 of record JBBQMW010000099.1, on the reverse strand, counting down.
GAATGAGATTAGTTTAAACCGGAAAATCGACCGGTTGATTACCATGAAAAACCTATTTGGTTATTGGCATGTTGCGCACTTGCCATTCGCTTTGCTTATGCTGGTTATCATGATTATTCATGTGATAGTAACCATCACTTTTGGGGCTCACTGGATTTTTTAAAACGTAACTATGGAAGTATTGGTCGAAAATATTATCATCTATTCAATGGTGGCTATCTTATTCTTGATGTTCACCTATTTTTATTTGCGCCAACAAAAGCGAAATTCAAAAATCGTTGAAGAAAAAATTAAAATAGCCAAAGAAGATGGATTGCACGAGCCAGTCTCATTACATCCAGTAGTTGATGTGAATTCATGTATTCAGACTGGCGCTTGCATTGCAGCTTGCCCCGAACACGACATCCTTGGCATTCTAAATGGAAAGGCTACTACAATCAACACGTCCAGATGCATTGGACACGGTGCATGTTTTCATGCATGTCCGACACAGGCTATTACTTTGTGCATCGGAACTGAAAAGCGTGGAGTTGATTTGCCTCATGTAGATGTAACCTACGAAACAAATGTTCCGGGAGTATATATTGCCGGTGAAATGGGAGGTATGGGATTGATTAAGAATGCCGTTGAACAAGGCCGGCAGGCTGTTGAGAATATTGTAAAAAAAATCGATAAACAGGTCAAAGCTGACTACGATCTGATTATAATTGGCGCCGGACCTGCAGGTATTTCAGCTTCGCTGGCGGCCAAAAAGTATAATCTTTCAGCGCTGACTTTAGAACAAGATTCACTCGGTGGCACTGTTTTTACTTTTCCAAGGGCAAAAATAGTGATGACTTCTCCAATGGATATTCCGCTCTATGGAAAGATAAAACTCAATGAAACATCAAAGTTGGAATTGTTGAATTTATGGATTGATGTGTTGGGCAAAAATCAAGTTGTAATTAAAGAGCAGTCAAAAGTTGAAAGTATTGTTTTTGATACGAACAAATTTGTGGTTGAAACTGCTGCACACGAAAAATATACTGCCCAAAAAATATTACTGGCCATCGGGCGAAGAGGAACTCCGCGAAAATTAAATATTCCGGGAGAAATGACCAGTAAAGTAGCCTACCGTTTACTGGAGCCTGAGCTTATTAAAGACAAGAAAATCGTTGTAGTAGGCGGTGGAGATTCTGCGATTGAAACTGCTTTGCTTTTAACCGATCAAAATAAGGTTACCCTTTCTTACCGGGGTGAAACATTTGGACGCATCAAGTCAGGAAACAATTTAAAAATAAAGGAAGCCATAACTCAAAACCGAATTGAAGTCAGGTTCAATACCAGCATTACATCGATTGAAGAAGATCAAGTTAAAATCAAGGATTTAATTTCAGGCGAAGTTACTGAGTTGGAAAACGATTTAGTCTACATCTTTGCTGGAGGTGAACTCCCTACTCAATTCCTTGAAAAAATAGGTATTACAATTACAAAGAAATTTGGCGAAGCCATTCTAAAGCATAATTAACGCCTAAATGATGAAGTTTTTATTGGTATTTATTTTTTCTCTTTTCTTTTTTCACTTCGGGATTTCTGCTTTTGGACAAATCTCTCCCGGTGAGCTTTCAGAACCTCATGCCCATCTGGAAGGAATATCGAATTGCACGCAATGCCACGATTTGGGAGAACATGTCTCAGACCAAAAATGCCTTTCCTGTCACAAAGAGGTAAAAGTCAGGATTGATCAGAAAAAAGGATTCCATTCTTCATCAAAAGTCGATAAAAAAAATTGTATCACCTGTCACAGCGAACATCTCAGTCGGAAATACGACATCGTTCATCTGGATAAAGATAAATTTGATCATCAGGACGCCGGTTGGGCTCTGGAAGGAAAACACAAGGAGAAAAAATGCCAGGATTGCCATAAAACACAAAATATTACCGATCCACTGATCAAAAAGAAAAAGATGACCTATCTTGGTCTAAACACCACTTGTCTGACCTGTCATGAAGATAAACATCAAAAAACACTTTCGACAACTTGTACCGAATGCCATACTTTTGAGGCATTTAAACCTGCGAATAAATTTGACCACAACAAGTCGAAATTCGTATTAAAAGGAAAACATATTCAGGTTGAATGCAAAAAATGTCATGAAATTGGAGTTTTGAATGGCAAAGATTATCAGAAATTTAAAGGTGTTGAGTTTGCAAAAGGGTGTGTCAGCTGCCACAAGGATAAACACGAAAATAAGTTTGGTCAAAATTGCGTGGAGTGCCATAGCGAAGAGTCGTTCAAAATACTTAAAGGCGGAGAAAAATTCGACCACAACAAAACAAACTTCAGGCTTGAAGATAAGCATGTAACCGTTGATTGTAAAAAATGTCACAAAGGCAGCTTAACCGCTCCATTGAAGCATAACCGATGCGCCGATTGCCACACGGATTTTCATAAAGGCCAATTCACCAAGAAATCGGCCGTGTCCGATTGTAAAGATTGCCACAGTACCAAAGGATTTGTAGGTTCATCGTATACCCTTGAGCGCCATAATAAAACCAGCTTCAAAGTTGAGGGTGCTCACATGGCAACGCCGTGCATTGCCTGTCATAAAAAAGAAAAAGACTGGCAATTCAGTCTTCCGGAGAAGCAATGTATAAACTGTCACGAGAATATTCATAAAAACCACATTAAAGACAAATACATTCCTGAAGGCAAATGTGAGAATTGCCACAATGTAGTTGCCTGGAATGTGATTACGTTCGATCATAAAACCACCGAATTTGAATTAAAAGGGAAACATGCACAAAAAACCTGTCGTGATTGCCATTTCAAAAAAGGCGCCGGTGATCAGATCATACAGGCATTTCTTGAACTGAAAACCAATTGCGAAAGTTGCCATACCGATGTTCATCAGAAACAGTTTATTGTGAATGTTGCAATTGAGTGTACCACCTGTCACGGAGGATTTGAGAACTGGAAGGCCGATCGCTTCAATCATAATACCACCCGATTTAAATTGGATGGAGGACATCAAAAGGTTGAATGCAAAAAATGTCACCTGAAAAATAAATCCGGATCAGTGCCGTTCATACAATACAAAAACACGAAAATGGAATGCTTAAACTGTCATTTAAAATAGTATTTATCGTGTTCGCACTGAACAGTTTTGCTCAATCTCCACATGGCGATGGTTTTAAAACTGATTGTGCCACCTGTCACAGTTCTGAAGACTGGAAAGTGAATCTGAAGAAAATGTCGTTCGACCATAAAACCACCCGGTTTGAGCTTACCGGACAGCATCAGATTGTGGATTGCAAAAGCTGTCACACAACACTTAAGTTTCAGGAAGCAAAAAGTGAATGTGCTACTTGCCACACCGATATACATCAAAATACGCTGGGGCCTGATTGTGCAAAATGTCACAATACAAAAGCCTGGATTATTACAAATACCAAAACCATACACCAATTGAGCCGGTTCCCGTTACTGGGAAATCATGCTGTTGCCGATTGTTCATCGTGCCATAAATCTGCTTCAAATTACAAATATCCGCCTCAGGGCATCGAATGTATCGATTGCCATAAATCTGACTATCAGGCTACAACAAGTCCAAATCATCAGCAGTCCGGATACTCCACCAATTGCACCGAGTGCCATGGCGTAAAGTCTGTAAGCTGGACAGCTTCCAATTTTGAACACAGTTTTTTCCCTCTGACCGGAGGTCACGGTATCAGTTGTATTGAATGTCATAAGAATGGGAGTTATCAGAAAATACCGAACGATTGTGCTTCATGTCACAAGAAAGATTATGATACGTCGACAAATCCAAACCACAAGACATCCGGATTTTCCACTTCATGCGCAGAATGCCACACAACAAATCCGGGATGGAATCCGGCCAATTTTAAACAACACGATTCCCAGTATTTCCCTATTTACTCCGGAAAACATAAAGGGGAATGGAATAGCTGTACTGAATGCCACACCAACAACAATTATACGGCATTTAGTTGTACGAATTGCCACGAACACTCGCAATCGAAAATGAATGGTAAACATGGTGATGTGAATGGCTATTCTTATCAAAGTACAGCTTGTTATTCATGTCATCCTCAAGGTGACCAATCGGGTTCATTTAATCACAGCACAACAAATTTTGAGCTAAAAGGTGCACACATCAAAGCAGATTGCCTTGACTGTCATACCAAAGGTTACTCCGGAACATCGATGGAATGCAACAGTTGTCATCAAAAAAACTTTACTGAGGCTCAAACGCCAAGTCATACTGCTGCCGGAATTTCGATTGATTGTAAATCTTGTCATACAAGTTCGGCCTGGCAACCTTCAAGCTTCAAACACAGCACTACAGGTTATGAATTGACTGGCGGTCATTCAGCTGTTGTGCAGTGCTCATCCTGCCACAAAGGGAATACAACTTCTGCAAAGACTGAATGCATTAGCTGTCACCTGATTCAGTACAACAAAGCCAAAGGACATGTGGCTTCCAAGTTCCCGACTGATTGTACCTTGTGTCACAATTCAAACAACTGGCTTGGTGCTACTTTTAACCATAATACAACGAACTTCCCTTTAACCGGATCGCATGTTTCAGTGGATTGTATCAGTTGTCATACTGCCGGATATGCCGGAACTTCTATGGAATGTAAATCTTGTCATCAGGTAAAATATACTGCTGCTCAGGTTCCAAGCCACTCCGCTGCCGGAATTTCGGTCGAGTGCAAAACCTGTCATACAATGACTGACTGGAAACCATCAACATTTAATCACACCACAACAGGATTTGCCTTGACCGGAGGACATGCCGCTGTCGTACAGTGCTCTTCCTGCCACAAAGGAAACACAACTTCTGCTGCGCCGGAATGTATCACCTGTCACCAGGTACAGTACACCAATGCCAAAGGGCATGTGACTTCCAAGTTCCCGACTGATTGTAAATTGTGCCACAATTCAAACAACTGGCTGGGAGCTACTTTTAACCACAATACAACAAACTTCCCGTTGACCGGATCGCATGTTACAGTTGAATGTGCAAGTTGTCATACCACTGGCTATGCAGGTACTTCGATGGAATGCAAGA
>JBBQMW010000098.1:0-14016 GCA_038329265.1 Bacteroidales bacterium | reverse complement strand
TATGCTATTTTCAATTATGAATCTTTCTGGGTATTTGAACTGAAATTTTCGCATAATTCACTTATACAAAGTTGTGTTGGTTGTAGAATCAAAACAATAAGCGAAGCACTGAATATTGCTTCATTATTGCGGATTTTAAGGATGGATTTTGCTGAATCGTTGGAAATAAAATCTGAAGTAGGAGAACAAAAAACTGATTGAAACTTACACTTTTTCTGACTACAAGGTTAATAAAACTGATAAGGAAACTTCAGAAATGCTTAGTCCCTATGTTTATTCCAATCCAATGCACCTTATTTTTGGTAATCACTTTTCGGGTTTGGAGATCAAATCCCGAGTTTAACAATTAATGGAATCCCGTATCTGTTTGCCAAATAGCCTGTGAGAAGAAAAGTAAAATCGGTCGGGAAAAATTTGAAATAGCCTCTGATAAAGGTTATTTTGACTTTATCAAAGCTTAATATTATAGATACTTCACCTTAAAACTTAAGTCCGGGGTGTTTGCAAGCCTGAATATGATTATCAAATACTTACTATACCTTTCCTGATGGCATACTTAATCAAATCGGCTGACGATTTGAGATTCAATTTATCCAAGATATTTTGTTTGTGTGTACCAACTGTTTTAACACTAATAAAAAGTTTGTCAGATATTTCGCGGGTGGTTCTTCCCTCTGCAAATAGTTTTAATATCTCAGATTCCCTATCTGATAATTCCTGACTATTGCTGTCGGTAATTACTTCTTCCTTGTTTAAATAATCGGCTATCAGTACTTCGGTGATTTTGTCGCTTAAATATTTTTTTCCTAAATTAACTGTATTGATGGCTTCAATCAGTTGATCGTAAGTACAATCTTTAAACAAATAACCATATGCTCCTGCTTCTAATGCTTCCTTGATGTATTTTTTTTCGGCGTGCATCGAAAGTATCAGAACCTTTGTTTCTGGCAACTCACTATGTAAGATCCGGGTTGCATCAACACCATTAATTACTGGCAGAGTCAAATCCATAATCACCATATCAGGTTTAAGTCTTTTAGCCATTTCGATAGCTACCTGTCCGTTTTCGGCCTGACCAACAATTTCGATTTGTGACGAAGCGGAAAGCAAATTTGCAATTCCTACTCTGAATAACTGATGATCATCGGTGATAAGTATTTGTATGGCCATTTTATCAAATTTAAATTGGTATAGTTAACGTAATTTTGGCACCTTTCGATAATTCTGAATCGATTTTCATGGATCCTTGAAGAATTTCAAGTCGTTCGTTGATACTAAATAAGCCAAATCCACCTAATTCTGAAAAAATTTTCTCCTCTGTGTAATCAAAGCCTTTTCCATTATCAATCACGCTGATCAGGATAATACCCGGTTTCTTCGTGATTTCTACGAGAATTAAATCGGCTTCTGCGTATTTAATAATATTATTCAGCAATTCGCTAACCATGCGAAAAATTAGAATTCTAATGTCCAGATTTAGTACTACTGTCTTTTCTTCCGCTCGAATATTAGTTCTAATACCAAAATTATTTCCGATTTGCTCAAGTTTCCATTTGATTGCGGCAACAAGTCCAAATTCATATAAAATTGGATGGAACAGGTCATAAACCAATGTTCGTGACTCACTTATGGCATTGCGCAAAAGTTCAGCTGCCTCATGCACCGTTTTATTTACCTTAGGCGACAGTTCCTCACTTAAAATGAATGATAGTTTGAGTGCTGCAATTGAGATGGTTTGCCCAAAACCGTCATGTATATATTCAGCAATTTTTCTTCTTTCCTTTTCTTCAGTTATGGTTAGTTCGTAATAAAGCCTTTTTAGTTTTTTCTGATATTCAATAATTTTGACCGAATGTTCAATGTTTCTTTCTTCTGCAATTCTCCTTCTGGTTATATCCTGATTTACTCCTATATATCCGGCAAAACTGCCATTACCATCAAAAAATGGAAAACCACTTATTGACAACCATATTTTATTTCCATTTTTATGCTTATACAGAACTTCATTCCCAGTTAGGTTTTCATGCCGTTCAAAAACAGTTATTAAAAATTCCTTCGAATCTGTATTTTCATGATAAACACAGAAATCGAAAAGATATTTTTTTTCTACAATCTCGTCGATTGAAAAACCTGTAATTTGTTCAACTACTGGACTAACATAGGTAAACCGCCTGTTTCGATCAACTTCCCAAAAATATTCGAGAGCATATTCAGTTACTTTAAGATAACGATTCTCCGCACTATTAAATTCGACCGCTTGCTTCTTGATTAAAATTTCGAGGTTTTCGTTTCGCTTCCTTAATAAATCTTCAGCAATTTTTATTCGTAGCATCACGTTTATCTGTGCTTTAAACTCTGCCCGGTTAAAAGGTTTTGATATATATGCATCGGCACCGATATTTAAACCCTTAATTCGGGAGCTCATTTCGTTCAATGCTGAAAGAAACACGACTGGAATATGTCGGGTTGATTCGTTCCTTTTTAGAATGTTGCATACTTCAAACCCATCCATAACGGGCATAAGAATATCCAATAAAATAGTATCCGGCAATTCCCTTTTTGCTATTTGTATTCCCTCAATGCCCGATTGAGACAAAAAAACCTGATGATTCGGAAAATCTACTTTTAGAATTTCAGATATATATTCCAGATTATCCAGATTATCATCAATTGCAAGAATTTTCTCCATATTCAACTTTAAAAGAAAGAACCGTAAGGTAATAAACTATTCCAGATATTATATCTTTTTGCCTTTAAATGCGGGCAGGGTAAAATAAAATGTTGAGCCTTCACCACATGTAGATTCAACCCAAATTTCTCCACCCATTTGTTCAATCAGATTCTTCGAAATAGCTAATCCAAGGCCATTTCCACCATATTTGCGTGTACTATCAGCTTCCACTTGCATAAAGCGTTCAAAAATTTTATTCCGATATTCATCAGATATACCGATTCCAGTATCCTTGACATAAAATTCCACCATTTGACCCTTTGGCTGATATCCAATTTCAATACTGCCATTCGGAGTAAACTTAATAGCATTAGCAACCAAATTATTAAATACTTGCATAAGTCTATCTACATCAGCAAAAACAAATACATTCTCACTATTTTTAGGAAAGGTTACTATTAGTTTATGCTTGTTCCGATCAGTCTGCAATAAAAATTGTTCCATCATATTTGAAATGAACTTCTGAGCATTAATCTTGATTTTCCGTATTTCTATTTCACCGGATTCAAGCTTCGAGATATCAAGAATATCACTGATAATGGATAAAAGTTTATTGCCATTCCTGATAATATGCTGTGTAAACTTTTTCTTCTGATCCTCATCATAATCTGCATCATTAAATAATTCAGAAAACCCCATAATACTATTTAATGGTGTACGAACTTCATGAGACATATTTGACAGAAAAGCAGATTTTAGACGATCAGATTCCTCTGCTTTTAATTTTGCCTTAATAAGGTTTTGCTCTATCTCAGATTTTCTTATTATCTCTTTTCTAATAAGTAAGAAGAGTAATATTGCAGTTATACCAATAAAAAACCAACCTTTGTATGTTTGCAAAACAGTAATCGAATTGCCAGATCCTGCTCTTGAAAGGATAAATTGATCAGAAAAAAGAATCCAAAGAGAACCTATGAAAAAGTATATTAGAGATATTTTTAGGGCAATTCTATTTTTCATTTTGTTTGTTTTTTGGTGTCATGTGTAACAAAAAAACCAAAAATGCTGCTTTTTATATTTGAATGTTCTTTTCCGAGCATCTTTGCCCCCGATTGAAATCAATTATTTCACCTCCTTCGGAAAGTGTAAAATAACCAGATGGTGCAAATTCATACAATGCATTATATTTTTCAGCTATAAGTTTAGTCTCCGATTTCCGATTTTATACGTTCCAGTTCTTCGTTCTGCATTTCCAATTCTATTTTGTATACATTAATCTCACGAATTAGCTTCATAATATCGGCTTCGGAAATTTTCACACCCATTTTTGATTTTTTATTCATCTTCCTTTTTACGAAGTAATATAACTTCTAATTTGACCGTTTTTTTCATATAACATAATATCTATATATCTATCTATCTATATATATATATATATATCCTGACACCTAACCAAAAACTTTTTAATTTTAGATTCAATTATATATAATTGACTGAATTAATTTTTAATTATAAACGGCAATCTAGGTGGTTTTTAAGAAGCAGGTGTTACACAATTGTGCATTTAAGTTACATAATTCACACTTCTGTGCAATTGTCTGCTCCATAATATTCAATTACGTTTTTTCAAGGTGTACATTAATCCGGTTGATTTATATTTTAGTACTAAAATGCTTGCAATTTTATAATGCTTCGAAATCGATTTTTGTAAAATCTTTATCCACTCCTGCTTCTTCAAGAATTTTGTCTTCCTTGCTTTCTATTTGTTCATATTGGAAATCATCCTCGTAATCGTCAGTTTGATTTTGGTCAATAAATGTGATCACTTCCTGCAATCCTTCGGCAAATTTATCAAAGTCCTCTTTGTACAGAAAAATTTTGTGTTTCTCGAAATGAAAATTCCCATCCTGTTCGAACCGTTTTTTACTTTCGGTAATTGTCAGATACAACTCATCTCTTCTTGTCGATTTAACATCAAAAAAATAGGTTCTTTTCCCTGCCCTGACTGCTTTTGAGTAAATTTCTTCCCTGAATTTGCTGTCATTCTCTAAATGATCCTCATTCTTTTCAAAATCTTCCATTTTTCTTTAATTTGGGTTGATTCATTCTTCGTTTCTCAAAAATAAATAAAAAAAATGGATATAATTCAAAAATGTTAACAAACACGCTAACATAACTTATAAAAAGATGAAAAATAATATTATTACGGAACTTTTACTTTCCAATATAGAATTTCATAGCCTCTGGTAAAAATTGTTTAATTGCTTCAATTCTATTTTCTTCTACTGGATGGGTACTCAAAAATTCAGGTTGTTTTGGCCCTGAATTAGCAGCCATTCGCTCCCAGAACCCAATAGCTTCTTTCGGATCGAAACCTGCCATTGCCATAAAAATAAGACTTAATTTATCTCCTTCATATTCATGCAAGCGCGAATAAGGTAACATGAATCCATATTGTGCTCCCAAACCATATGCCGACTGAAATAAAGCCTGAGTTTCTTCAGGTTTAGTTTTAGTAGCTTCCGAAAGTGCTATCCCACCAAACTGAACAGCCATTTGATGGCTCATCCGTTCATTTCCATGGCGTGCCACTGCATGACCGATTTCGTGCCCCATTACTACTGCCACACCTGCATCATTCTTGGTTAACGGCATAATTCCGGTATAAAAAACGACTTTGCCTCCCGGCATACACCAGGCGTTTACATCTTTACTTTCGACTAAATTAAACTCCCATTTAAAATCGGCAATACGATCCTGAAATCCATTTTCCCTCAAATATTTCTCAACGGCTACCGACATTCTGGCACCAACCCGTTTAACGATATCAATTTGCTCTTTATTGGTTGATAACTTATTTTCTTTAATGAACTGGTCATAGTTGGTTAAGCTCATTGCAACCATGCTCGATTCTGGCAAAAGGCTAACTTGTTTACGCCCAATCAGAGGCACTGTGCTGCAAGCCTGAACAATCAGTACAGATGTCAAAACACCAATCTTTAAGAAACTATTCTTCAAGTACTTTTTCATTCTAATTCAATTTTAATTTTAACAAAAAAAGGCACAAAACTGTGCCTTTTACTATCATTTCATATTTTTCAATTGTATCTTTTTGCCGCCAGCAAAGTATTCTGAAGCAGCGAAACACGAGTCATAGGGCCAACGCCTCCCGGAACAGGAGTTATATAAGAACATTTTGGAGCCACTTCATCAAATTTCACATCGCCTTTCAAACGCCATCCTGATTTGGTTTCCGGCGCATTTACCCGGGTTGTTCCAACATCAATAACCACAGCACCTTCTTTCACCATGTTGGCTTTTATAAATTCAGGAGAGCCCAATGCTGCGATAAGAATATCGGCTTCAGCACAAACTTTTTCAAGATCTTTAGTTTGACTATGAGCAACTGTAACTGTTGCATTTACTGCTTTTTGCGACATCAGAATACTTAGTGGCCGGCCAACAATATTGCTCCGTCCTACGATGACACAATTTTTACCTGAAGTTGGTATTTGATATCTTTTAAGAAGTTCTACAATTCCGAAAGGAGTTGCCGATAAAAATGCTGGCATACCAAGAACAAGGCGACCAACATTTTCAGGATGAAAACCATCCACATCTTTTCGGGCATCGATGGCTTCAATAACCTTTTGCTCTGAAATGTGTTTGGGTAGCGGAAGCTGTACAATAAATCCATCCAAATCAGGATCCTGATTCAATTCATGAACCTTTGCAAGTAATTCGTTTTCAGTCACATCATCTTCGAAACGAATGAGCGATGAACGAAACCCAACTTCTTCGCAATCTTTAATTTTAAAAGCAACATAGGTTTCGCTACCTCCGTCGTGTCCAACTAAAACAGCAGCTAAATGCGGTGCCCGTTTTCCTGATGCAACAATTTTCAGAACGTCTTCAGCGATTTCCTTTTTTATTTCGTCAGCTATTTTTTTCCCGTCTATTAAAATCATATCAATCTGTTTATCAATTATCTTGCTTTGCCCATATTGCCCACCATCCGCTTCATGTTATTCCCTTGTGAAACGACTTTCATCATTTTACGGGTCTCAGCAAATTGTTTGATCAGGCGGTTTACTTCCTGAATGTTTGTTCCCGAACCATCAGCAATTCTTTTTCGACGCGAACCTGTTAAAATACTTGGGTCCTCCCTTTCGGCATTGGTCATCGAATAAATAATGGCTTCAATGTGTTTAAAAGCATCGTCCTCAATCTGAACATCTTTCAGGGCTTTTCCCATTCCGGGAATCATTCCTGCCAAATCTTTCAGGTTACCCATTTTTTTGATCTGCTGAATTTGTTTCAGGAAGTCGTTAAAGCTGAACAGATTTTTAGCAAGTTTTTGCTGAAGTTTACGTGCTTCAACCTCATCAAATTGCTCCTGAGCTTTTTCAACCAGCGAAACAATATCGCCCATGCCTAAAATACGGTCGGCCATACGTTCAGGATAGAAAATATCGAGTGCTTCGAGCTTTTCTCCGGTTCCCACATATTTAATAGGTTTGTCAACGACAGAACGTATCGAAAGGGCAGCACCACCGCGGGTATCTCCGTCTAATTTAGTCAGCACAACACCGTCAAAGTCGAGACGGTCATTAAATTCTTTGGCAGTATTTACAGCATCCTGCCCCGTCATTGAATCGACAACGAACAGAATTTCGTGTGGTTTAACGGCGTCTTTTACCGCGCTGATTTCGTTCATCATTTCCTGATCGATCGCTAAACGACCGGCAGTATCGATTATCACCACATCGTTGCCCTGCATTTTTGCCTGACGAATAGCCTCCAGCGCAATCTTCACCGGATTCCGGTTACCATCTTCAGTATAAACAGGCACATTAATTTGCTGACCGAGAATTTTTAACTGCTCGATAGCTGCAGGGCGATATACATCACATGCTACCAGCAAAGGATGTTTTCCCTTTTTGCTTTTCAGCAGCTTGGCAAGCTTGCCAGCAAAAGTAGTTTTTCCGGAGCCTTGCAGACCAGCGATCAAAATGACGGATGGGTTTCCCTTTAAATTGATATCAACTGATTTTCCTCCCATCAATTCGGCCAACTCATCGTGAACGATTTTCACCATCAACTGACCCGGCTTAATCGAGTTTAAAACATCTAAACCCAGTGCCTTTTTCCGGACATTCTCAGTGAACGACTTGGCTATTTTAAAATTGACGTCGGCATCGAGTAAAGCGCGTCGAACCTCTTTTAAGGTTTCTGCAATATTAATTTCGGTTATTTTCCCCTGACCCTTTAGAAGTTTAAACGACCGTTCCAGTTTTTCATTCAGATTCTCAAACATATCTATTTATAAGAATTTCGTTTTTATAAAACTTCTGCAAAAATATAAAAATATGCCAAAGGCTTCTCAAACTTGAAACTTTAAAATATCAGGTTTTACAGGGTTACCTTTTTCGAATTTGAAGGATAAAATAATACATTAAATTTAGTTTGACAAAGAATGCCGGGAATATGGAAAAATGCTATTCAAACTATTTCGGATTAATTTTTAAATGCCCTGTAGAAAGCGAGTTAAATGCGTGTGTCTATAAAAAATTACGTCGGCTACCTTCAAAAGAAAAAATAGCTTACTACGAAGCTTTGACGGAAGATGAAAAAAAAATGCTTATCGAGAAACATCAATATTGCCTTGCAGTCAGAGAAAAAAAACTTACATTTTATAAATTGCATTAAACAGTTTCATTAAAAAAGGCAAATGTCAACTTCCGACACTTGCCTTTTACTTTTTGTAACTTCTCCAATCTTATCTCCCACTTCTCACTTTTTTTACCAAATCGGCTGAAACCGGTGAAAGATTATTTCCAAAAGAGGTGCGAACGTATGTTAAAACATCTGCAATTTCTTCATCAGTAAGTTTGGCGTGCGACGGCATGAAATTTTTATAAACTTCACCATTCACTTCAATTTTGCCACTCAGGCCTTTCATCATAATGGCAATCAATTCCTGAGGTTCTTTCTCAACCCAGGTTCCGGGACCAAGTGGCGGATGCATATTGGGAACTCCTGAACCATCGGCCTGATGGCAGGTCAAACAATATTGGGTATAAACAGCTTTACCCGGATGTACTTTTTCATCTGATTTCGCAGGTAAATTTTTACTAATTTCATTCGCCAGTTGGTCTGCATTTAAAGGTTTTACTTTTTTTGTTTCGGGATTATTCTGGCACGAAATCATAAATAACAACAAAATAGAACTATATATCAACGAGTTAAATATTCTTCCCATAACATTTGATTAAAATTTTGAGGATCAAGATAGCACTATTTGCCGTAACTATTGCTGTTTGTCAAATCGAATCTGGTAAATCCTGCCTTCAACATCATCCGAAACAAACAAGGCACCATCAGATCCTTGCGCCAAACCGCATGGGCGATGCTTTGCATCACGAGGACTTTTTACCATCTGCAAAAATCGAAGCTGAAAATCCTTCAGGTAATTTTAATCCGGCATTTTCCACATCCGGAACAATTGTCTTTTTGTTTTTAACTGACACGAAATCAATAAAATAAGTCCAATTATCCAAAATATACTTGTCTTCATAAATCGTTTTTATTGAGTAAAATATTGTCGTACAGTGAACTGAATGACGTCTGTTAAAACCATTATCAGTGAAGTTTTGTTTTTGATTGTCGCAAAAAAGAACATGTTCGAAAGTTAATCGGAGTTTTCAGGAAATAAGGTTTTTTGATCGTCCGTTTTTCTCCAGATTCGAATAATACTGCTGTAAAATTGAGCCATCGTTGGCTTCTTTCGACAACGATTCAATCGTGCCAGGCGGAATGGCAAATAAATCGAGCGCAATCAATCCATCCAAACAGTTATTAAACAACGGATCGACATTGAATCCGATAATTTTTGCGTTCAATTTGATGTATTTTTTGAGCAGAACAGGCAATCCCGAATTCATCTCATCCACATCGCCAATAAATTTATCGAGCGTATTAATATCATTATCCATCGTTTGCATCATCACATTCAAATTCTGGTCTTCGGTTTTAAATTTATATGAATTACGTGGAGTTATACTTCGGGCCAGATTCCAATCAAAATGATGGGCCATTATAAATTTGATAATCATCTCTTTCGAGTTTTTTGAATAATCGTCGCTAACACTTACCGGCCCAATGAGATAGCGGTATTCAGGATTTTTAAGGATAAAATAAAGGATTCCCTTCCAAAGAAGAAATAAGGGCATTGGCTTACGCTGATATTCTTTCACCACAAAAGAGCGCCCCAACTCCATTGATTGGCTCAACATATCGCTCAGCTCATCTTTTATCCTGAATAAGCTCTGAATATAAAAACCACGAACGCCATACTTGTGCATAATTTCAGCACCTTTCCCAATCCGGTAGGCTCCTACAATCTTCTCTTCTTCAGCATCCCAAATAAACAATTGATGATAATACAAATCAAATTCATCCAGATCAATACTGCGGTTAGTTCCCTCACCAACCTGCCTGAAAGTTACCTCGCGAAGTCGACCAATTTCTGTTAAAATGTTCGGTATTCGTCCTGAAGGAGCGCAATATACCGTGTAATTCTTCAAACGAAACAGCAAGAAATCAGCAGTGAGGTCATTCAATTCTACCATGATCTTTTCATGAGCAACAGGCTCAATAACAGGTTCAATTCGTCGCTGACGTTTCAACGAAGCATTGAAGAATTTCTTGACTTCAATCTTTGAACTTAAAAGATAAGTCTTAGCCCTTAAATATCTGCCATACTGATAAGTATCAGAAAATTGTTCCTGATAACCTACAGAAATAGGTTTTCCGATCCTGATTTTTACCGGCTTTTTCTGATGGTAAAGAATTTCTGTTGGAAGTTTCAGATCAGTCAATGAAGGATGAATATTGCGCATCATGTAGAATAAACGACTGTTATTTCCCTGAAAATGAATAGGAACAACAGGTACCTTTTGCTGTTTTATAAATTTTAGAGTGGAATAATTCCATTGCTTATCCAAAAGAACTTGCATGGCATCAAATTGTGATACGGCACCAGCCGGAAATAAACACAACAATCCGCCCTGGGCAAGATGTTTCGTAACTTTTTCCATAGCAGCATGTACCGAAACATGATCGGTCTTTTTGTCGAAAGGATCTTCTTCAAAAAAGAATTCCCTGATAGGATCAATTTTCTGTAGTAACTGATTGGAAATAATCTTGATATCAGGCCTTACCTGACTTAGAACATGAATCAGTAAAATACTTTCAAGCCCACCAAAAGGATGATTGCAAACAACGATTGCTGATCCTGATTTCGGGATTCGTTTCTGCAATTCCTCATCGTCAAAAACAAAATTTATTTTCAGGAGCTTGATTAATTCTTCAATAAACTCCCGACCATTTTTATCGCCAATCTGATTATAAACCTTGTTCAATTTGTCAAAGCGAAGCAACAGCATAAGGAATCGGGCAAAATGTTCACCACCAGTAAAACTCAGTTTGGGATTGGCTTTCAGGAGGTCTTTGGGTTTAAATAGTTCCATTACTAAAGTGAATATTTGTTTTTACTTAAAACTGACGTAGATGCAATATCTAAATTCCCCACGCCATCAAACCTGTTTGATATTGAAAAGAATTTTTAAAAATGAACATTTTTTTCGGTCATTTGTAGTTGAAATAGCTTAATTCGCATTAAAATTTAAAAATTGAACATACTTTATCAAAAATACGACAGCAATCAGTGGTTACCTACCACCGCAAAAGAGGTCGAATCCAGAGGTTGGGACAGTGTCGACGTGATTTTTTTTACCGGCGACGCCTATGTCGATCACCCATCGTTTGGTGCGGCAGTAATTGGACGAATTCTCGAAGCTGAAGGTCTCCGGGTCGCCATTGTCCCTCAGCCCAACTGGCAAGATGATTTACGTGATTTCAAAAAACTGGGCAAACCCAATCTTTATTTCGCGGTAACTTCAGGAAACATGGATTCGATGGTAAATCATTACACAGCGAACAAACGCAAACGATCGAACGATGCCTACACTCCCGGCGGCAGGCAAGGCCAACGCCCGGATTATGCTGCCACAGTTTATTGCAATATCCTGAAAGATTTATATCCTGATGTGCCTTTGGTGGTTGGTGGAATTGAAGCCTCTCTCCGCCGGGTAACGCATTACGATTATTGGAGCGACAAACTAAAACCTTCGATTTTGGTTGACTCCAGAGCTGATATGCTATTTTATGGCATGGGCGAAAAGTCAATTCTGGAGTACACTAAACTAATACAAAAAGGTATCGACTACCGTAAATTGACCAATATTCCACAAACCGCTTTTCTTGTTCCGAAAGAAGGCGACTATGTGACCAATAAGAAATGGAATACCGTAAAGCTTTATTCCATGGAAGAATGCCTGGAAGACAAGAAAAAATATGCTAAGAATTTCATGCACATCGAGGAAGAGTCGAACAAGGTTGAAGCAAATGTACTTACTCAGGAAGTTGGCAACCAACAGGTAATTATTAATCCGCCATGGCCACCTTTGGAAGAAAAGGAAATCGACCGTTTTTATGATCTTCCGTTCACCCGTTTGCCACATCCCCGCTATAAAAACAAGGAAGAAATTCCGGCTTATAACATGATTCGCCATTCGGTAAATATTCACCGTGGATGTTTTGGTGGATGTACTTTTTGCACCATTTCAGCACACCAGGGTAAATTTATTTCCAGCCGCTCCGAAGAATCAATCCTAAAAGAAGTTGACAAACTCGTGCTGATGCCCGATTTTAAAGGATACATTTCAGACTTGGGCGGCCCATCGGCCAATATGTACAAAATGAAAGGCATTCATCAGGAAATTTGCAACAAATGCAAACGTCCGTCCTGTGTTTTTCCTGATGTGTGCAAAAACCTGAATATCGACCACAAACCAATGCTCGATTTGTACAAAAAAGTACGTGCACATCCTGATGTTAAAAAAGCTTTTATCGGCAGCGGAATTCGTTACGACATGATTTTGAAGGAAACCAGCGATCCGCAGGTGAATAAAAATAATATGGAGTATCTGCGCGAAGTCATCAAACACCACGTCTCCGGCAGGCTTAAAGTTGCTCCTGAACACACTTCTGATCAGGTTCTTGACCTGATGCGTAAACCATCATTCAAATTGTTTCACAAGCTGAACAAGGTGTTTCACGAGATCAACAAGGAAGAAGGTTTGAACCAGCAACTGATTCCATATTTCATTTCAAGCCATCCCGGCTGCGAAAATGTGGACATGGCCAATTTGGCTGTAGAAACAAAAAATCTCGATTTTAAATTGGAACAGATTCAGGATTTCACTCCCACACCAATGACATTGGCTACTGTAATTTATTACACAGGTTATCATCCATACACCATGCAAAAGGTATTTACGGCCAAGAATCAGAAGGAAAAACTGGCACAACGCAAGTATTTTTTCTGGTATCAGCGCGAAAATCAACAGGAAATAAAAAGCGAACTGCTCCGTTTGAACCGCAAAGACCTAATCGACGGACTGTTTGGGTTAAAGGCCGCCCCTAATCCCTCCAAAGGAGGGGAATTGAGCCGCAAACAAAGGCAAAGGTGAAACGATTTACTAGTTAACAATTTACAAATCAACCATTTGACCACAAAACAATTTAACCATTTGACCATCAAACATTCAATCTTTACCATGCAAAAAATAAAAATCATTGCCATGTTCTTCACTTTGTTCTCAATGACTTCGTGTGCCGAACTCACCCAAATCGCACAATCGGCAGCCAATCAGAATTTACCGTTGTCGAATACCGAAATTATTGCAGGATTGAAGGAGGCGCTTTTGGTAGGCGCCGACAGTTCTGTGAAACGGTTATCGGCTGTTGACGGTTATCTGAAAGATCAGGCAGTAAAAATTTTACTTCCCCCTGAAGCAAAAACAATTATCGACAATATTTCAAAAGTTCCGGGTGGAGCAAAGCTTGTTGACGATGTAATTGTACGGATCAACCGGGCTGCTGAAGATGCTGCAAAAGAGGCAAAACCTATTTTCGTAAACAGCGTTCGAGAAATGACTTTTGCCGATGGACTCCAGATTTTGCGTGGGCCGGACAATGCCGCCACCAGCTATTTCAGGCAAAAAACATCGCAGCAACTTGCCGAACTTTACCGCCCCAAAGTACGCGAATCGTTGAATAAAAACCTGGTTGCCGGAATTTCGACGCAACAATCGTGGAACGAACTTACCACCAACTGGAACAAATTGGCGGGTTCAACAGTGGGAAAAATCGCAGGTTTCAAAACTGTGGATGTAAAACTCGAAGATTACCTGTTGCAACAAGCTTTAAACGGCCTGTTC
>JBBQMW010000097.1:0-14128 GCA_038329265.1 Bacteroidales bacterium | reverse complement strand
TTACCCTGTTCAATTAATTTCAGCTCGATTACAGCATCTTTAAGCTCTAGCAATATTTGCTCTTTTGAAGGCTCAAGAGACTCTAATTCCTCTAAACCCTTATATCGTTTTTTGAGTTTATTCCATGAATTTATTGGGATAAAAACACCAATGGCTTTACCGCTACTATTTTGAATAACCTGAAGTTTCATCGTTTAACTATTTTGTGAATTTACTTCTAATCAAAGCAAAGATAAAAATTATTGCCGTTAGAATCTCGAACGAATCTTAAGAATTCGGATTTCAGAGCCTTGTGATAGAAAAAATGGCAAAAATGCCGTTTCAGGCGAATTCGAAAGCTTGAAATGATTTCATGGATTTAAATTGCGTTTTTAGAAGAGATAAACAATCTCATAAATCAAAACTCTACTTTTCCCAAGGATTTATGGTACTCAAACCTGAAATACTTTTAAAGTCTTCGATATTGCGGGTAATCAGAATGAGATTATACACTAAAGCAGTCGCTGCAATAATAGCATCAGGAAGCTTGATACTGTGTTTTTTGCGAATCTCAGCAGTTTTAATTTTAATTGATTGCTCAAGTTCAATTACCAAAGAATCATTTATAAAATCATGCAATATTTTCATGTCATTTTCTCTGGCCGTCTTCCAGCACAACAACTCAATTTCAGAAATGGCAGAAATTACAGGTGATTGTTCTTTCAGTATTTCATCAATAAATATTTCAGATGAAGTTGGAAACTGCTATTGAAGATAATATATGGCTGTATTGGTATCCCAAAGATATTTTATTCCCATGAGTTACGAAGGTCATTTAATTGACTGTCAATTTCAATCAAAGGTTGTTTTTGCATTGCTCCCTTGTATTTAGCTGCCCAATTGGTTATATTCTCTGTTTCTATTGATTTCTCACTTCTCAATCGAATAAGCTGAAGGGATTCTAAATCTTTCAATAGTTGGATCGCCTTATCGTTTATGATATCAATAGTTATCGTTTTCATATCATTAGAATTTGTAAAAATCATCGCTTTCAGCAAAGATAAAAATAAAAGTTATTAAAATGCTAAACTACAGTTTCAGGCGAATTCAAAGGCATGAATCATCAGTTCTGATCTACCAAATCATTTCTTCGAACAGATTAAATAGGTAATTCCATCATAGATTTAGTTTGAATATACGCACAAATGCCTATACCAAAATACGATTTTAGACTGAACTGGCTGAAAATTTGAAAAACTACATTTGCTTTGTTAATCCCCGAAAACCAAAGATGGAGCTTTATCAGAAACTCACCCAAGATATCCGGCTTGCCGAAGGCCTTAAATCGTGCATGAATTGCGGGGTTTGCACTGCCATTTGTCCGGCTGCCGAGTTCTACGACTACGATCCGCGAATGATTGCCGGAATTGTACAATCCAAGGATGAATCCAGAATTGAAGAATTGCTGAAAAGCGACGTAATTTGGTATTGTGGCGAATGTATGTCGTGCAAAACCCGCTGCCCGCGCGGAAATACTCCAGGATTGATCATTATGGCTTTACGATCGCTATCTCAGGAACTTGGTTTTTTTACCGAATCAGAAAAAGGCAGGCAGCAACTGGCCATCAAACGGGTTGTAGGCGAAAATATCGTCAATAAAGGATATTGCATTCTGCCTGAAAATCTGGTTCCCGAATTGCATCCCGAACTGGGTCCGGTTGGCGAATGGATTTACGAAAACAGAAAGGACGTTTATGAGCGCGTTGGAGCCAACTACAATGGCGAAGGTGTTGGCGCATTGCGCAAAATACCTCAGGAATCGCTCGACGAAATTCATCAGATTTTTGACATTACCGGCGGACTTGAGCGCTTTGAACAAATTGAACATTTCTCGAAACAAAAAGCCAAAGAAATGGGATTCGAAGAAAGTGGGGATAATTATTCCGACTACATCAATCACATTTTCACCACCAACAATGGAAAACACAACCGGCAATAAATGAAAAACGAAGGCAAAATAAAAATCTGGCAGGATTATCAGAAGGAAATAGCTGACGATCATTATTTTTATGTGCGCAGTTGCATTCGTCAGAACTTTTTCCCCGGTTCGGAACAAACTTTTCTTAAAATACTCCGGAAAGAACTGAATAAGGATATCTTCGAAAATCCGCATCACACCACCTGCTCCGGAATCGGATACCATTCTGATGTGGTGCCTTTCGAAACCATTCAAACTATTGTGGCACGCCAGTTTGCGCTGATGACCGAAGCCGGTTACCAGAATCTTGCCGTTTCGTGCATCACCTCATTTGGCATTTACAACGAAATCATCGAAACCTGGAAAGAGTTTCCTGCTGAACTGGAAAAGATCCGGAACTTTCTCCGGAAAGCAACCGGACGAGAGTTTGAAGTACCTCAAAACGTGGCTCATGCCAGCGATATCGTCTATAAATTCAGGGAAGATATTGCCACGAAAAAGAAATATTCTCTCATCAATCAACAAACCGGAAAACCGCTGAAAATTGTGGAGCACATTGGTTGTCATTATTCCAAAATGTTCCCCGGAAAAGGCGTTGGTGGTGCAGAATTTCCGCATGTTTTAGTTGGAATGATTGAATCGTGGGGCGGCGAAGTGATTGATTATCCTGAACGCCGGCATTGTTGTGGATTTGGATTCAGGCAATATCTGGTGATGTCGAACCGGGGCTATTCGGTTTCGAATTCGAAGAAGAAATTTGAATCGATGGAACCCTACCGGCCCGATGCCATTGTGAGCAACTGCCCGGGGTGTCCCATGTTCCTCGACCGTTGGCAATATGTAATCGAAGAGATGGAAGGCAAAACCTACGGCGAGAACGGACAGGGAATTCCGGTTCTGACCTATGAAGAAATGGCGGGTTTGGTACTGGGCTACAATCCGTGGGACATGGGTATGCAAATGCACCAGACCAATGTTGAACCCTTGCTCAACAAAATGGGAATTGAATTTGATCCTGAGTTAAAATACGCCGGAAACGATGGAAAAATCATCGGAAAGCCCATGATGGTGGGTTGTGGGTGCTGAAATTAGATGATTTGAAAATTCGACAATTTGAAAATTGGAAAATTGGAAATTACAATGTCCAATAATCAATATCCAATATCGAACAAGGAAAAAGAAATAAGTATTAAGAAATAAAAAACATCGGGCAAGTTCCAGATCAGGCAATATGATTTATTCGCCGGTGACTGAGCTTGTCGAAGTCGAAACTTTAAACCTGGAACTGATTTCGTGAAACACATTGCAATTATAGGAGGTGGAATTGCCGGAATGGAAACGGCCTGCGCCCTGACCGATGCCGGTCATTGGGTTACTCTGATCGAGAAAGAGTCTCAATTGGGTGGAAAACTGAATCAATGGTCGTATCTCTTCCCTGATTTTACTCCTGTTGACAAGATCAAAAGTGCCCTTTTCGATAAATGTCAGGAAAAAGACTTTTCAATTTTGCTTCGGACCAAAGTAAAGTCTCTCGACCGAAACCACAATAAATTCAATCTAAAAACTTCCGGAGGACAAAAGCTGGAAGCTGATGCGATTGTTGTGGCAAGCGGATACGAAATTTTTGACGCCCAACGGAAAGAAGAATATGGATATAAAATATACGATCATGTCGTCACTTCGGCCGATCTGGAACAATTGCTCAAACCTGAAGGAGACCTCACCGTAGCTGCCGGGAAAAATCCGAAACGTATAGCTTTTGTTCACTGTGTAGGTTCGCGCGACGAAAAATCGGGCAACCATTATTGCTCAAAAGTGTGCTGCATAACCGGTGTAAAACAAGCCATCGAACTCAAAAAGCGTTTGCCCGAAGCCGAAATTTTCTGCTTTTACATGGATTTGCGCATGTATGGAAAGCACTTCGAAGAATTGTATCGCGAGGCTCAGGAAAAATACGATATCCAGTTTATTCGCGGACGCTTATCTGAGGCTTCTGAAAAAATCGATAAAAGTTTGCTGATTAAGGCTGAAGATACACTTTCGGGTCGCCCGCTTAAAATGAATGTCGATTTGCTGGTTCTGCTCGTAGGTATGGAAGCCGGAAAAGGCACTACTGAAGCAGCATTAAGCTGCGTAATTGCTTGCGAAGAGTCTGGTTTTCTGAAAACGAATGATTCCTTTCTCTTTTCGAATTTATCGTCGAAAGAGGGAATTTTTCTGGCCGGAAGCTGCACTGCACCGATGTCGGTAAACGATACCATTTCTCATGCACGGTCGGCAGCACAGGAAGTTAATAACTATTTAAAAAACAGAAAAAGCCCCATCCCCAACCCTTCCCCAAAATAGGGAAGGGAGTTTGGAAAGTAAAAAATCAATTTATTGACACACCTCAACATAAACGAATGAAAGAATTTGGCTACACGGTGATTAAACAGCGTACGATTGATTACGATCAATTCGACGGGCGATTGCTGAACGATGTTCTTGAAATGGAACCTTCGTTTAAAGTCTGCCTTTCGTGCGGAGGATGCACTGCCACTTGTAGCGCCAACGATTTAGTAAGTTTCAATGTTCGGCGAATTAGTCTGTCGCTTCGTCGGGGTGAAACCATCGAACTCGAATCGGAAATCCAAAAATGTATGCTCTGCGGCAAATGTTTGCTGGTTTGTCCTCGTGGAATCAATATCCGGAATGTGATCATGCTCATTAAAAAAGGCATCGTAAAATTTAAACCTGAAATTCCTTGAAATAATGGAATCTTCATCATTCATTTGGCCATTTACAATCGGATTGTTATTTATTTCCAGTTTTCTGATTATCATTATCGGAATCTGGATTTCAAGCCTCTCTCGTATTGATAAAAGCCGGATTGTACATAGCATTTTTACCCGGAAGAGCCTGCTGGCTATCCGCGAAATCTTTATGGAATCGCTACTCCACCGCAAAATATTCCGCAAAAATCCGGTTTTGGGATACATGCACATGAGCCTGGCATTTGGCTGGTTTTTGCTCATCGTTGTAGGTCACATCGAAGCTGTTGTCCATTATAAAAGTCTTTCCGTTCCGGCCTATAAAGCCGTCTTTTTCAGATACTTTGTTACTGAACCTGAAGTAACACTTTCAGGAAAGATATTGGCCGCTACCATGGATCTATTGCTGATTTTTGTGCTTTCAGGAGTACTGCTTGCTTATTATAAACGAATCAACCGCAGTTTGTTTGGGATGAAAAAAACGACCAAACTGAAAGCAGGTGATCGTATTGCACTCAGCGCACTCTGGCTCATTTTTCCGCTTCGATTTATGGCCGAAAGTGTTTCGGCGGGAATTCATCAGAATGGAAGCATTTTCAGTCAAACAACCGGGAATTTGCTAGCTATACTCCTACCCGTTCAATCGCTCGAAATGCCTTTGTGGTGGGCGTATTCAGGATCATTAGCTTTGTTTTTCCTGGCATTGCCTGTTTCAAGATACATGCATATTCCGGTTGAAGTAATTTTGATTTTTCTCCGGAACTATGGCATTCGGGTAAAGAAACGGATCGGCGGTTTTTCGAGGATTCAGGTTTATTCATGTTCTCGCTGCGGAATCTGCCTCGACAGTTGCCAAATGACACACACCGCAATCAAAGATACTCAGTCGGTTTATGTGCTGAAACACATCCGAAACAGGAACCTTTCCGACGAAAAACTCTTCAATTGCCTGCTTTGTGGTAGATGCCAGCCTGACTGTCCTGTCGGTCTGGAATTAAATAACTTACGCATTACACAGCGCATTGAATCGACCAAAGAATATAACTCTTCGTACGACTATCTGAAAAATGGCAAGGTTGCAGTCAGTCCGCAAACCGAAGTAATCTATTTTGCCGGTTGTATGACGCATTTGACTCCATCCATCATCAAGTCGATGCGAGAAATTTTTAAGATTGCCGATGTCAAATATTGGTTTATGGACGAGGAAAAAACGGCTTGCTGTGGTCGTCCGCTCATGCAGGTCGGGCAATTCGAAGCTGCAAAAAAACTGATTACACACAACCGCGATCGGATATTGTCATCAGGAGCAAAAAAACTGGTCGTTTCCTGCCCGATATGTTACAAGGTTTTCAATGAAGATTACGCAATGGCGGGTATCACCGTTCAACATCATTCGGAATACCTGCTTGAACTGATGGCTGAAAATCGAATTCCGATGCTAAAAATGCCAATTAAAGCGGTTTATCACGATCCTTGCGAACTGGGGCGTGGAAGTGGAATATACCATCAGCCACGGTTGTTACTTGACGAATATGTGGATTTGATTCCGAATAAGAATGAGAAAGAATCGGCATTCTGTTGCGGTGGAAGTTTGGCTAATGTAAAGATTCAAATGAATGAACGCAATGAGATAACCAACAAGGCATTAGATGAATATATGACTTATAAACCGGAGATGCTGATAACTGCTTGTCCGCTATGTAAAAAAACATTCGCTAAAAGTAATAAACTGCCTGTGCACGACATTGCTGAAATTGTATACTTGGCCATTTGTAAAGATAGTTTGGCAAATACCCATGATCACGAGCATATCACCACGGTCGCATGATTATAATCCATACCCTTTTCGATACGATGATTCCCTGATAATCAGTTCAGTTGGAAGAGTAATGGTCTGGAAAGTCTGTTCCTTGTTCTCTATTTTCCGGATGATCAGTTCTGCTGCTTTTTGCCCCATTTCGAATCCGGGTTGAGCAATGGTTGAAATCGACGGCGAAACCACTTTTGAAAATGGTTCGTTGCTAAATCCAACAATGCCAATATCTTCAGGAATTCGTTTTCCCAAATCCCGAAGGTAAATCATTGCACTTAATGCCGTTGTATCGTTTCCACAGAAAAAAGCATCGGGAGGATCTTGCAAACTCATCAGGTGCTTCACAGCAATAATCCCATCATCACTGGTCAATTTGTTACTATGAATCAATGACTCATCGAATGGAATTCCATTTTTGTGAAGTGCATCGATGTAACCGTTTTTACGGTCAAAATAAGTGGTCAGATTTTGTGGCCCGGCCAAATGACCGATTCGCTGGTAGCCCTGATCTATTAAGTGTTGTGTGACCCGAAATCCTCCGGCAAAGTCATCCACAACAATCTTGTCGGTCTCAATTTCAGGAACAGCACGATCGAAAAACACCAGCGGAATATGTTTTTTTTTGAAAAGCTTTAAATGTTCAAACGAACATGTTTGCATGGCAATTGAAATAATCAGTCCATCGACCCTGCTTGCAAACATCGATTGTACGCTGTCTATCTCCTTTTGAGCCAAGTCGTTCGATTGCGATATGACTACAGTAAATCCTGCTTTGTAGGCGATATCTTCCACTCCGCTAATGACCGACGAGAAGAAATGCCTGTTGATTAACGGAACCACAATTCCAATGGTATTCGACTTTTTGTTCCGCAGATTGGATGCAAGCGTATTAGGCCGATAACCCAACGAGTGAGCTAAAGCTTTGATTTTCTCCTTGGTCTTCAGACTGATTCTTGGATTGTCGTTTAATGCCCGTGATACGGTAGAAGCAGAAATCTGGAGTTCTCTGGCAATATCATGAATCGTGGGTTCCGAATTTTTATTCATAGCTGTACGAAATGAGCTGCAAATGTGCGAATAATTTCTTTTTCAGACATCAGAATTAAAATAAAAATGCAATCGATTGCGCATTTTATGAATTTCAGTTACATTTGTGAAATAAAAATAAAACACTCTACTATGTCAATTATTTTTGAAGAACGGTTTGCATCTCATCCTTCAGATGCTAAAAAGTACGATACAACTCAGCTTCGCGAGCATTTTCTGATCGAAAAAGTGATGGAAAACGATCATATCCGTTTGGTTTATTCCCATTACGATCGTTACATTTCCGGTGGTGCTGTGCCTGCCAGCGGTCCTCTGGAACTTACCAGCATCGAACCTTTAAAATCGGTTCATTTTTGCGACCGCCGCGAACTTGGAATCATCAATGTCGGTAAAAAAGGCAGCGTTGTGGTCGACGGAACTGAATATATCCTCGAATTTAAAGAAGCCTTGTACATTGGGAAAGGTGCAAAGCAAATTATATTCAAATCTGCAAGTATAACAGAATCAGCACGTTTTTACCTGAATTCGACTCCTGCACACAAGGAATTACCAAGCCGGCACATTACCCTGAAAGATGCCAACGTGCTTCAAATGGGTTCACTGGAAACGTCGAATGAAAGACAAATCAACCAATTACTGGTAAGTAAAGTCATCGAAACCTGCCAGTTACAAATGGGCATGACCGAATTGCGCCCCGGAAGTGTATGGAATACCATGCCGGTACACACCCACAGCCGCCGCATGGAAGTTTATTTCTATTTTAATGTTCCTGAAGGTCAAGCGGTGTGTCATTTTATGGGTCAGCCACAGGAAACCCGTCACATTTGGATGCAAAACGAACAAGCCATTATTTCACCCGATTGGTCGATACATGCTGCTGCCGGAACAAGTAATTATATTTTCATATGGGGCATGGCCGGCGAAAATATGGACTATACCGACATGGATGTCCACCGAACAAACGACTTGAAATAACTAACTATTAACTACTTATTATGAATATTTTATACGTTTTTATTTTTCTTTTATTTTCAGGTTTTGACACATGGGCATCTACTGAAAAGAACGACGAAATAAAGATAATCATCGAAAACCGAAATGCATTTCTTCTGAAAGACGAAGTGATCGAATTGGATTGGAATTCGCTGGCAAAATGTAATTCATCGGTTTTAGCTTCTTCGTTTATTGTTGAAGATCAGCTTACCGGGAAACAATTGCCGTATCAAATTATTCAGGACGTAGCACAGAAGCCAGCGCTGCTATTGATTCAGGCCAGTATTTCTCCAAATTCAAGTCTTAAAGTGGTGATTAAAAAGGGCACTCCGGAAACTTTTAAAACAAAGACTTTTGGGCGGATGGTTCCTGAACGAAAAGACGATTTTGCCTGGGAAAACGATAAAATTGCTTTCCGGATGTATGGTCCGGCCTTGCAGGCAACAGGCGAAATTAGCAGTGGAATTGATGTTTGGGTAAAAAGTACTTCGGAACTAATCATCGATAAATGGTATAAAACTGACGATTACCATGTTGACCACGGCGAAGGATTGGATTACTACAAAGTTGGTCCAACCCTTGGTGCCGGTGGCATTGCTCCCACTGCAAACGGAAAACTCTTCTATTCAAAGAATTGGGCGACTTATAAAATTATAACTACCGGAAATTTGCGCACGGTTTTCGAACTTTCCTACAATCCGTGGTTATTCGATGGAAAAGAAATTACCGAAACCAAACACATCACGCTGAATGCCGGATCACAATTAAATCAGGTAGAAGTAACCTACAAATCGAATAATCTGGATACGATTTCGGTGGCGATTGGTATCCTGAAAAGATCAGGGAAAGGAGTTTCAGCTTTGAATGAAAAATTAGGATATATCTCCTATTGGGAGCCAACAAATACAAATTTTGGTACAACTGCAATCGGTTTGGTAGTGCCTGGAAATTTGGGAATGTCGTTACTCGAAAACCATTTTACAGCTTTTGGAAAAGCTGTAAATAATACACCATTCAGGTATTATCAGGGAGCATGTTGGGACAAAGCAGGTGAATTTGTAAACGATCAGTCTTGGGAAAAGTACCTGAAGGAATTCGCTTTGAAATTGAAAACTCCCCTAAAAATAAGCATCAATCAATAAAATCAGATAATATGACAAATGACCTTTTTGATCTAACAGGAAAAGTGGCTCTGGTTACCGGAGCTACCCATGGTTTGGGTATGGCAATGGCTACAGCCCTTGCAAATGCAGGTGCCAAACTCATAGTAAACGACATTGTTGCCGAACGGCTTGAAGTCGCGAAAAAAGAATATGCCTCGAATGGAATTCAGATTTCGACCTTTGTTTGCGATGTAACCAAAGAAGATCAGGTTATAGAAATGTTGGCTAAAATCGAAGCTGAAGTTGGTGCCGTTGATATTTTGGTCAACAATGCGGGAATCATTAAACGAATTCCGATGGTAAATATGGAAGTTTCAGATTTTGAGCTGATTTTAAAGGTAGATTTAGTTGCTCCTTTTATCGTTTCGAAATATGTGGCCAAACGGATGATCGAACGCAAATCGGGTGGAAAAATCATTAACATGTGCTCGATGATGAGCGAATTGGGACGCAGTTCGGTTAGTGCCTATGCAGCTGCAAAAGGTGGTCTAAAGATGCTAACCAAAAGCCAGGCTACGGAATGGGCAAAATACAACATTCAGTCGAACGGAATTGGACCCGGATATTTTGCCACTGCCCAAACTGCTGCAATTCGCGAAAATGGTCATCCGTTCAACGATTTTATCATCAACCGCACTCCGGCAGCCCGTTGGGGAGAACCATCCGATTTGGCAGGTGCCGTAGTATTTCTGGCCGCCAAAGCTTCTGACTTTGTTAATGGACACATTTTGTATGTTGATGGCGGAATTTTAGCTACTTTAGGCAAGGCTGAAAATGAGGAATATTAAACTGATTGATCGATGAAAAAAATAGTCACATTTGGAGAAATCATGCTGCGCCTTGCAACACCGGAATATCAGCGATTTTCGCAGGCTACGAGCTTGAATGCAACCTTTGGTGGAGGTGAAGCAAATGTAGCCGTGTCGCTGGCTAATTTTGGATTAAAGGCTGAATTTGTGAGCCGTCTTCCTGAAAATGATCTAGCAAAAGCATGTATTATGGATCTGCATAAACACGAAGTAAGCACCCAAAACATGCAGTTTGGAGGTGATCGCATTGGCATCTATTTTTTGGAAGCCGGCGCAGTTGCCCGCTCCAGTAAAGTCGTTTACGACCGGGCTCATTCATCCATTGCTGAAATTAAACCCGGAACTATCAATTGGGAGAAAGTATTTGAAAACACACAATGGTTCCATTGGACTGGTATCACTCCAGCAATTTCGCAGAGCGCTGCTGATGCGTTGAAAGAAGCCATTGAAGTGGCCAACCAGATGGGAATTACCGTTTCAACTGATTTAAATTTCCGGAAAAATCTATGGAAATATGGCAAAACAGCTTCCGAAGTTATGCCTGATCTTGTTGCAGGTTGTGATGTTATTTTAGGGAATGAAGAAGATGCCGAAATGGTTTTTGGAATCAAACCTGAAGGTGTAAATGTTACCGGAGGACATATCGATGCGGCTGCCTATCAGTCGGTTTGTGCGCAATTGATGGAGCGTTTTCCCAAGGCGGAAAAGGTCATTGTCACCCTGCGCGGATCAATCAATGCGAATCACAATACCTGGTCGGGTGTGTTATGGGATGGAAAACAACTCCTGAAAGCTCCTGATTACGACATCACTCACATCGTTGATCGCGTTGGAGGTGGAGACAGTTTCATGGGAGGATTGATTTATGGACTAATCACCTATCCGGGAAATGACCAGAAGGCGCTGGATTTTGCTGTTGCTGCTTCGTGCCTGAAACACACCATTCATGGCGATTATAACCTGGTTACTGTTTCTGAGGTCGAAAACCTGATGAAAGGTGACGGTTCCGGCAGGGTTTTAAGGTAAGGAGCCTCCCCAAACCCCTCCGAAGGAGGGGCTTATTACACAGATACAAAATTGATATTTACGAAACTTCAACCAAATTTCAGGGCAAACTTGAAACCTGAAACTTGGAACCTGAAACTTATAAAAATGGCAAAATTTACAAGAATACAAGTTGCTTTGGCTATGCAGGAAACTGGCATGGTACCGGTATTTTATAACCCTGATGCTGCAGTTTGCAAGAATGTTTTAAAAGCTTGCTACGATGGCGGTGTCCGAGTTTTTGAGTTTACCAACCGAGGAGATTTCGCCCACGAAGTTTTTGCTGAATTGAATAAATACGCGATCAAAGAATTGCCCGGAATGATTCTGGGAATTGGCTCGGTGGTCGATGCCGGGACAACTTCGCTTTACATTCAGTTGGGAACTAATTTCGTGGTTTCTCCTGTACTGACAGAAGATATGGCCAACGTGTGCAACCGGCGGACAATATTTTGGTCTCCCGGTTGTGGCTCGCTGAACGACATCAACTATGCCGAAGAATTGGGCGCTGAAGTAGTGAAAATCTTCCCTGCCGAACAGGTTGGTGGTCCAAAATTCGTTGAAAACATCAAAGGTCCTTGCCCTTGGACCAGCATCATGCCTACCGGAGGTGTTGAACCCACCGAAGAAAACCTGTCGAAATGGTTTAAAGCCGGTGTAATTTGTGTTGGAATGGGCTCTCAATTGTTTACCAAAGACTTGGTTTCAAATGGGAAATGGGATGAATTGACTCTGAAAGTCAAAGAAACCATGGAGATTATCCGGAAACTAAAATCTTAACAAAGTTTCTTTGCTACTATTGTGTATCAAAAAACTCAATGATGGTAACTACAATAAAAAAGGTACATCGCGCGAAAAAATCATGCAAGCCCTAAAAAAACGGCCGGTAAAAATTAAAAGTCCTGATTTGAATAAATATTGCGGATCGATTAGTCTGGACAAAGACCCTTTAGAAATGCAAAAAAATGGCGTAATGAATGGGAATAATAAAGTATGACAAGCATCAAAGCAAAAAGTATTAAGGAACTGTTCGGATTGACCTTTTTAGCAACGAACAAGAACAGATAAAATTCTCATTTGGCAATGTTTCAAAACAAGTTGGAGAAATAGTTAAAGAAATTACCGGACTAGATGTTGATGGATATGAGTGTATAATTGACAATTTCGCAATAAAACATACCATTTTACAGCATGGTAATACTGCAAAAGAAGAAAAACGTAATTAGGTGGCTGTAAATCTCGATTACTTTGAAATGATACCTCTGGTGATTAAAAACCCTGATCATATTACCGATGGTGGAACCTCTAAAATTGGCCGCAGGATTATTATTTATGAAAAACAAATAAATGGGGTTATCTTATATGTTGAAGAAATAAGGACAAAACATAAAGAACTGGCAATGTTGACGATGTACATTAAAAAAGCTCACTAGAAGTGAGCTTTTCCGAAACAACGAGCCGTTACACGAGCCACGCTCTAAACGTCCTAAACGTCTTTGTTTCGGTACAAATTTAGTAATTTATGTAACTTGATATCCACTTTTTCGACTTTTTTTAACTCAAATGAATTTTGTAGAATTAATCCTATACTCTTGAGTCAGCCCAACCATTTCAGAATTAGGATCAATAAAACATGATTTATCGAACAAGAATCGAAGAGTTGAAAACGAACAAGGTTTCAATCAAAAAAAAAGATAATTTTGCGCCCTCTAAAAGCGGATAAATTATGAGTTTTATTGAAGAAATCAGACGTCGCCGAACTTTTGCCATCGTGAGTCACCCAGATGCGGGAAAAACAACCCTTACCGAAAAATTACTTTTATTCGGTGGAGCCATACACGTGGCTGGTGCTGTAAAAAGCAACAAAATCAAGAAGGGAGCCACTTCCGACTTCATGGAAATCGAACGTCAGCGTGGTATATCGGTAGCCACTTCGGTGATGGGTTTCGAATACGATGGATACAAAGTGAATATTCTGGATACTCCCGGTCACCAGGACTTTCAGGAAGATACATTTCGTACTTTGACTGCGGTTGACAGCGTTATTATTGTCATTGATGCCGCTAAAGGGGTTGAGCCTCAAACCGAAAAACTGATGAATGTTTGCCGGATGCGCAAAACTCCGGTCATTATTTTCATCAACAAACTCGACCGCCCCACTCAGGATACTTTCGAACTACTCGACGATATCGAACGCCAACTGCAAATCAGCCTCAATCCGTTGAGCTGGCCAATCAACAATGGTCCTGATTTTAAAGGAGTTTATAACATTTTCGATAAAAGTCTGGATCTTTTTAAACCGAGCGTTCAGGATATTGAACCGGGAATTTCGTTTGACGACCTCAACAGTCCGGAACTCGAAAAACACATTGGGAATGATGCCCGAAAGCTACGTGAAGACCTTGAATTGGTTTATGGAGTTTATCCGACGTTTGATCATGCCGATTATCTGGCCGGAAACCTGGCTCCCGTTTTTTTCGGAAGCGCGCTCTACAATTTTGGTATTCAGGAATTGCTCGATGCCTTTGTCAAAATTGCACCCTGGCCGCGTC
>JBBQMW010000096.1:0-14301 GCA_038329265.1 Bacteroidales bacterium | reverse complement strand
TTTCCCCGGGTAAAGAGGTAGGAGAAAAGTCCGCAAAAGATCCCTAAAACAATGTACCACGGGATATTATTAAGATTAAATTCTTTATCGATCTGGAACTCAAAATAGTGGGCACTGCCCATCAGGAAATAGGCCAACGATGCGGCTGTTGAAGCCGAGATCATCAGCGGCAAGAGCGAGGCCATTGTCATATCAAGCATCAGTACCTCAATGGCAAAGAGCATCCCGGCCAGGGGTGCCTTAAAAATTCCGGCAATGGCTCCTGCTGCCCCGCAACCAATCAGCACTGTCATGGTGCGGTAACTGAGATTAAATGACCTTGCGATATTCGAACCGATTGAAGAACCGGTTAATACCACAGGAGCTTCGGCTCCGACTGATCCTCCAAAACCAATCGTGACGGTACTGGCGATAATCGAAGT
Organism: Bacteroidales bacterium; assembly: GCA_038329265.1. GTDB lineage: Bacteria > Bacteroidota > Bacteroidia > Bacteroidales > Prolixibacteraceae > Aquipluma. The sequence goes on along the minus strand of JBBQMW010000096.1, from coordinate 13,879 downwards.
GAACATATTATGAGCACGCATTACTCCTTTTTTATTTGCAATCGACTCTAGCACCTTGGTAATCCCATGCCCGATATCGTCCTTGACGAAAAACCTGACATAAAGAACAGTGATCAGAATCCCCACACCGGGATAAGCCAGATACAGGTAATTCTCAGAATAGGAGGTGAAATTCTGAGTTAAAAATCCACCAAGAAGGTGGATAAGGTTTTTCAGGACAACTGCGGTGAAACCACTCAGTAGCCCAACGAAAAGACTCAATATCAGTAATATCTCACGTTCGTTAAGGTGCTTCAGGCGCCAGGCTCTGATATGCTCCAGTATTTCGGCAGATTTATTCATTGCCTGCAAATTTAGTTTTATTTCATGTTTCCAGCAAAATCATCTGCATTTGGCAAAACACACTTCACATTATTCAAAATCAACGAAATCAGATATTCTGATAATGCTTAATTATTTACCTCTGAGTCTTAATGCATTGGCAATTACCGATACCGAGCTGAAGCTCATGGCGGCAATTATGGAGCTGAGCAAAAGTCCGAAAAATGGAAATAATACTGCATTTGCAGGTAAATTGTCAGGGGGTCTGACAACTATATTAGACTGAAAAGTAAGTATGTACCATCTGGTTCGGGACTATTTCCGAATCGTGCCCATATTTACTTTTGCTTTCAATTGTGATAAATTTAATTTTCACTTATTATTTGAACTGTTGTTTCTATTCACAAGTTTAACTACCAGCCAAATAACAAAAACAAGGACGACAAGGCCGATAACCCAGCCATATCCATTTCCCATTCCCCAACCATTATTTATACCGTCCATCATAATATTAAATTTTAAGTAATGTTGTTATTAGTTATGAATTTTTGATAGCATTTCATACCCTGATACTACATCAAACAGTTCTTCATCAATTGTGCTTTGACGCAAACTATGAAACTTATGGGTAAGATCATCCAGTAATTCATCTATATTTCTTTCAGCGCGTTGCATAGCAGCTAAACGACTTGCATTTTCGCTGGCCAACGACTCAGCGCTTGCCTTAAACAATGTAGTAAAAAGATAGGCATGGATAAGTGCCAATAAGGTTGGCTTAATTCCTCCAATAACCTGCGGTATCAGTTTTGTGGGCCATTTAAGTTCTGTAAGCGATTGCCTCCATTTTTCATCCAATGGAAACAGCCGTTGAATTACAGGTTCGTAACCAGCCCCGGACTTTGGTTGATTATGAAAAATATAAACTTCAGTTGCATTTTCCTTGTCAAAGATTTCTTCACTTCTTACTAAAATTTGTTGAACAAGCGGTGTTATTGCATTTACGGAATTTGGAACAAGGAGAAGCTGTGTGATAGTATAACCCATATCTGAAAGCAGCAATTGAACACGTTCGCCTACTGCCCATATTTCTTTTTTACCCGGTAAGTTATGGAGTGATTGGGATACATAATCACCAAGTGAATCGTTAAATTGACCCACCAAACCTTGGTCTGAACCAAAAACAACAGCATAAATTGATTTCTCGTTGTTTCCATTGGATGGGTTTTGTTCGTTTAAAATATCAATTTTTTCCTGCCGGAAATAGGCAATGATGCCCAAAGAAACAGCCCGGTAGTAATCGCCAAGTGAACTTACAGCCAGCTCGTATTGCCCGATATTTGAAGCTGCCATAGCTTTCATAGACCGGACGACAGATTTTAGTTCTGTGGCACCGTTCAGTTTTCTATGCAAACTTGCTTGTGTTTCCATTACGTATTGTTATTGTTTTGGTCTGTTTCAGGCTTTTCCTGAAAAGGTTCAAGTATATTCTCTGCCATTTTCAAAATTGTATCACGGTCAGAACTGCTCAATTCTTTATCTGAGAATAACCGTTTCAGCAATTCAGCAGGAAGTTCAGCGTCCATTTCCTGAATGGCATGCTCTGCTTCCTTCATTTTGGCAACGGGTATCGTGTCAAAAAGCCCACTGGTCAATGCGAGAAGTATCACTATTTGTTCAGGAACAGACATCGGTTGAAGTTCCTGTTGTTTGAAACACAATCGGATTCGCTTACCATGTTCAATTATCTTTTTTGTAGCTTCATCCATTCGTGTTCCGAAACGGGAAAATGATTCTAATTCTTCAAACTGAGAGTAATCAAGTTTCAGGTTACCTGTAATCGAACGATATGCCGGTAATTGTGCTTTACCACCAACGCGCGAAACAGATTTACCCACATCAACAGCCGGCAATATTCCTAATTCAAATAGCTTAGGGGAAAGGTAAATTTGTCCGTCTGTTATGGATATCAGATTTGTAGGTATATAGGCTGATATATTCTGAGCTTCTGTCTCAATAATAGGCAAAGCTGTAAGAGAGCCACCTTTGAGTTTTTCGCTTAGGTGAGTAGCCCGTTCCAATAATCTTGAATGTATATAAAAAATATCGCCGGGAAATGCTTCACGTCCCGGAGGTCTTCTCAGCAAAAGAGAAAGTTCGCGGTATGCACGCGCATGATGTGTGAGATCATCATAAACAATAAGTACATCACGACCTTGTTCCATAAAATATTCTGCAATGCTTGTAGCCGCGTAAGGAGCTATATATTTTAATCCTGGTGCATTGTTTCCTTCGGTTGTAACCACAATAGTATATTCCATCGCCCCTTTTTCCCGGAGGTTTGCAATTACTTTTGCTATAGACGACGCTCGCTGACCAATGGCACAATAAACACACAGCACATTTTTGTCCTGTTGGTTAAGAATGGTATCAATGGCAATGGCTGTTTTGCCGGTCTGTCTGTCACCTAAAATCAATTCACGTTGTCCACGACCAATAGGTATGAGTGCATCAATAACTTTTAGACCTGTTTGCAAAGGAACGGAAACCTTAGCGCGGTCCATTATGGCTGGTGCAGGACGCTCAATAGGCAGTCTTTGCTTAAATGAAATAGTACTTTTACCATCCATGGGTTCTCCCAATGGGTTAATAACTCTTCCTATCAAGGCATTACCCACCGGAATATCCATTACCCGGCCTGTACGTTCAACTTCGTCACCAGCATTCAAAAGAGAAACTTCACCAAGAAGAATAGTACCTATTTCACCTTCATCAATATTGGAGGCTATGCCAAATAAACCACCCGGGAACTTTAACAGCTCTTCAAAGCCAACGCCAGGAAGACCCGAAACTTTGACAATTCCCGCCGAAACACTAACAACATAACCAACTTCGCGGGGTTCAAAAGAAAGCGTGTAATTTTTCCTGCCTTTCTCCAACTCATCGAATGTGGTATTTATCGTTTTTTTAAACTGGTCTACTGGCATATTATTCTTTATTTGGTGTTGTTTTCGATTCAACTTTTGATTCTTCTTTTAGTTCTTCTTTTGGTTCTTCTTTTGGTTCTTCTTTCGCTTCAACTTTTGGTTCTTCTTTGCTCATTTCGGAAATACTCTTTTGCAGGGAATTTAAATATTCTGAAATGCTCCATGCCAGTTTATAACCATTTGAAGAAAGTTCAATACCACTGACTATTTGGGGTGTGGTTTTAAATTGAAATTTAGATTCCGGGCCGAGTATTTTAGCAACGGTGCTTTTAATATCAGTTTGCTGCTTTTCAGGTAATTCGAACGCACTTTGTACAAGAACCGGCCTTGAACCGGATTTAAAAGCATCTATAAATTGCTTCTTTTCTTCCTTTTTAAGTTCATTGATACGCTTGATAAAGATGTTAGCCGATTGTTCTTCAAGACTGGCGGAAGCAAGATCAGTAAGTGTTTTTCGTGCTATAGCAAAAACTTCATGTTGTGTTTTTTGTGCAAAGTCGCGATTCAGGTTTTCCTGCATCTCATTCGATGCTTTTTCCAGTTTCGATCGTAATTCAGCAGCATCGTTTCTTGCAGCTTCAAGGAGCTTTTGGCGTTCCTTATTGGTTTCATCAACAGCTTTGTCCATTAGCTCCTTCTTTTGCTTATCGAAAGTTTCATTTTTCTTGCTGAATTCAGCCCGTTCTTCTTTTGCTATTGTTTCTTTCGCTTTAGCATCCTTTATTTGCGACGCAATTTTTTCTTCACGTTCGTCAATAGCCTTGAGTATAGGCTTATAAAGAAACCGCTTAAGGAACCACACCAATAAGAGAAAATTAATTATCTGAGCTATTACTGTGAACCAGTTTATTTGCATATTGTATGTTTTACTTTGCTATAATGTGAGTCCAGAATGGGTTAGCGAAAATGAGAATCATCGAAACTACAAAACAGTATATAGCTGTCGACTCAATCATTGCCAAACCTACGAACAATGTTCTTGTAATAGTTGGTGCTGCATCTGGCTGCTGCGCAATAGCGCTTAGAGCAGTTGAAACAGACTTCCCTTCACCTAAAGCTGGGAACATACATCCTATACTTGTTGAAAACCCGGCAGTAATAATAGATGCTACTGCAATAATTGATACATTATCCATTTTTAATCCTCCTATTCATTAGTTGTAATTATTTCTTTCTTATCTGATGTTTTGGAATCATGCACTGCCGCTGCAATATAAACTGTTGCCAGAATACTGAAGATATAGGCTTGCACCATTCCTGTAAGTAACCCAAGCGCTTGCATTACAATGGGAAATATAAAAGGTGTTATACTTAAGAGTATCGCAACAATCATTCCTCCACTCATGATGTTGCCGAACAAACGCACTGCCAATGCGAGTGTGCGGGTAGTTTCACTTATCAGGTTAAATGGCAACATAATAAATGTTGGTTTTAGGTATGATTTCAGGTAACCCCAGATGCCAGACTTTGCAATTCCAAAAAAAGGCACCGCCAGGAAAACACAAATAGCAAGTGCTGCGGTAGTGGATAGTGAACCTGTTGGTGGTTCGTACCAGGGGATTATGATACAAACATTCGATATAACTATAAACAGAAACAAAGTACCGATAAATTCTATATATTCTTCAGGCTTTTTCAAACCGATTTCTTTAATTTGATTGTTTATGGTTGTCACCAACATCTCAAGAATGCATTGCCAGCGCGAAATACGAATACCTGTTTTGAGTTTACGCGTAATCAATGCAGAACCAATCACCAAAACCAGCATTATAGCCCATGTGGTAACAATGGTAAGGTTAATTGTAAAAAAGCCATGTTGCCAAAATATGGTTTCGTCGGGACTAAGCTTCATGATAAACTTTTTTTTATTGTTTTACAATTATTGATTTGGTAAAATACATAACAATGAAGCGCGCGACAACAAAGCCCAACAGAGTAATAAGAAGCCGCTGCCAATTTCCATTAGAAACAAAGTAAAATCCAATCAATACAATACTTACACGCAAAAAGAAACTACTAAAAAACCAAATTGCCGGAATTTTTGCAGTTATTGTTTTTTTGACAGTAAACCAGAGCCCGCCAAAGAATAGTGTTCCCAATGCCAATCCTGCGATAAAAGCCATTATCATAAGTGAAGTTTCATTCATCTTTTTGGTTCATTTCTTTATGTTCTTTTAAAATCCAATGCCATGAAATAAGACAACCAACCAATAAGCCTATTATCAATAAGGTTAGCGTCCATGAAAATGTATTAGGGTGTTCTTTGTCAAGCCAAATACCCAATGCTGCTCCAAGCAATGTAGGAACTGTAATCGTCCAACCCACTATTCCCATCATTCCCAAACCAAACCAAACACTTTTATTATCGTTATGTAGTGCTTTTAGTTTGCGTTGTGCTTTTTCTTGTACCTGTTTACTAAACAAGTTCTGATTATTTTTACCGGTAGATTCCATTTTTATCCTTTTCGAAATTTTTCCAGATTATAAAGGAATCCGCTTTCAATCTTTGCCATAGTAGAACGGACGTCCCTTTCATTATCATCCAGTTTCTTAAACTCTTTTTCTACCGATTCGTGTAGCTTCCCAAGGTCAGTTCCTCCAAAAGCATTACGAACCGATACCATTACCTGTGACCCTGCTTTTACCAATATCCCTTCATCAACTGCTATGTAATGAACGGTTTTTGAATCTGTTTCATAAGTCAAGATGCAGGGAACTAAGGCTGCCACACAATCGAGCCTTTGCGGTAGCAAACCAAAAGAACCTTCAATGGTTTCTGCAACAATGCTACTGACATTTTTAATTTCAGCGAAAATCCGGTATGGAAGAAGAATTTTTAAGTCCATTGCTGTTTTTATTTAGGTTCCAATTCGGTGGCCTTTTCTGGCTTTTCCTTTGATTCCTTTTGTGTTTTTTCCTTTTTCACCTTACTATTTCCTTTTTCCATTGCTTCGTCTATGATTCCAATCATGTAAAATGCGCTCTCCGGTAAATCTTTGAACTCATCTGCAAGAATACGCTCACAGCCGTTAAGTGCGTCGTCCAAACAAACTTCTTTTCCTTTCAAACCACTGAACTGCTCGGTTGTAAAAAAAGGCTGGGTAAGGAAACGTTCTAAACGCCTGGCACGGTTTACTAAATTGCGGTCATCAACAGATAATTGTTCCAGACCAAGCATAGCAATAATATCTTTAAGTTCTTCATACTGTGCGAGCGTGTGCCTTATTGCTTGCGCAAGGTTATAATGCCGCTCACCAATTATTCCGGGTGTAGCCATTTTTGAGCTGGATTGCAGTAAATCAATTGCCGGATAAAGACCTTCGCTTGCTTTTTTTCGCGAAAGAACAATAGAAGCTGAAAGATGGGAAAATGTATGTACAGCAGCAGGGTCTGTTAAATCGTCGGCAGGTACATAAACTGCCTGAATAGATGTGATAGCACCTGCAGCAGTATTGGCGATTCGTTCTTCTAATTTTGCCAGCTCTGTTCCCATGGTGGGTTGATAACCCAATCGTGAAGGCATTTGGCCCATTAAGCCCGATACCTCCATGCCAGCCTGTATGAAACGAAAAATATTATCGATAAGTAGCAGCACATCGCGATGCTCATCATCGCGGAAATATTCGGCCATTGTCAGAGCTGCATGACCCACGCGAAAACGTGCGCCCGGAGGCTCATTCATTTGACCAAACATCATGACCATGTTGTCGAGTACGCCCGCTGCTTTCATATCATGATAAAGTTCCTGTCCCTCACGGCAACGTTCTCCAATGCCGCAAAACATACTTACTCCTTTGTTGTGCCCAACCATATTATGAATCATCTCTGTAAGCAATACGGTCTTGCCCACACCGGCACCTCCAAAAAGACCTGCCTTTCCGCCACGTTCCAAGGGTATCAATACATCTATTGCTTTAATGCCCGTTACAAAAATCTCGGATTTGGTTGAACGTTTTGCTAATGGTGGTGGCAATTGGTGTATGTTTCGCCTTTCAACATCAGATGATAATGGCTTCTCCTGGTCAATAGTATTGCCGAAAACATCGAACATTCGACCCATGATTGTTTTCCCAACCGGAACTGTAAGTTCTTTTCCATCGGTTTCTACAACCATACCACGCGCCAATCCCTGAGTAGGAGTTAACGCAATTCCCCGAACGTGATGAGCATCGCGTTGCTCCTGCACTTCGATAATGATTTGATCATTATCTCCTGCATGCAACACGGTGTTTATCGGTGGTAAATGCGTATCGAACTTTATATCCACTACACTTCCACGCACCGAAATGACTTTACCTTGATTTAGAAGATTGCTTTTATGTTTTGGAACTGTCTCCATTTTTTTTGTATCAGTTAACCCGGGTGCTTTCACTTAGACTTCCATGCGTTTCAATAAATTTTGAATCATTCGCTTAAATGATCTCCTGTTTTTTGCCCTCAGTGTTTTTTTGTTGGAATAATAAAAAGTGGTAAAGTCGTATGTTTAAGTATACTTTCGGTAACACTTCCCATAATAATATTTTCAAGCCATTGTCGGCTATGGGTACCCAAAACAATAATATCGGCATTCATTTCTTTTGCCGTTTTTAATATTAAATCTGAGGTATCACCCACTTTAATAAGGGTTTGGATTGTTTCGTCACCAAGTTCCTTTTTCAATTTATCAAGAAAAACCTGAGATGCAGCAATTAGTTCATCCGAATTTTTTAAAAGTGGAGCAATCGGTTGGTATGAGGTGTAATAAAGCACGGGTTTTGAAATTACATGTAGTAACGTAATTTCTGCATTCATGGTTTTAGACAATAAGAACCCTGCATTTGCAACTACCTTCGCGGTAGGATCATAATCCAATGCAATCAGTACATTTTTCATTTTATTAGTTTTTAAAGTTGATATAATCTAATGAAACTAAGTTAAGATGCTAAAATCGAATAAGTGTTACAAAACTTTTGAAAAAAATTACATTATTCCCACTTTTCTAATATTAAACTGGTTAAAGTTTTTCATTTAGTGAGTCCGCTACTCCTTCTGTTGGTAGATTGTCCGGCAAATCAAGCCGTGCCACACCAATCCGGCTATCAGCCATTCCAAAGTAAACATCAAGGCGATTGGGTAAGCCAAGGTCATCGCGTATATCGATGCCGGATGGGAATACAACATTGTCGACGATTCCACTGCGTTCATTCAATAATTCCGGTGTCAATACAGGGTGCAATGAACGGTAATGAATAAACTGCGGGTGCTCTTTGGAGAGCATCATTATCACGGCAGAGTAACTTAAATGATTTTTCTATGATTTAGTTTCTCTATTTCACATACCCTATGGTAAACAATCAGACAGCCATGCAGGGTAAGAATGGGAGGAGTACCTCCGCCTATTTTAAGGCGCTCCCAGGGTGAAACAAGAGTTGCCAGTCTGTGATTTGAATTAAACAACCGTCATACGGTTCGAAGGTAGCCAGGCCCAGGCGTTTCCAGTGGAACAAATCCTTTGAAATCGCTATTGCTATTCGTGGACCTTTGGGTGAAAGGGTAGTGTAGGTCATTAGGTAACGTTTCAGAGGCTCAACAAACGTAATTCGCGGATCGGATTACCCGGTTTGGGTTCCATGATTTGTCCAAGACGTTGTAATTTTAAACCACTCATCGATTTCCCTCCCTATTAACCTTAGTGTCAAAAATCCCATCTAAACAAGCCACTATTGCTTCAATCACCCGTTTCGACTCATTCGGATCCCGCACCTTTATTGATAAAACACCTGCTTCTTTAGCCGGATAATCGTTCCCTCCGGGAAATATAGCATCACCAATAAAAATCATTTCATCTATTTCAATACCAAGGATGTCCCTGAGTTTTCCAATTCCATAGGCCTTAGCGATGCCGGGTTTGGTGATGTCAACAGAGGTGGTACCTCCCAGGCGCACCGAAAACCCGGGAATTAACTTCTCAAGGTGTTTACTCATCTTCTTTCGCTTGGCAAAGTCGGGATCCCATTTTTTCTTTTCATCAAGGGGCGCATGCTGGCCCAACGCTGAAAATGTGATCTGGCTTCCACGATCCTCAATTACCTCTCCCCAAATCTTTTCGGCCTTGAAGCCTGTCACTTCGATTACTTTCTTTAGAGAACTGATAATTTTCTCTTTTTCATCCGCGGTGAAATCTTCCGAATAGATCTTTTTCCAATCGCCGGTGTATTGGTAGAACTTTGTTCCACATGTAGGAAGGATAGATAAATTATTCAGGCATTCATCCTGCTGAAGTTTGGATATAACTTGCTTTTCAAACTGTTGCCAATCACCACCGGAAATTACAGCGACTTTGATAATACCGAGAAGGTCATGAAGCAATGTCGCCATTTCGGGGTCAATAGATGATTTGCTTTCGGCAAGCGTGCCGTCAAGATCGAAAACGATTAGTTTTTTCATTTTTACTTCCTTTTTTTTATCATCACAACATGCAACCCTGTTGCAATTTACTATATGAAACAGGGCTTGTTGTGATTATATTCTATTTTTGGTTTGTCTTACTGTACTATAATAATCAGTTGATAACCCATTTTCCCGTTCTTTATAGGTTTTAAAAATACACTGGTTATATCATAAACCAGATCACCATATAAAAGGTGTTGTTATCAGAAGCTTTTCTGGCAGCTCCATCATAGTTTGATTGAGCTCCATTGAACTTATTATAGATTATGTACTGAAGCGAAATCTTGATTTTTTGCCAAGGCAAATAATCAGCCTCAATAATATAACCATTGCTATCGGGGCGTCCTGTTCTGCTTCCCTCATCAGGGATGGAAGAATAAAGCAACATGTCTTTGGTACCTGTTGTGGAAAAATAGCTTACCGATCCACCTATATCCCCCAGATTGCTCAGGTAATAATAATTCATGTTCATTCTGAATGTATTCAGTATATCTGTGGGATTTGCTGTATTTCCGAGTGGAAATCTGGCTTTCCAGTCTTGTTTCTCATGAGTCCATACGGCGTGAGCTGTTATAATAGATTTACCCTTTTTAGTTTTCTTCCCGAAATCTTTATCCTTAGGATCCTTGATTTCCTGGGATTCAATTGTTCCCAAATACTGATATTGAGCATCAAATGCGAAGTCTGTAAAGCGATCGGCCTGGCCACTTTCATTGCCGGGAGGAAAGATATCAGCCCGCATTCCATAAGTGCCAATGGTAAAAAAGTGGTTTTTCCACCGTTGTTCCAATGCCAGGCGCCAGTAAGGTGCAGCTCCATCAACAACCTGTTCAGTAGAGGTTCCGGCACCTAACGGCTTAGTAATACCGTTCAGAGCAGTACGGTAAACTGTTCCCCCTATATAAATAAAATTATTGAAGAAGGTGTAGGCGCCAATACCGCCAACTTGCTGATCAAGTCCGCCATGGATTATTGGACTTGCAGCAGGGCTTAATGCTGAGGATGAAGAAGCAAAGGGGTAACCCCATGCAGGAACAGTATTCCAGCCATCCTGTACTGTAGGACTATTATTGATAGTAATTCCATAGATCAGGTTTTTACCTCCTAGTAGTGTGTTGTTTGAGTAACGTATATCCGTCATATCAAGATAAATTTTGTTATCAACGCCATCATATGTGGCTTGTACAAAAGCGCCAATATTATTGTAAATCCTGCCCCCGTAAAATAAGCTCAGTTGCTGTGGCAGATTTATTTTATCGGTTGCCCTGTTGGCTTTATCGAAAGGAGCAACTCCGGGAGTCAGACCCTTTTGGCCAGTATAGGACATCTGAGCCATTGCTGCCATAGGGGGTTGAATTTCAAAAGACTTTCCGCTTTTGCTCATTATGTACCCACCAAGTTTAAAGAGCCGACCAAAAGGCGTCAATTCCGGGAATATGGTATGACATTGAGTACATTTCATGCCTGTCTGACGTGCAAAGCTTGGTGTTGCCCGGGCAGTGTTTAGCAGTGATAGATAAATTAATACAGTCACAACCAGATGAACAGTTACATTGTGTATTTTTTTTTGATTCATTTTTCGGTCCTCCCATTAATTTTGTTTGTGTTTACTTTTTGAAAGTCTCAGAAATATACAAAGTGATACATTTTATCTGATCAGGTTCAAGCTTAAATGCAGGCATCATTTCCTTACCATTTTTGATTGTCTTATTAATTTTTTTATTAACATCTTCCTTCCAAAATTCAGTATCGGTGAAATCAACAGGATGTCTTAACAGGGGTTCAGCCGCGGGTCCTTTACCGTCTCCCAGTATCCCATGACAGAACTGACATTTATGTTTATAAAGTGTTTTCCCTTTTTCATATTCGCCTCCAGCATTTGTCTTTGTGTTCTGCAGTTTAAACTTCTTCTTCTGATCACCCTTCATACCGCTGTTCGTTTGGGCAAAGCAATACGGGCCAGTCAATGTCGCAACAAAAATGCAACTGATAATGAAAGTAAAAATTCTTCTCATGTTAAGCCTCCTTTATTTTAGATTATAATGTATGCATATCTTAGAGTATCAAGACTAATGTTTTAGCCTCCTATTTAAATGCTTTTTTAGTTGGGATGATGAAAAGCGGAATAAAAGTATGTTGCAAAACTTTTTCAGCTACACTTCCCATAAGTACATTTTCCAGCCATTTCTGGCTGTGAGATCCAAGAACAATAATATCTGCATGCACCTCTTTTGCAGTCTCCAGAATAGTATCTGCAAAGTCACCTTCTTTTACCGTGGCTTGAATAGTTTTATCACCCAGGTGCTGTCTTGTTTTGTCAAGATATTGAAGAGATGCATCCTTCAATCCGTCAACACTGTCCAATACTATCGAAGTTACGTTTGTATAGCCATTAAATCCAATTATCGGAGAATATCCTGAAGTGGAATAAATTACCGGATCTGATATTACATATAGTAATACAACTTCAGCATTCATGGATTTTGCCATTGAAAAACCTGTCTCTGCCACTTTTTGTGCGGTTGGATTATAATCCAGGGCAATCAATACTTTTTTCATTTTATTTGGTTTAATTTTCACTTCATTTTATATTTTCCTCAGAATCAAATTCAGATTTAAAATCCGGGTGATCGGGATCTTCCCAGGTGCATGCGTGGTATACGCCACATTGAACCGTACTGTCATCTTGCCAACCTGCAACCGGTAAGGGTTAGTGCTTACCGAGCATGGCTATTTCATGATTTTTTGTTTTCAGGCAAGGAAATTTCCAGTAAACTTATGTCTGCTTCCGGTTTACAGAAACAGGCACCGACAACAGCTGGCAAAAGCATAACATCACCTTTACTGATCGGATAAGTGGTGCCTTCATGTTCAACTTGACCCTTGCCTGTTAAGCACACCAGGATGCGGGGCGTTTCTGCAACACCGGCAATAAACATTGATTCAGCCTCAACCCGCCACAAACCAAAATGCTCGCATTTAAAAAGTATTTCCCGCCTGGCAGGCAGCTTATCTTCGAGTTGCGGAATTACAGGGCTGATTGTACCTTGTTTAAAATCAATACATTCAAGTGCTTTATCGATCTGAAGTTCCCTTGGATGGCCTGTTCTGGTATCAATATGGTTCCAGTCGTAAAGTCGGAAAGTAACATCGCTGTTCTGTTGAATTTCGAAAACTACCACATCACCACCCAGGGCGTGAACCGTGCCGGCCGGAATGAAGATGCCATCACCCTTTTGGGGAATGAAGCTTGCCAGGTGTTGTTCAACTGTCCCCTCCGAAAGTGCATTCTTTATGTTTTCTTTTGTAGTACCTGGTTTCAAGCCGGCATAGATACGGCTGTTGTTCCCGGATTCAAGCACAACCCAGGCTTCGGATTTGGCTGTTTCTCCTGCAGGTAAAAGGTCAGCATTTGCTTCTGATGGATGTACCTGCACCGAGAGCATTTCATGCGCATCAAGAAATTTTAATAAAAGTGGGAAACGATCGAAATCTCTGACAAATTTACCGAGGAGTTGTTTCTTTGATTCCTTGAGCAATTGCCCTATGGTTAGCCCTTTTAAAGGTCCATTCGCAATAATGCTCTGAAAGTCATCGCGATCACTCAATAACCATGCTTCGCCTATTGGTCCTCCTCCAGGCAATGGCTTTTTAAGCAATTTGGACAATCGTCGGCCACCCCAGGGCCGATATTGATAAATTGGTTCGAAGAGTAAAGGGTATAAAGCTATTTGATCCGGGTTTAGTTCCTTGGTTGTCATATTGATTTCCTTTCCATTTCTATTTTATATTCACCACGACGAGCAGCCTGATTGCATTTGGCACGATGGTACAATGCTATTTGTGCTTCTTCAACATTGGCATCTATACCTTTCCAGATTTCCAAAGCCGGTTGTTGTATAGCACGGGCAAAAGAAAACGAAAGTGCCCATGGCAGTTGAGTCTTAAACTTTAGATTCATGGCATTCAAACGGGCTGAAGCCAGTTCCGCAGATTGGCCACCGGATAGGAATGCAATCCCTGTAACTGTTGCAGGCACAATCCGCATCAGGCAATTTACAGTTGCATCAGCTACCTCTTCAACAGATTCCTGCTTTTTACAGCTCAATCCAGGGAGCACCATGTTTGGCTTCAGTATCATGCCT
>JBBQMW010000095.1:0-14691 GCA_038329265.1 Bacteroidales bacterium | reverse complement strand
AATACTGTTAGAAAACTCCAGTTTTTATCTTTGCAATTATTCTTTTCTGTTCAATTAAACACCTCATAATAAATATATTACGCAATCCATAAAATTCTTTTCTAATTACTCCTGTATTTATGGCACTCCCTTTGAAATCGCAGGAATTAGCAGGTAGACTTAACCTGTTTGTCGGATTTTAAAACGAATATAATGGATACAATTATGAAACTGAATCACAATTACTTTAAGTTTATTTATAAAAATATAATTCTATTAGGAATTCTACTTCCAGCTGCAAATAGTTTTGGCCAGGAACATTTTGAACTTGTATACGCTGGAAATGGTCAGGATCATATGAATATTCATGTTGTTGAGGCAACGATTGGAGGAGTAGCCCTTGATGCCGGAGATGAAATTGCTGCTTTTGATGGCCCAATCTGTTGCGGGAAAGTGACTTTAACACAACCTATCGATTGTTCGAATTACAGCACTTATGTTTCCATAGCAGTTTCCAAGGCAGATGATGGAATGTCTAATGGTTATAATGTTGGTAATCCAATTATAATTAAGTTCTGGGATTCGAGTAAAGGAAAAGAAATGTCTGGAATAACTGCAAATTTCATTAATTCGAGTGGTACGACTATCACATCTCCAACTTATACTATTGGTGCAACTGCATTTGTAAAATTATCACTGACAGCCCTACCCAATCAAGTTCCCACTGCAAATGCCGGTATTGACCAGTCTGTTAACGAAGGCACTGTTGTAACTCTTGATGGTTCGACTTCATCTGACCCGGATGGGAGTGCGCTGACATATAAATGGACAGCTCCTGCCGGAATAACGCTTAGTTCCACTACTGCTGCCAATCCAACTTTTACTGCTCCTGAGGTTTCGGCAAATACAAATTACACATTTTTACTGATTGTCAATGATGGCATGGTCAATTCGGTAGCCGATCAGGTGATTGTAGCTGTCAAGCAGGTTAATAAAGTTCCCACTGCAAATGCCGGTATTGACCAGTCTGTTAACGAAGGTACTGTTGTAACTCTTGATGGTTCGGCTTCATCTGACCCGGATGCAAACATCCTGACTTATGCATGGACCGCTCCTGCCGGGATAACGCTCAGTTCAACTACTGCTGCCAATCCAACTTTTACTGCTCCTGAGGTGTCGGTAAATACAAATTACACCTTGTCTCTTGTTGTTAATGACGGAACTGTTAACTCTTCCGCCGATCAGGTAATTGTTACCGTCAAGCAGGTTGATGATGCCACTACTGCCTCCAAAATTATGGGCAATACTGAAGTGTACAGTGGAACCTCAGCGGTGTTAAACCGGCGTGCCATGCCAGTGACTTTTACTGAAGCGGGTGAGATACAGAGTATATCTATTTATCACAATGGAGGCACAGGCAAAATATTGCTGGGAGTATATTCTAATGGAAGTGGCATACCAGCATCTCAGTTAGGTGTAACTGCCGCGACAGTAGTCAATACGACCGCCGGATGGCAGACGGTAGCATTGTTAAGTCCTTTGAAAGTTACTTCTGGGCAGGCGGTATGGCTGTCATGGGTATTTGAGAAGTCTATTAGTGTGAGATACACCGCAGGAAATCCAGGACGTGCACAATCCTCGGCAACATGGTCATTAGGGATGCCTGCAACATTTGGATCTTCCTACACTTACGGTAATAAATTCTCAATATACTGTACTTATATAACTGATAGCAACCCACTATTAACCAACTTGGGCAATACGGATATATATAATGGAACATCAGCGGTGTTAAACCGGCGAGCTATGCCCGTAACCTTTACCGAGGCAGGATCAATACAGAGCATATCTATTTATCACAATGGAGGCATAGGCAATGTATTGCTGGGAGTATATTCAGATGCAAATGGATTACCATCATCTCAGTTGGGAGTAACTGCTATAACGGTTGTCAATGCAACCGCCGGATGGCAGACTATTTCATTGACTAGTCCTTTAACAGTTACCGCAGGGCAGAAGGTATGGCTGTCATGGGTATTTGAGAAGCTCGTTGTAGTTAGGTTCACCGCAGGAACTCCAGGTCGTGCACAATCCTCTGCAACATGGTCATCAGGGATGCCTGCAACATTTGGATCTTCCTACACTTACGGTAATAAATTCTCGATATGCTGTACTTATAATCCTATGCCTTCGGTTCAATTGAAATCTGCAGATATCGCACTTGGCATTGATCCAACCGAAGATAATATGGAGGAGATATTGATATATCCTAATCCAACTAAAGGAAACGTTAATATCTCATTCAGCAACACACCTGAAGCTAATTCATGGATATCCGTTTTTGATATGTCAGGCAGAATGATTTCAAAAATTCAGGCTACAGAAATTGAACATTCTATCAATATGAAAGGCAATAAGCCAGGATTATATTTTATTAAAATCGATCAGAAGAGAGGGACGAGGACATATAAACTTATCGTAGAATAGAAGTTGAAATGCTTATTGTTAGTCTAAACATAAAGAATTGAATTGGCTCACAAAAGACAATCTAACATCGCTGATATTCTGGCAACAAATAAATTCAGGCACTTCCTTTGGAATTCGTTATGACACGAGTGACAACTTACCCTAATTTATTTGCAAAAGCTTGATCAAAAAGATCAAGAAATAAAACTAAAAAATGAAACTTGAAGCGAAATTATTTGACTTTATCAAATATCACGTTGATAGTGTGCAGATTTCAGAAACAGAAATACCAAATAAGAAGTATAATCAGTAATTCTAAAAAAAATCCCCTCCGGAAACGAATTCCGAAGGGGACCACTAACTAACAAACTAAACCTAAACCAACTATTTTATTTCAAGTATTTTACCTGTTAATTTCATTCGTCCCGTTAAGGTTTCAGTAGTTTCAGAATCATTAATTCCGGTAAAACCTGGCTGTTCGCCACCAACTGAAATCGTAAAATATCCAGGCTCAATCACTTGTTTTTCCTTGTCATTAATCATCGATAATTGCCGTGGTTCCAGCGTAAACTGTACTGTTTGAGCCTCACCCTTTTTCAACGAAATGCGTTTAAAACCTTCCAACTGCCTTATTGGACGTGGTGTGGAAGCCTTTTCGTCAGTCAAATACAATTGTACCACTTCGTCGCCATCGCGGTCACCGGCATTGGTAACTTTTACCGAAACTTGAATCTTATCTCCCACTTTCGCTTCTTTCTGAACATTCAAATCAGAATAAGTGAAATGGGTATAGCTCAAACCAAACCCAAATGGATACAGCGGAGTTTGACGGAAATAACGATACGTGCGGCCTTCCATGTCATAGTTCTCGAAGGCTGGCAACTGTTCTACCGATTTGTAGTAAGTAACAGGCAGACGACCTGCTGGATTATAGTCGCCAAAAAGCACGTCTGCAATCGCGTTTCCTCCCTGTTGTCCGGGATAACCGGCTGTCAGGATCGCATCCATATTTTCGGCGGCATAATTGATCGAAAGGGCACTTCCGTTAATCAGGACTAAAACAACCGGTTTGCCGGTAGCTTTCATGGCTTCCATCAGGTCGCTCTGTGTTTTTGGCAGGTTCAGGTGCGTGCGGTCGCCACCTTTAAAACCATCCACTTGAATAGGCATTTCTTCGCCTTCCAAACGCTGGTTCAGACCCAATACCAAAACAACGATGTCCGATTTCTTAGCGGCTTCAACGGCCTGAGCAAGCATATTTGGCTGCGGAGTTGCCCAAAGTAATGAGGCTGTACCATCGCCGTGATAGTTGGCATAATCGAATACAAGTTTATAGCGTTTCCCCGTTTCCAGTTTCAGCATTTTTGAACCATGGAAGGCATGGTGTTCATTATTTCCCCCGAGAATTTCTTTGTCCTCACAGAAAATCTTAAATGAAGGCATACTCCAGCCACCAATCTCGTATTCACCTGATTGCGGCACTTTCAGGTAAGTAGTCCAACGAATGCTGAAATTATCAACAGGCATGCGTGGATCAGGAGAACCTACTTCCCAGTAAAAGTCAATATTATCATCCACACGTGTGAAAAGTGGCTGCCCTTCCAGTTTATTATTGGCAAAATATTCGCCAAAAGCGCCCTGCTTCCCATCCTCAGTTTCCAGATATACGGATGGTATCGGAACCAATTTTGAAATTCCGTCGGCCAGTTCGCTACCCTGGGCATAAATCACTTCTGTTTGAGGTTCAAGTTTATTTTTGATGCCTTGCAATACAGTTACCGGATGCGAAGGGATTCCGTTATAATTTCCCCACAATGATTCAATTTCATCAGCATTCGGACCAACAACAGCGATACGGGTATACGTTTTCTTTAGAGGGAGCGTTTGTTTGGCATTTTTCAGCAAAACGATACTTTTTTGAGCAGCTTCGCGTGCCAGAACATCGTTAGCATGATTGTCGTTTACTGAAAATGGAATCTGCGCATACGGAACTTTTTCATCAGGATCGAACATGCCCAGTTTAAAGCGGGCAGTCAATAAACGAGACACTGAAACGTCCAATTCTTTTTCTGTAATCAAACCTTTCTGCACTGCTTCAGGTAATGCTTTGTAGGTATCGCCACATTCGAGATCGGTTCCACGTTTAACAGCCAATGCTGCAGCTTCGGCTTCAGTTCTCACAATTTTATGTGTTTGCCAGATGTCGGCAATCGCCCAGCAGTCGCTGACAATATAACCCTGGAATCCCCATTCATCGCGCAAAATACCTGATAATTCAGTGCTGGCGCAACATGCCTGACCGTGAAGTCGATTGTAGGCACCCATTACCGAATAAACATCGCCATCAACAACCAACGTGCGGAAAGCAGGTAAATAGGTTTCGCGCAGATCGCGTGTGCTGATGTTCGCGTCAAATTCGTGACGTAAGGGTTCCGGGCCTGAATGTACCGCAAAATGCTTGGCTGTCGCCACCACTTTCAGGTAATTCGGGTCATCGCCCTGCAAACCTTTTACAAACTGAAGCCCCATTTGTCCGGTGAGGTATGGATCTTCGCCATAAGTTTCATGTCCACGTCCCCAACGCGGATCGCGGAAAATATTGATATTGGGCGACCAGAAGGTCAAACCCTGATAAATCTGACGTTGTCCTCTGCGTACAAATTCGTGATGTTTGGCGCGGGCTTCGTCAGAAATTGCAGTAGCAACCTGATTGACCAATTCGGTATCCCACGAAGCAGCAATGGAAATTGACTGAGGAAAAACGGTGGCATAACCAGCACGTGCAACGCCATGCAAACATTCGTTCCACCAATTGTACTCAGGAATTCCAAGTCGCTCAATAGCTGGCGACTGATAGCGCATCTGTTCGATTTTTTCCTGAAGTGTCATTTCAGAGAGTAAATTCTCAACACGTTCCTGAGTCGATAAGCTGGTATTTTGAAATTGAAATTTGGTTTGCGAAATACCCGAAAACGAGCATGAAAGCAACAGTAGAAAAAGCAAATTACGTCTCATATTATAATGGTTTTAGTTATTCTGGTCTGGTCTGGTCTGCAAAGCTATAAAATGAAGATAAAATTCCAAAAGAAAGTTTCAGAATTTAAAAATATTTTTCAGAAACACTTATATCACTGCCAGATAAAGCAAGGCTGCAAATGATGCTCCAACAACTGGCCCAACTATTGGGATCCAGGCATATCCCCAATCACTGGTACCTTTGGCTTTGATCGGAACAAGCGAATGAATAATACGTGGTCCCAGGTCGCGAACCGGATTAATCGCATAGCCGGTAAGACCACCCAAACTCATTCCGATAGCCACAACCAAAAAAGCCACTGGCAACGCACCTACCGAACCCAATCCAACTTTCACTGCTCCAACACTCTCTGAATTAAATTCAGGACCGGCAATGAACAAAACCACAAATATCAGGACAAAAGTCCCAACCACTTCACTGAGCAAATTACGCGGCGTATTTTTTATGGCTGGCGATGTACAAAATGTTCCTTTGATTGTTCCTGCATCTGCGGTACGGTTATAATGATCGGCGTAAAGCAACCAGGTCAGAAAAGCTCCGGACATGGCGCCCAACAACTGAGCCAGCACATATAAAGGTGCATCGATCCACGCGAATTTTCCGGCAACTGCCAGCCCGATGGTCACTGCGGGATTTAAATGCGCCCCGCTTGATGGCCCGGCGACAATAACTCCAATAAATACACCCAGACCCCATCCGAGAGTAATCAACACCCAGTCGGCTCCTTTGGCAAATGTATCACTTAGCGAACTATTGGCACAAACTCCGGTTCCCATCAGAATCAGTATGCAGGTACCCAGATATTCAGCAATGATTGGATTCATTTTTTAATTTAAGATATAGCCATTTGCAAATTCAGTATACAAACGAACTTGTTCTTTTTCCCAACTTCTCCTTAAATTTAGCTCCCTCGCCATTAATTTGGCAACTTCCGGTGCTATCTCGATACTTGCCCTGGCATCGAGTAAAAGTGCCCTGGTGCGGCGTGCAAGAACATCTTCAACGGTGCGTGCCATTTCTTCACGAACGGCCCAAACAACTTCAACCTTCAGATATGGCAGATCCGGATGCAGCTTTTCTCTCAGTTCCGGATTTTGTGTAATCAGAGCCTTTATTTTTGGAATATCAGAACCATATACAAATAAATGTCCCGTTTTCCGATTCTTCACATAACCATGGATGGGCATGTTTTTGGTGACACATTCTTTATAGTCGAGTCCACCCAATAGAATTGCTTTATCCACGATATCTTCGCCCATTTTACGGTAAGTTGTCCATTTTCCGCCAATCATGGTGATTAAACCCGATTTTGAGATGATCAATTTATGGCTGCGCGAAATTTCTTTGGTTTCCTGCCTCTTTTCCTTTGGCGCAGCAAGTGGCCTTAATCCGGCAAAAATGCTTAGGACATCTTTTCGCTTTGGCTTTTTGGTCAGGTATTTACTTGCGGTATTCAGAATAAATTTTATTTCTTCTTCCAAAGCCCGGGGTTCAATTTCAGGATTCGTAACAGGGGTATCCGTAGTACCAACCACAACTTTCCCGTGCCATGGAACTGCAAATAAAACCCTTCCATCATCTGTTTTCGGAATCATAATTGCTGCATCTCCCTGAAGAAATGATTGATCGAGAATAATATGTATGCCTTGGCTTGGAACCACGGTGTTTACATGTTGTTCGTCATCCAATCGGTTGATCGAATCCACAAAAATTCCGGTTGCATTAACAACTACTTTGGACTTTATTTGATAGGTCCGGTTATTTTCAGAATCGAAACATTCTACCCCGCAGATCATGCCTTCTTCGTTTTTGATCAATCGGGTTACGCCGCAACTATTCAATACATAACCACCATTGTCGGTTATAGTTTGTGCCAGACTAATTGCAAGCCTTGAATCATCAAACTGCCCGTCGTGATAGATTACACCGCCTTTCAGATCCTCTTCCACGAGGTTTGGAATGGCTTTCATTGTTTCTTCTTTGGTAATATGGATGGATGGCCCCAATCCAAGTTTTCCGGCCATCATGTCGTAGACTTTCAGCCCAACTGTGTAAAACGGGCCATCCCACCATCCATAGTTGGGAATTATGAATTTCTGATTTTTCACCAGATGAGGTGCATTTTGCAAAAGCAATCCCCTTTCGTTAAGTGCTTCGAGAACCATGCCAATGTCGCCGGCAGCAAGGTACCGCACTCCTCCATGCACCAATTTGGTACTTCTGGAAGATGTTCCTTTTGCAAAATCATATTTTTCGAGAACCAGCGTATCAAAACCTCTCGATGCAGCATCAACACCGGCGCCGAGACCCGTTGCACCTCCACCAATAATTACGACATCCCAGATTTTATCAGGCGAATATTCAATTGCCCTTAATGATTCTGAACGTTTCATGATTTTACTTTTTACTATTTCCTTTTTTTTTAGTCTATCCAGTGTTTTGCCCGTTCCACTGCTTTATACCAGCGGGCTTTTAGCATTTCGGTATCTTCTTTCCGAGTTTCTGGTTTGAAAACTTTTTCTACCTGCCATTTTTCCTGAAGTTCTTCAATTTTCCACAATCCAACTGCAATTCCAGCCAAATAAGCAACCCCAAGAGCTGTGGTTTCAACATTTGTTGACCGAACAAGGTCGATTCCTGAAATATCAGACTGGAACTGAACCATCAGATTATTGGCCGCAGCACCTCCGTCAACGCGAAGTTCAGAGATTGATTCACCCGAATCTTTTTTCATGGTTTCAATCACATCATTCACCTGGAAACAGATACTTTCGAGGGCAGCACGAGTCAGGTGCGCTTTTGAAGTGCCTCTGGTAATTCCAAACACTGATCCTCTGGCGTATGGATCCCAGTGAGGAGCTCCAAGTCCGGTAAGCGACGGAACAAATACTACTCCCCCGCTATCTTCAACCTTTCCTGCTAATGTTTCGCTCCCCGCAGCATCCGTAAAAAACTCGAGTTCGTCGCGTAGCCATTGGATGATTGCACCTCCCATAAAAACACTTCCTTCGAGCGCGTAGGTGACCTCATCTCCGATTTGCCAGCCGATGGTAGTCAATAGTTTATTTTTCGAAATGATAGCTTTCGATCCGGTATTCATCACTAAAAAACAACCTGTTCCGTAGGTACATTTGGCCATCCCTTCGCTGATGCACATCTGTCCGAACAAGGCCGCCTGCTGGTCGCCAGCGATACCTGCTATCGGAACTCCTTTCAACAGCTCAATGTCGGTCACTACTCCATTCACAAAACTGGATGGAACAACTTGAGGAAGCAGCGATGAAGGGATTCCAAAAATCTGAAGCAATTCTTCGTCCCATTTCAAGGTATGTATATTAAAAAGCATGGTTCGGCTGGCGTTGGACACATCGGTAATATGTAAATTGCCATTGGTTAAATTCCAGATTACCCAGGTATCGGTGGTACCAAAAGCCAACTCTCCTTTTTCAGCCCGTTCTTTCACACCTTCCACATGATCGAGAATCCACTTAATTTTTGTTGCTGAGAAATAAGCATCAATCAGAAGACCAGTCTTTTCAGTAATAATGTGTTCTTTGCCTGATTCTTTCAAGTATAAGCAAAAATCAGCTGTGCGACGGTCCTGCCAAACGATCGCATTGAAAACAGGCTTACCGGTTTTTCGATCCCAAACCACAGTTGTTTCGCGTTGATTGGTGATAGCCAGAGCAGCAATTTCTTCGCTTTTAATCCCACTTTTTTCAATCACTTTACGAACGGCCTGTTTGGTGTTTCTGTATATTTCTTCAGGATCATGCTCCACC
Source organism: Bacteroidales bacterium (assembly GCA_038329265.1). Taxonomy (GTDB): domain Bacteria; phylum Bacteroidota; class Bacteroidia; order Bacteroidales; family Prolixibacteraceae; genus Aquipluma. Next base: position 5,427 of record JBBQMW010000095.1, on the reverse strand, counting down.
CATCCTGGATTGGGAAAGAATTGTTTATGGTCGATGTTTTTTTGCCCGACCATACGACCCATATTGTCGTAGATAAGTGCTTTGGTCGCAGTCGTACTCTGATCGATTGATACGATGTATTTCTTCATAAATCAGACATGTTAGTTAGTTTATAACTTTCGGCATAAAGTAGCTGCAAGTTATTTGCCAACAATATACAAAGAATATTTTTTACTTGAATGGATACGTGACAATGATCTTTTACTATCTCAATCCAGAAAAACCTCTTTTTTTTCTCCCCTGAAATATTCAAACATGAGATGAATTTGCGATTCTATATTGCGGGGTTTTGATAATTCGGGTAAATTATTTTCAGAAAACCACCCCACATCCATCGTTTCATCGCCTACAGATATGTGCTCGCCGACTGGTTCGCAAAGGATAAAGAGTTTATACACATATTCAAATTCAGGCGGCATTTGTTGGGCAGTTTTGTCCATTACCGCCAACAGGCGACTCGATTTTACAATCAACCCAGCTTCTTCGAAACACTCTTTTTCGGCAATTTGTCGCGGGGTATAACCCACATCGGCCCAACCTCCGGGTAATGCCCAACAAGCGTCCACCTTTTCCTGAATGAGTAAAATCTGGCCTTCCGGATTAAAAACTACCGCACGCACATCAACTTTTGGCGTTTTGTAGCCATTTTTTTCCTGAATAATGGGACGAATCTTCGAAACCGGAACATCGGTGAGATCAGCAAGCATCTCCAAACAGATCTCCTGAATCTCATCATATCTTTCTTTATCGTAATGGCTATCGGTATAATGAAGTCCGATTTCGGCCAAGGCCTGAATACGTTTTAATCGCTCAAAGAATTTGCGTTCCATGATGAGTTCTTTTTCCTATAAGTTTTAGCCAGTGATTTTTGCCGGAAGTCCTTTGACTAGAACAGGTTTTTCGTTTTGTTTTTTCGGCATAAACATGTCTTTGTAGGTCAAACCTAGTTTCTCTTTCATTTCAAGCGAATAATCCAGAGTTCCGAGGTCCGGACCTGAATTATTTGTGCCAAAAGTAAACTTCACCCCGGCTTCTTTGGCTTTCCTCAGAATTTTTTCAGACGGAAGTTTAAATCGTGAATTGATTTCCAGTGCAACATGATTATCGGCCAGAACCTTTACAAACCGATCGATTCGGGCATCTGTCCACAATTCGTCGTATTTGGCAGCAATCGAAGCAGGCAGAAAAGTTGGATTCACATGAATGTCAATCGGTTCTTGCGAAACCACACTTTCAATTTTACTGATCAGTTCATCCATAAATTGCTGTTCGTCATCCACAAATACTTCTTTAGGCATCCAAAGGCGCATCCGGCGGCCTTTATGGTCAGTCCAGGTCATCCCGTCGGTAAACACATAGTCGAATTTTGCTATGGCTTCCGGCGAAAATAAAGTCACCCATTCGCGCCCTTCGGCCTGCATTCCTCTGAAAATCGGTTGAGATTTTACCGTATCCATGTAGGCATACAATGATTGATCGTTCGTAACCGGGAATTTCAGTCCGCAATTTGGTGCGATACCATAATTGATGCCCATTTTCATCGAATTCTCACAGGCCTGAGCAATGGTCAAACCGCCTTTCAGGTGAACATGAAAATCGATCAGTGGGAAGTTTTCGAACATCATCTTGGTGACTTTCGTGTCCCATTCCTTCGATACCAGAAGTTCTGATTTTTCACCTTTTGGCAACGGTTTGATCTGGATGCTTTTGAAGTACACCTTGCTTCCTTCGTCGTGACATTGAAGTGCGATCTTCCCGGCACTGAACACTTTCAATACATCATTCTTTGGACGGTATGGCTCGTCGGGCTGAATATAATCGACCACTTTGGTGTTGTTTACAAACACCTCGCAGCGGTTTTCAACCACTCTGAACGACAACTCAAACCATTCATTGTCGTTAATGGTTTGATAGTAGATATTGCGGATTCCATAAATACTTCCGGTTTTCTTCAATTCCTGAAAATCGCCCGGACGTTCGTACGAGTTGTCGATTTGAATTTCGTAACCCCGCAAAAGCGGCCCGAAAGGCTGTTCCTGTGTGTGAAAAACAATTCCGGAGTTGCTGCCGGGTTCTGTTTTAACCATTGCCTTCAGTTCGAAATTCCGGAAAATACCTTTTTTGAAATCACCGGTATAAAAAAGATGACTGATTGAGCCATTTGCAACAAGCAGGCCATCTTCGACTTTAAACGAAGCGGGATTTTGGTTCGCTGTCCAGCCTATCAGGTCTTTTCCGTTGAAAAGTTCGGTCCATTCTGCTTCTTTGTTTTGGCACGAAATCGCGATAAAGAAAAAAGAAAAAAGAAATGAGGAAAAGAGTAGTTTTTTCATAGTTTGCGTAGGTTTTAGTTTGAAAGCAAAGGTAAAAATCTAAAGCAGAAACGCAGACTCAGACAGGCTAAGATTTTTGAGAAATTTAGGTAGTATCTTTCAAAGTTGGCTTTTTCTGTTTTAATTATTGAAAAGGTCTCAGTTGCCGACTTTGGCTCAACAAAAAGAGCTAAAGGTTAGTTTTTGCCATGGTTTTAATATAATGAATTCCATTTAGATATCAAAATCCAAATTTTTGATGAAAGCATTATTTGACGTATGTTATCAACAATTCACAATCAGCTTTGAAGGGAATAGCCCATAAACAAAGACTTTCATGATAATCATAGTTGTTAATAACTTATTTATGTTATTCATCATGTATCAGCAGGGTTACTTTATTAAAAATGAAAGGATTAATAAATGTAAAACGATGCCGTGCTTTAATCTATTTGTATCCGGCTTCCAGGATAGAACAACAATAACGAATCTATTTATAAACTAAAAATTGAAAAAAATGAAGAAGTTTCTATTTGTTTTAATTGCGGCATTATTTGCCGGAGGGTTTGCCAATGCTCAAATCAATGTGGATTGTAACAATAATGTGGGTATTGGGGGATCACCGGGGTTCAATAAATTGAAAATAACTGGTACTGTAACAATAGCTTCAGTATCTAGCGGCGTAATAACGATTGACAATTCCGGATATTTAAGCTATCTCAGTATCTATGGAATGGCAAATGTAGGTAAATCTACTTCCAGTTGCTGGGATGTGTCCTCCCACTATTTTACCACTATCTCCGATGCACGGTTAAAAGAAAACATAAAGGACATTTGCAATGGTCTTGATTTAATCCTTAAGCTTGATGGTAAAAGATATGATTATAAAACTGATTCAAAAGACGATAAAAAATTAAGTGAGCTAAAGAAAAACCAAGTGGGATTTTTAGCGCAGGACGTTGTCAAAATAATTCCTGAGACAGTTTTATATGACGATAGTGCTGATATTTATTCGATAGACTATACCAAATTCATACCTTTTATTACTGAAGCCATTAAAGAACAACAACTGATCATTGAAAACCTTCAGGCCGAAATTCAGGAATTAAAAGCCGGTTCGGGTAGTATCATCAACCTGAAAGGGGCTGCATTGACACCAGATGCAACCAATACACAAACTATTGGAATAAATGAACTATATCAAAATACACCTAACCCATTTTCACAAACCACTACCATTGGTTATTCGTTGGCTGAAAAGGTTCAGAAGGCGATGGTTTGCATATACGACATGAACGGTACACAACTAAAATGTACTCCGTTGGAACTTACAGCACACGGGAAAATTACGATAGATGGTAACGAATTTAAAGCCGGAATGTATATGTATTCATTAATCGTTGACGGACAACTGATTGATACAAAACGAATGGTTTTGACGAATTAATATGACACTTAATTTCAGAAAGATGGAAAAGGTAAATATATACAAAGGAATATGTAAAGCATTGTTGGTTGCTATAATACTGTGTTCTGTCAATATCTTGTCTTATGGCGTACAGCCCTTGATTGTTGAGCCAGATGCGATTTTTTTTAATTTTGAAGCAGGGAATCTGAGAGATGCTCTTGCAATTTGCGATGATACAGGTAATCAAATACTCACTTCAGAATGGAATTATGCTAATGATGATGAGTATAAATTCGCATACATAAAAGATCAATCCCCAAGAAGTATAAAAGTCAGTTTCAAGGCCAACGATTATTCTTATACAGGTGCTATGCACCTAATAATAAAGCTTTCGTATCCACAGGGAACTGATGGTATTGGGAGCGTTTGCAATTATTTTGTGTCAAATTACAAATGTACCGGCACAGCGCTTTGTGGCAATTCAAGTGACCATACCATTACTTTAAACCTTACCGGACAATTACCTCAAAGTGTTGGCAAGCATCGTTTTAAATGGAAATGGGATATATATGCTATCCCAGTAGATAATCCAAATTACTGTTCATTTAGTGATACTACCACCACTTTTCATACTTATTACACCTTACTTGCTGCACCGCAAGCGCCCATGGCACAACCATGGTCTAGTGTACTTGAGAAAGCTTGTACTTTGGCGAGTTTGAAAAGTACAGATAGTGATGTATTGAATGCTCTTACCACAAAACTTTATAGTGAAAGTGGATTAATTTACACTAGCGGAACATCTCATTATAGAAGATTTTATGATATTAATCGCTTCGTTTCTGTTTTTTATTTATCAGAGCTTTTAAATAACTGGAACAACTCGAAATATGTTGATTGCCGGGATGTAAGTATGTTTTTATCTGTTCTTTCAAGTTCGATAGGTGCCTCATTGACGCAAACTAGAAGGATAAATGGTTGGTTTGATACAAAAAGCATTATACCCATTGGGCAAACAGCGACAACAACGAGTTGGTATTTTCATCAGGTTGGCTGGAATAACAATGTTTATGACGCATGTATCAAATTTAATACTTCACCAACACGTATTCCAATCAATGAGAATATAGATAATCCGTATAAAATTGATTTGGTTGACCCTTGTTCTTCATGTCAAAAGAATTGGACTCCACTTAATGCTTTTAGACTGGGAGAAACTGACCCATATTCTAATGATCCCACAGAAATACGATAATACCATTTCTAACTATATAATAATTTAAATGAAAAATATACTTTTATCAATAGCTGCATGGATAGGTATGGCATTTGTTTGTTCTTTATCAGCTCAGAATATTAAACCTGATAAAATTGAAGATATTAAAGTACAAGCGTCAGATATGCCATCTGGATTTGATTTGCATCTTGAGCGTTTATCAAAACCCGGGTCTTCTTTAGACACACAAGTTAATCAATATTGGGAACAAGGTTTTGTAACACCAGATTTGAAACTTGTTAATGAAGAAATACCTTAACTCCGCAAAAGAAATTCGATAAAAATCGGGAAGCCCTGTAAAATCAAGCCTTACAAAGCTTGCCCGATTGATTATTTTTCACTTATTTAGGTGAAAAACATCGTTGCGGATGAAAATTACATATTCTTCAGAA
>JBBQMW010000094.1:0-14728 GCA_038329265.1 Bacteroidales bacterium | reverse complement strand
TTCAGTATCGCCTTTAAAGAAGCAGGCGCAAAAATTCTGGAGCCAATTTACGATCTGGATGTATGGGTTCAGTCCGATCGCATGGGCGATGTAATGAGCGATCTGCAAGGACGCCGGGCATTGATTATGGGAATGGGCAGCGAAAAAGGCTACGAAAAAATTACCGCCCGCGTACCACTAAAGGAAATGAACAAATATTCTACTTCATTAAGCTCGTTAACTGGGGGTCGTGGCGTTTTCAATATGAAATTTGCCGCTTACGAAAAAGTACCTCAGGAAGTACAGGAAGAACTTTTGGCAGCTTATGCAGCCGAAGAAAAAGACGAATAATTGTCTATTCTATCTATCAAATCTATTATTCAAATGCAAAAAACCCGGGAATGCCACCCGGGTTTTTTGCATTTTTGCGCAGTTATTCTTACTGATACAGATATAAAGTTCCTCACATGAGAACGAGTTCCTTTCAACTATTCAAATAAAAAACATTGGCTATTTTGAAACCGCAAACACCTCTACGTTAAAATTATCGATATAAATTTCGTTCTTTTTATTGTTCCAGATATAGACCTTCAACTTTGAGTTTTTCTGAATCTCCGACCGTTCTATGATTTCATTCAACGAAGCAGACCACCAACCAGCTTTCGATTTCACGTACTTGCTTAAATCATAACCTTTCCAAAAATATTGTTTTCCATCCGAATCCAGCGCAATAACCAAATTGCATTCAGAGCTATTGATTGCAAAGATTTTAAGCTTAGGCGAAATCATAATTTGTTGGGCAGAATCGGTCAACAAGGAGTCTAACAATACAGAACAATTGACTGAAAATTCACCTAACTTTTCGGAAAAAACTCCAGAGTTAGCCTGCTCATTACTTTTATTCGGGGTCTCGTTCCAGAATGGTTTTATAGATTCAAAATCGTTCTCTGTGGAAAACAACCGTTCCTTTTTATCAATTTTCAAGTCAAAAATGAATATCTTTAGCATTTCATCTTTAAAAACCGGATTTACTACAATTGTCGCGTAATAAGGTAAATCCTGATCGTTCATACCACTCAAATAGCGTGTATACCAATTATTCAGCAAAATTTTCTTAATATTCTTCTGGAAATGGAAGGTATCAGCCTGGGCATAGGTGATAAAACTACAGGCTGCGTTGGGAGAAAAACGGTTATAATAATCTCCCAACCGCTGCTGAACCTCATCGGTAATTACAATACAATCTTGCCTTTTGTCGATCAATTCTTTAAGTACAATTTCCTTTTGCTTTCGGTAATCGACTTTCCGGGAATAAATCATCGTATCAATTGGTTGCACCAACAAGGCAGCAACAAATAATATCGCGAAAAGCTTTGGAATCAGAACCGAATCTTTCAAGAATATGACACTTCCAATAGCCACCAAAACGGGCATGTACAATTTCCAACCCACATTGTTCCCAACAAAAACGGAAATACCAAAAGCTAGTAATACAAGAATAAACCATACACTCCTGAATTTAAGTTGTCCGAAAAATTCCCTTAAAACCAAAGCCGCAGCAACCGCAGCAACCGGAATGATAAACAAATAATGTCGTGGGTCAAGACACATCGGATTGTAGGAGGTAACCGAAATACTCATGAAGTTGGACGAAAACATTAGGATAACAATACCAACGATAAAAAATGACTTCCGGTCAGTTAATTTAAACAATTGATAGTTTGGGTCGACAGCAAAATAGGACAAAACAACAATAAACCCCAGAAGCATGTCCCCAACAAGGAACATTTTAGCCAATTCGTAGGTAATTCGTTTCAAGGTTATTAAAAATGGCTGCTGGTCGTAGCTGCATGAGTTTAAATAGCTGTTGGCAATAATAGAATTGAAACGGATTATGGCATTACCGAAGAGTAGTTCGCAAATAATCAGATAGCAAACGAGCATTACAACTCCAAATCCAACAAATTGAAGCCAAAATTTGACCGATCGTTTCATTACGATATCAGTTACAATCAGCCAAATAATCAATGGAGCTATTAAAACTACGGTTTCTTTTGTGTTAAAGCATAAAAATAAAGCCAACGCTGCAAAAAATGAATAGGCCATCACAGGCATTTTCCTAGGACAATAATTATATAGGTACACCACATAGAAAAACAAAAAAACAAAAAAGGCTAATCCTGTGTCGGGCATCAACTTATCCGAATAAAAGAATGTCCAGCTATTGAAAGAGAACAAAGCAAGCCCGATGGTGAGTATTGGCCAGCTCTCATCTTTCAGGATGCGGTAAACCAGCGCTAAAGTGCCGATAGAAAACAATAACGATGGAAACGACGAAGCGAAATCATTGATCCCAAAAAATTTGTACGATAAGGCAGTTAATCCAACTAGGGTTAGCCTAAACGAAAAATGATTGTTTGGATCAAATACACCGTTGGATAAAAGGGCAGCAATACGGGCATATTCCATGTCGTCGTAGCCAAAATGTCCCAGATAACCGAAAAAGTGGTGAAAAACCAACGCAAAGGCAAAGGCTAAAAATATAAGTTGATTAGTTCGATTAGCTTTCATAATATATAATTTACTATATCCTGTTTCGCTCGTATTCCCAATCTTTAATTTCCTGAAACGTTCTCATTCCTTCTGCAACTGAAGGGTGCTGCAAAACGGATTCTACACTTACTTCAGGAATTAATTCGTCGGCTATTCCGTTTTTTATGAAAATGAAGTTGAATCCCAGATCGTTGGCGCCAACCAGACGATATCCTTTCTGCTTAGCCAGTTTAGTCATAGCAATTGGAGATGCTCCATGATATACAGGATGTTTTCCGGGGTAAAAATAATCCGGATCATACGGAACAACAATATCCTCGAATCCAAATTCATTGTGGGTCTCAATAATCACTACCTTGGGTTGCACAACATTTATTGCTTCCCATAACCAGTAGTCGTTTCCGTCCAAATCAATCGATAAAAATCCAATTTCACCAGAGATACCTGCATCCTGAATAAGCTGATTGATGTTCTCGCACTTAATCATTGCGCAGACAAATTTGGGCGGATACATCCACGGATGTGGATACTTTGCGTAAAATTTCCGGCCTCGGGCAATGCTTTTGGGATTACCGTCGATAAATAATCCGTGCCAGCCAAAATTGAAAATCAGGTTTGCACTGTTGCTGTTTACACCATCGTCGGAACCAAATTCTACAAAAGTTTTGTTCTCCATTCCGATTACCGAAAAAATGAAAAGCAACAATCCGTCTTCTTCGAATTGAGAAAAAACCCGAAATCCGGTATCTTTTAGTTTTGGAAGCGATTTATTTCTCAGACATTCCTGATAATGCAGGAATAATTGTCGTTGGCTGATTTGTGTGGATGGATTAAAACGATTCCTGATTTTAGCGATCAGAAAAAAATCTTTCAGAAAATTCTTGATTGTACTGCCCATATTTACTTATCTCTGAACAGATGAAAAAATCCGCTTTCTTTTTGTCGTCTGTCGTCGCGGCCAATTCCTTCAACAACGTAATAGTAAACTCCGGGACTTGCATACCTTCCCCCAATTTTTCCGTTCCAGACTGACTCGGGTACCGACTCGGCAGTACCAATAAACCCCCTGACATTGTTACTTTCCCAAACATGAACAACCTTACCCCAGCGATTAAAAATGGTGACCTTCACCGATTTCATCGAGAAAAACTTAATCGCAAAGTTGTCATTGGTTCCATCACCGTTAGGAGTAAAAACGTTCGGAGCTTCAATAAATGAAGTGTCAATCTTAATATAATCAGGCATATAAAAAGTATCGGTACACGCAGATATTTGAGTTATTTTTTTTGATACTAATTTCACCATGTAAGTTCCAACTGCCTCAAACGTATAAACCGGACTTTCGTTATAAAGTATATCCATGATGCTGTCCTTAAAAGTGCCGGCAGCTATTTCGTCTTTTATCTTTTGCCGATCTTTAAAAATGAACCATTCATATTGATCCACATCAGCATTTTCCGAAGTATTGGTAAAGTTTACCGTCAAAGGAGCTTCCTCTTTTTCAATATCACTCCTTTTTCCATCCGGACCGTAATATTCAATGGCGTAATCAAAAGAAGCTTTCGTGACAATTGAAGTGTATGTCACCTCAGCATCAGCAACACATTCAAATCGGTCTGAAACTTCAAAAGTATAATCGGTATTTTTTGTTGGGGGATTGAATACTTGTGTGGGTGTAACTATACTGAAATCTACCCCTCCCACCTTCCATTTTACCTGAATCTCTTTATTCAATTCCTTGGCAAGTCCGGTGGTCAAATCGGTATACGTAAATGTTGGCGTTTCGAATTCGCCTTGCAAGGTGAAATAATCACAGTCGGACTGGGGAATTGCAGCAGTTACTTCATAATAATTATTAAAAACCCACGAAGTGTATGTATTTACTCCGGAAGCAGAAGTAACTTTTACCCGGTAGCATCCATCTTCAAGGTTTGAAATCGTCGAAGTGCTTGTCCCGGATAAATCATTGGAAACGAAATCGAAAATTCCGGATTGAGCATTGTATTTCAGCCACTCAAAAGTCGCAGACTCGCCGTTTACCGCGCTGGCTGTCAATACAGCTTTCTGTTCACCTTTCAAACCACAAAAAACATGGATATCATCCTGCGCGCCACTCGAATATTCGGTAGGCACAACGACATTGGCATCGGAAGTAATTTGGGCAAATCCGGTACCCGGAAATAAAAGAATACCGCTTAAAAAGAGTAACCCGGCAAGCAATTTAAATATGTTCATTCTTTATTTTCATTAACAGATCACAATATTAACGCTAAAAATTGATTTATCTTTTGTGAGGATTGAAATTTTCTGAACCATCCATCGGTGTACGTTGGCTAAAGCTAAATAGCAAAGGATAATTCCGCCCGAAAAATATTGTTGAAAACTACTTACCTTACCGCCCTGAAATCAGAAAAAACAGTCCTACTTTTGGAGTCCAAATAGAAACGATAACCAGTGCAGAATTATTTAGAAGAATTGAATGAGGCCCAACGGCTTGCGGTTGAAAATATTCACGGCGCATCATTAATTATTGCCGGTGCAGGTTCGGGAAAAACCCGTGTTTTAACCTATCGGATCACTCATTTGCTGAAAAACGGGGTTCGTCCGGGTTCAATTTTAGCCCTGACTTTTACCAACAAAGCTGCCCGTGAAATGAAAAACCGGATAGCCTCCATGGTTGGTCAAAATACAGCCCGATACCTGTGGATGGGAACTTTTCACGCGATATTTGCACGCATCCTGAGAACAGAATCCGAAATATTGGGCTATCCTTCCAACTTTACGATCTACGACTCAGCCGATTCTAAAAGTCTGATTAAAAGCATCATTAAAGATTTAAACCTCGACGATAAAACTTACAAACCCGGTGTGGTTTCTTCCCGGATTTCGGCAGCAAAAAACAACCTCGTTTCTTCGGAAGTTTATGCCACGTTACCCGAAATAAAGGAATACGACCAGAGCATCAAGATGCCTTTGATCAGCCTGATCTATAAAGAATACGCCAAACGCTGCTTTCTGGCCGGAGCAATGGATTTCGACGATCTGCTGATGAAAACCAATACGCTTTTCAGGAACCATCCTGAAATATTGGCCAAATACCAGAGGATATTCGACTACATTTTGGTCGACGAGTACCAGGATACGAACCATTCGCAGTACATGATCATTAAAAAACTGGCTGCCACCCACAACAACATTTGTGTAGTGGGCGACGATGCACAAAGTATCTATTCGTTCCGTGGTGCACGTATCGAAAACATCCTAAACTTTCAGAACGATTATCCGGCTCACAAGGTCTTCAAGCTTGAACAGAATTACCGGTCGACCCAAACTATTGTAGATGCGGCAAACAGTGTAATCGCAAAAAACAAACGACAAATCCGGAAGAATGTATTTTCTGAAAAAGAAAAAGGTGCGTTGATTAAGGTCATGAGTGCGATTACCGACAACGAGGAAGGCTATCTGGTTTCGAACGAAATTATTGAAACCCGGATGCGCGACCATTTCCAGTTTTCGGATTATGCCATTTTGTACCGAACCAACGCGCAGTCGCGTATTTTCGAAGAATCACTCCGGAAGCGGAATATTCCGTATAAAATTTACGGCGGACTTTCGTTTTACCAACGGAAAGAAATCAAGGATTTACTCAGTTATTTCAGGTTGGTCATCAACCCGAAAGACAACGAAGCATTTAAACGGATCATCAACTATCCGGCACGTGGAATTGGTCAGACTACCCTCACCAAACTCGAACAATATGCCGCGCAAAACAACCTCTGCATTTGGGAATTCGCCACCAATATTCCACTTTTGCTGAGCGAGTTTAGCAAAGGAACTGCGTCGAAAATCAATGAATTCACCAGACTCATTGAAGTGTTCAGGGAAAAACTGGAAACACATGATGCCTTTGAACTGGCTTCTGAAATCGCAACGGGTTCAGAAATTATGAAAGATTTGTACAAAGAACAAACGCCTGAAGGAGTCAGCCGGTTTGAAAATATTCAGGAATTGCTTAATGGTATCCAGGAATTCTCAATTTCGGCCCGCGAGGAAGGATCTCCATCCAAATTAAACAATTACATGGAAGACGTTGCCTTGCTGACTGATCAGGACAATGAAAAACCGGAAGATACCGACCGTGTAACATTAATGACCATTCACTCTGCCAAAGGTCTTGAATTTAAGAATGTTTTTATTGTCGGGGTCGAAGAAAACCTGTTCCCATCAAACCAGACGGGACAAAAAACGCTCGAAGATTTTGAGGAAGAACGTCGCCTGTTTTATGTGGCTTTGACCCGGGCCGAACAAAATGCTTATCTGAGTTATGCCCGTCAACGATACAAATGGGGCAAACTTGACTTTTGTGACAAAAGCCGTTTTATCGACGAAATTGATCCGCAATACCTGAACCTGCCGGTTGAAAAAGACCCGGTGTTTTATGGAGATAATCAGGATTTGTCATTCTCGGCGCCAAAGCCCCGTCCACAAAATTCGGTTATTTCAGGTTTCCGACCCTCATCGGTCAAACAACCCGATCTGCAACAGAAACTAACCAAGCTCCGGGAAGCCAAGAAAGAAACCGATGCTTTCGATTTCAGCAACCCCGAAGATATTCAGGCAGGAATGATTGTTGAACACCAGCGTTTTGGGCGAGGAAAAGTATTGCAAATGGAAGGCAAAATGCCCGATATTCAAGCTACTGTATTCTTTCAGAATGCCGGAAAAAAACAACTTCTGCTTAAATTCGCTAAACTCAGGATCATATCCTAGAAAAAAGTTATTAGAAAATTGTCTAATGACTGAGAAATTTTTACTTATTTTGCAAGATATTTGTCTTCATCCTGATTATCTCTACCGATTTCCTTTTGAGATAACAGCCTGATTTTAAGAAAAACTTTATTTATATCCATGGATTATAATTCTAATCGCAGTAAGCTGCCTCTGCCCGAGTATGGCAGAAACTTACAAAATATGGTCAATCATATTATGACCATTGAAGACCGCGCTGAACGCAACAGGGCAGCCAGAACAATTATTGATGTCATGGGTACCATGTACCCTTACCTGCGCGACATCAACGATTTCAAACATAAACTTTGGGATCATCTGGCCATCATGTCCAATTTCGAATTAGACATCGATTACCCGTATTCGCCACCATCACCCGAATTTTTCAATACTCCGCCTCTCCGGATTCCTTACGATAATAACAAAATCAAGTATCGTCACTACGGAAAAACAATTGAGATTTTACTCGAAAAGGCCGCCGTTTACGAAGATGAAAAAGAACGGGAATTGCTAATTAAGCTGATTGCCAATCACATGAAAAAAAGTTATGTGATGTGGAACAAAGAATCGGTTACCGACGACAAAATTCTTCTTGATATCGAAGAAATGTCGAAAGGAAAAATTAAATGTTCGGATATGATTCTTACCGAGACCAAAGATATTCTGTTCCGGAATCAGAAAAAACCAATTCCATCCAATAATAATCCCGGGCGGAAATTTCAAAAATCGGACGATCGCAAACAACAACGTCCACAGAATTAGGCAATAAGGCAAATTCATTATTAACCGTATTTCATTTTCGGATGGCAACTTTTAAAATTGAAGGCGGCAAACAATTACAAGGTGATTTACACCCGCAAGGTGCAAAGAATGAAGCACTTCAGGTCATTTGTGCAGTGCTTCTGACTCCCGAAAAAGTTCAGATCACCAACATTCCTGAAATTAGCGATGTCATAAAGCTGATCGAAATTCTGAGTCAGCTTGGCGTGAAAACCGAACGGATTGCAAAAGGAAATTACATTTTTCAGGCTGACGAGATTCTGCTCGATTATTTAAAAACCGAAATATTTGCCCGTCAGGCAGCCAGTCTGAGGGGTTCAATCATGATTCTGGGTCCGCTTTTGGCGCGATTCGGAATTGGCTATATTCCCCAGCCCGGTGGCGACAAAATCGGTCGCCGGAGATTAGACACTCATTTTACCGGCCTTCAAAAACTTGGAGCCAGTTTTAATTATAATCCTGATGAACATTTTTTCAGCGTCGAAGCCTCGAAACTGAAGGGAACTTATATGCTTCTCGATGAAGCGTCGGTAACCGGAACAGCCAATATTGTGATGGCCGCATCGATGGCCGAAGGAACAACCACCATTTACAATGCAGCCTGCGAACCTTATGTGCAGCAACTTTGCAAAATGTTGGTTTCGATGGGTGCTATCATTGAAGGAATCGGCTCTAATTTACTCACTGTAAAAGGAGTTTCCACGCTCACCGGTTGCACGCACCAGATCCTGCCCGACATGATTGAAGTGGGTAGTTTCATCGGATTGGCAGCCATGACCAATTCTGAAATTACCATCCGGAATGCCGGAATACAACATCTGGGAATTATTCCGGAGCAATTTAAACGACTGGGAATTAAGATTGAAGAGCGGAACGATGATTTGTTTATTCCAGCTCAGGAACACTACGAAATTGAAACTTTTATCGATGGGTCGATCATGAACATCGCCGACGCTCCGTGGCCCGGACTAACTCCTGATTTGCTCAGTATATTCCTTGTTATTGCCACACAGGCCAAAGGAAGCGTGCTGATTCATCAGAAAATGTTTGAAAGCCGTCTTTTCTTCGTCGACAAACTGATTGATATGGGAGCTCAGATTATTCTTTGCGATCCGCATCGGGCAACAGTTATTGGCCTCGATCATAAATATCAACTCAGGGCTACAAACATGAGTTCTCCTGATATTCGCGCCGGTGTTGCTTTGCTCATCGCTGCTTTATCGGCTCAGGGAACCAGCAAAATCTCCAACATCGAGCAAATCGACCGTGGTTACGAAAACATTGACGACCGGTTGAATGCCATCGGAGCCCAAATTACACGTATAGAATAAATGATTTACAGGTTCCCCAACTTGTTAATTCTTCCTAACAAGTGTCAACGAATTAACAAACCTAAATTTGAATTGTTATTTTTGCACTGTAAGTTCAATTTTTAATCAAGAAAAATAATTATGAATATGAAAATTTCGTTTGTTTTTGCCCTACTATTCGTTATGGCAATCATTGCAAATGCAACCCAAACAAAGACTGAAACCAAAGAAGCAACTATTGGATTAAATATTGGGAATAAGGCTCCTGAAATTAATGAAAAAACCACTGTAGGCACTGATCTTAAACTTTCATCCCTAAAAGGGAAAGTAGTTCTGATCGATTTTTGGGCATCGTGGTGCGGACCTTGCCGAAGAGAAAATCCGACAGTAGTTGGCGTTTACGATAAATATAAAGATACGAAATTCCAAAATGGCAAAGGATTTACCGTATTCAGCGTTTCGCTCGATAAAGATAAAATAGCCTGGGAACAGGCTATAAAAGCCGACAATCTTAGCTGGGAAAATCATGTAAGCGACTTACAGGGATGGAATGCCAAATTTGCGGGTGTTTACGGTGTGCGCAGTATTCCGGCCAGCTTTCTCATCGACGGGGATGGAATCATTGTTGGAAAAAACCTTCGTGGGCCGGCTTTAGAACAAGCACTCAAAGACCTTCTGAAATAAGATCTGGTTTGACCGGAAAAAGGGGCAGTTCAGTAAAATGAGCTGCCCTTTTTTGCTTTTTATCGTTTCCCTAATTTTAAGATTGGCAGTTTTATCGGTATTAAAATGTCAATTTGTCAATCGTAAAGCCAATGGCAGTATATTTGCAGTTCCGAAAAAGAAAAATATAAAATAGATACGCAATGACAGAAGATAAAGCCAACGGTAACGAGCAATTTGAAGCTGGAACAGCTGATTTTACAGCATATCAGCAGGAAGCCGCTCACGATAAAAAAGAAACGAAAAAAGAAAAAGCCCACAAAAAAACAAAAACGGAAGAACAACTCGAGAAAACTGAGGAAGAATTACTTGAACTGAAAGACAAACACATTCGCTTACAGGCCGAATTCGACAATTACCGGAAACGCACCCTGAAAGAACGTATGGAACTCTTAAAAACAGCCAGTGAAAGTGTATTGATGAGCATTCTGCCCGTGATCGATGATTTCGACCGAGCCATGCAAACTCTTGATACAGTGGGAGAAGAAAGTCATATTGTAGATGGCGTAAAATTGATTTATAGCAAATTTCAAGATTTCCTGAAACAAAACGGGGTAAAGGAAATTGACGCTAAAGGTCAGAATTTCAATACCGATTTGCACGAAGCAATCACCAAAATACCTGCACCTACTGAAGAATTAATAGGTAAAAATGTTGATGTCGTTCAAAAAGGTTATTGCCTGAACGACAAAGTGATACGATTCTCGAAAGTAGTTATTGGCGAATAGGCCTGATATATTAGATTTAAAATGACAAAACGCGATTTTTACGAAATTCTTGGAGTCAGCAAATCTGCGACAGCTGATGAAATAAAAAAAGCCTACCGGCAAAAAGCCATTCAGTTCCATCCCGATAAAAATCCCGGGAACAAGGAAGCTGAGGAAAAATTCAAGGAAGCTGCCGAAGCATACGAGATATTGAGCAGCCCTGAAAAACGACAGAAATATGACCAGTTTGGACATGCCGGAATGGGTGGAAGTTCAGGCTTCGGGGGGCACGACATGTCGATGGACGATATTTTCTCGATGTTTGGCGATGTGTTTGGCGGAGGTGGTTTCAGCGGATTTGGTGGTTTCGGCGGTGGTTCGCGTAGTCGCGGCCCACGTCAGCACCGGGGATCTGATCTTCGCGTGAAAGTCGTACTTAATCTTTCCGAAGTAATGAACGGGGTTGAGAAAAAGATTAAAGTAAAAAAATACGTTCCTTGTACACATTGCAGCGGAAGTGGCGCCAAGGGCGGATCGTCGTATACCAATTGTTCGACTTGTAAAGGATCAGGCCATGTAACCCGTATACAAAATACCTTGCTCGGACAAATGCAAACTACTGCGGCTTGTCCCACCTGTGGCGGTGAAGGACAAATTATTACCAACAAATGCGTTCATTGTCAGGGTGAGGGCGTTGTGCGCGACGAAGAGGTAATCAGCATCCGAATTCCTGTCGGTGTTGGCGAAGGCATGCAACTGAATGTGGCCGGAAAAGGAAATGCCGGACGTCGGAATGGCGTAAACGGTGACCTGTTTGTGGTTATTCATGAAGATGAACATCCTGAATTGATCCGCGATGGCAATAATCTGATCTACAATCTCTTTGTTACTTTTCCTGAAATTACACTTGGAACGACCAAAGAAATTCCAACAGTCGATTCAAAAGTAAAAGTTAAAATAGAAGCAGGAACTCAGCCTGAAAAAATTCTGCGTTTGCGCGGAAAAGGATTGCCCGATGTAAATGGCTATGGAAAAGGTGATTTACTGGTTCGTGTGCACGTATGGATTCCGAAAAAATTAAACTCCGATGAACGGAAGTTGCTCGAAAAACTTCAGTCATCGCCAAGTTTTCAGGATGGTCCTGACGAGGGAGACAAGAATTTCTTCGAAAAAATGAAAGATATTTTTGATTAAAAAAAACTTCATAACAAAAAACCGGCATTTCTGATATATTTTCAGGGATGCCGGTTTTTTATTTCGCAAAAGGTATTCTTGCTTGCTTTAAATAAAAAATGTACGGATTTTCACTTTGCTTCAAGCCAATATTCTAAAAATTGATTTAAATAGTTAATTTTGAGTGACCAAACCAAATGAAACAATTCTTTATGAAAACCTACTTTTCGCTAATTTTTGTATTATTCTGTCTTTCAGCTCGGACACAACCAGTTATTCCTCAAAAAGGTGAAGGAAGTAAGTTTTTCCTTAACTGTGCTAACATGTATTTTGAAGTCGATTCGGCCAGAGGCGCCCGTATAACTTCATTTAAATTAGATGATAATGAACTGATGTATGTTAACTTCAATAATCCCAACGCCAAAGATATGGCTGGTTCAACCTTTTGGCCCAGCCCACAGAGCGTTTGGGGCTGGCCCCCGGCTGTCAACCTCGACAGCAAACCATACCGGACGGCTATCAGGGAAAACAAAATTGTTTTTACCGGAAATACTGACACTAAATCTATGTTGCGTTTTTATAAAACCATTTCAGCAAATGTCATAGATACTTCGATAATTATCGACTATTGCATCAAAAATGAAAAGGCAGCTATTCAAAAATGGGCTCCCTGGGAAATTACCCGGGTAATAAATAGTGGATTAACTGTTTTTTCAAAAGGATCAGGAAATGTAACTGGTGATATGGCAGCCAGAACCCAAACCATCTCCGGATATGTTTGGTACGATCAGGATGCCACTTTAGGTCAGGCGGGTGCAAAATTCTTCTGCGACGGCAAAGGTTGGCTCGCACATGTGGTGGATGGTGAAATGCTTTTTATCAAAAAATTTGAGGATGTTGCCGTTGGAAAAGCTGCTCCCAATGAAGCAGAAGTTGAAGTTTATACTGCTGGTGACCAGTCATATACTGAGCTTGAAAATCAGGGAATTTATGCAAACATTGCCAGTAAAGATTCGGTAACCTGGCGGGTAAAATGGTTTGCGCGCCAATTGCCTGCTTCAGTTGAAGCTAGTGTTGGCAGCACGAGCTTAATCAATTATATCGAAGCTGTTTTAAAAAGGGAAGCGCCTCTGACAGGAACATCAGTAGCCAATAAAGTTAATGCAAGAATATACCCAAATCCGGCAGAAAACTTACTTACTATTGAAACCGGCTTGGAAGTAGGAAAAAACGCCACGATAAAGATATTTGACTTGCAGGGAAGAATCCTATTTGCCAGTACACTCACCCAATCAAAGACCCGGATTAGTATTGAACATTTACAGCAGGGCTTCTACATTTACGATGTCAGTCAAGGAAATGAAATCCTTTCAAAAGGACAACTCCTGATCAGGCATTAATACTTATCCGGCTAACTTTTGTACCAACATAATTCCATCTCGCACAGGAAGAATTACGTTCCTGACGCGCGAATCGTTCTGAATCAAATCGTTAAATGCCAGAATACCACTAGTTTGGTCTTCGTTTGCAGCTTCCGGATCGATCACTTTGCCGTCCCACAAAACATTGTCAGCAAGTAGAAATCCGCCAACCGGAATGTGTTCAAAAACCAGATGATAATAGTCGCAGTACTCACGTTTATCAGCATCAATAAATACCAGGTCGAAGGTTCGGTTAAGGATTGGGATGATTTGGCGGGCATCGCCAATGTGCTGAACGATGCGATCAGCCATGCCTGATTTCAGGAAGTATTTTTGCGCCAAAGTTTCCAGTTCGTCGTCGATTTCAATAGTATGCAATTCTCCTCCAATGGCCAGTCCTTTTGCCAGGCAAAGCGCTGAATAGCCTGTAAATGTTCCTATTTCAAGAATATTTTTTGGACGAATCATGCAACTGATCATGCTCAGAATCTGTCCCTGCAAATAACCTGATAACATACGCGGATGAAGCACTTTCTGATGTGTTTCCCGATCAAGGTCCCTCAAATAATCTTCTTCAGAGCTTGTATGATTGCTGATGTACTGCTCGATTAAAACCTGATCGCTCATTTTAAAGGTAAATTAAAATGCTGTTTTGCGATTCGTCGAAAATCTCGTTGGCAATATCCATGATTTCGGTGCTGGTAATCTGCTCAATTTTTCCGAAAATGGCCTCCAGAGTGTCAACCCGGTCAAAAAACAAATAACTTTTTCCAATCGAGAGCATCAGATCTTCATGGGTTTCAGCAGAAATGGCCAATTGTCCAATCATCTGTTTTTTAGCGCGACTCAGTTGCAAAATTCCCATCGGCACTTCCTTCATTTTCCGTAGTTCTTTATTCACAAGGTATTGAGCCTGATCCAGATTTTCTTTGTCGGTTCCAAAATACACACTAAACTCACCAGTGTCGAAATAACCGGTGTATCCAGCTTCCACGTTGTAAGCCATTCCGTTCCGTTCGCGCAAAGCCATATTCAGTCGCGAGTTCATCGATTGTCCACCCACAATATTGTTGAGCAAAACCATTGGCATCCGTTTCGGGCTGAAAATATTGGGAGCAATGTTTCCGATGATGCAATGAGCCTGAAAAGTATCTTTCTGGATGATACGGGTTTCAGGTTGATAATTGTAGATTCCTGATCGTTCTTTTGTGCGCAATTTCGCTGGAATAGGGCCAAAATATTTCTCAGCCAGACGAATAAATTTAGTCATGGAAATATTCCCAACCGAGCTCAG
>JBBQMW010000093.1:0-14780 GCA_038329265.1 Bacteroidales bacterium | reverse complement strand
TGCAATTCTGTTGAGTTGAAGTTTTGTAACATCACCAAATTTGTAAGCAGATATTGACTTCCCTGACTTTGATTTTGCTTTAAATGTTTCAAGCGGAATTCCAGCTTCTCTAACATCTCTTGCTGCTCTTGGAGGGTGACTATATCCGTAAGTCGTTTCTAAGTCTTCGGTGGTGATAAAGCCATGTTGCAAAATATGGTCAATAACGATTTTAGCTCTCTTGTTTGTTATCGATTTTACGTGTTCTAAAAATTCCTTTGGGTATTTTGTATTGACGGCTTTGCAGGATTGTAACCAGGCTATCTGTTTGAACAATTGCTTTTTGAGCATACCCTGATAATAGAAAAAAGAGCAGCCCACAAGTGAGGATTAATTTTGAAAACTTATTCATCTTTAGATTATTTTAAGTTGAATGGAAAAGTTGAAACTCGTATTTTAAGTTACAACCGACGCCTGAAGCAATATATTCCCGGTCATTCAAGGGCCCACCCAATTGACTCATCCGCTTCATTGCCTTCCTTTATTATCGCCTGTATATCATATACTTAGGAGTACTGTCATCTCTTAAATCCAACGTGAAGTCATACAATCCGGCCTTAACTTTTATATTATCACCTCCATTAACAAATTTTCCTTTTTCGTTATTACCTAAGTTAAAGCTCCAGTCATTATTAAAGCGGAATTTAATTTCGCCATCGGTTAAGGGTACATTTTTCAGAACCCAGATCCCTTTCTTATTTTTATCCTCGCTGAAATTAATATCAGGCCCGTCCCAGCCGTTCTTTGTTGCACTACCAACCAAACCCCAGAAAGCAACTGCTTTATCTAATTTTTGCAAGCGTTCCAATGCATTTATTTGTTTTGGATTGAGTTTTAATGCTTTTTCAAAATACTCAATTGAGGTTCTTTTATCGCCAATGTTTTGATACGCATAGCCAAGTGTACTAAATGCATCTGCATCTTCAGGATGTAATGAAGCATTCAATTTAAAGATGGTGATGGCATCCTGGGCGTTACCACGATCTCGTATCTCATAACCTAAACTCTCGACGAGCGAACGATCCCAATTGAAATTGTCTTTTTCAGCCCCGGTTATCATACTTTGGTATTTTTCAACGGTCGCTGATATTCCTTTCTCCAAATATAAGGTCATTAAAACTGCAGCAGGATTTTGATCGATATAGCCAGTTTTTACTTCTGACAACTTATCCAGCATTATATATTTCTCAATCGAAGCCCCATTTTTATCGGGTTGCCCTTTATCATCAACAGGATAAGTTTGGATAAGTGTGTCATTTTTTAATACCATGGACATTTTAACAGTTGTTCCTTCCCATGGTTTATAAAAAAGATAAGCTATATTTTCTTCATATTTGGAGCCATCAAGTTTGAATGTTCCGGAAGCGAACATATCAGTTACAGTTGTTCCTGATTTAGATCGCCCAACGTTCATGAACCGATTGCCTGACCAAATCTTAATAACGTCAACTTCAGACTTCCCCGGGAAATAAGTATCCACTTTATCGCCATTAATGGATTGGAGTTGAACAACTTTCCAAGCACCTTCCAGAACAATAGGTTTTTGTTGGCTATAACAATTTAGCGAGAACACAATCAAAGCGAAGCAAAGAATTCTTGTTTTCATTTTTTTATAATTTTTTATATTTAATAATCCCAATCAAGCTGGCGGGTTCATTACACCTAATTGTTCCATTAGCATCATTTGGTCAGCAATCAACCAGTGATGCACTATTTTCCCGTTTTCGATGTCATAGCTAATAACGAAAGGAAATTCTACATTTCGGTTAGTTGGTTTTATCCCATTCAGTTCACCTTGATGGCATCCTTTAAGTCTTGCCCTAACAACCACCCTGTTACCTTCGGCGGTTATTTCATCGGCAAACATTTCGTATTTGGGAAAAACTGCATCAAAAAAGATGATGTGGTTAACCAACTCTTCATCGTCAAGGTATTCAGCCATAATTTCCCTCGTTTTAGTAACCCCGCTGAGTGCATTTACATAACGGATCACAAATTCTTTGTTTTTCTTTTCTTGTTCCATGTGGTTATATTTTAATGTGTTATTAATTGTAGGTTCTGTAATTAAAGAGTCTTATTTCTTTTATTGCAATCTTTTATTCACTTGTGGCAGATTTCCACCTTCGATGAAAAACAGAAGGCTTTTTAATGTTGTTTTTGAATTTTAAAATGTTGGTTATTGTATTTATTTCAATTCTTTTTGGCACACATATATTTCATGCCCATCTGCGACCTTCATCATTTCAAACCAGACAATATATTCTTTGCCATTAAAAATTACTAATTGTGCATCGCCAACATTGTCAATAGTCTCTTTGGTACCATCGGCATAATAAAGGGTGTGCATTTTATATAAAACAGATTTAGCTGGGTTGCTGGCTACCAACAAATTTTTCTTTGCAACTTCTACCGGATATTTAAGTGTGGTTTTGTAATCTATAATTGCTTCCTCAGGATCGGTTTTGCCCATTTGCGCAACAATACAGACTACGTTCCCGCTATCTGTACCATATATTTCAGAATAATATTTACCTCCATTAGGCTTAGCGTCGTAGATGCTTTTTTGAATACCTGCAACTTGAATGACCGGAACTGTTTTACCGTTCGAAAATGTATTTACTTTTCCCCCAGGTGTAAATGCCATATAACCGGAGGGATAAGATAGCGAGGTTGACCATGATACATTATCCTTAATACGAATAACGGTTTTTTCAGTTTGTATTAAAGCATTCATTTCAAGTACACCATCACCTGTAACGGTTTCGGTACCAAAGCCATAAAAATTTTCGGTTGGTTTACCATCGGTCATTGATTTTAATACCAACATTTTTTCTCCTGTGCCATTAAATGGTCCGTAAGTTTTTCCATTATAGTTAAAAGAAAATGTAGGCTGTGTAATTTGCCCTCCCAGTGTTTTGGCAAATTCTGCCTCGTCTTCTTTTGTTAAATTGTTGCCTTTTGCTTGTATTGCAGCCACAGCAGCCATAGGATCGGGTGTGCCTGCTTTTCCTTCTGTCGATGAAAAGAAAGGCGTTTTGTTGATGTCGTAACTGATAAATTCTGGCCTCAGCGGAATAAAGGATGCATCATTTAATATCCGTCGTCCATCAATATAAATAGCATAACTGCTTATCTCTCCTGCGTTATACAAACTACCCACCCTTGCATTTATAAAATCTAATACATTCGCATTGACATCGTCTTTTTTTGGCTGGCCTTTTATTGTAATATATCCGCCCCAAAACAGATCGTTCTTTTTTAATTTCAGCACCATTTTACCATTGGCTGGCGCTGTACCTACAAAAATAGGTCTCTCGTTATTTTCGGTAACATCACTGTATTCCGATTGTGCATCATCTTCCTTCTTTTCAAGAGATGTTTGCTTTTTATCATCCGGCTGATCAATACCAATAGCCTTTTCAGTTGCCTGATTTATTTTTTGATTCAGCTTTTTCATAAGTTGTGCGCTTGCAGGTAACATGATTTTCGACAACACGATCGCCAAAAGAATTATCTTTTTCATAGAATAAGTGACTTATTAAAACTTGACAAAAATTTTCTCTTTTATGCCGGCGGATTCATTGCCCCCAGTTGTTCCATCAGCAGCATTTGGTCGGCAATCATATAGTGATGTACGATTTTCCCTTTTTCAATATCATAGCTGATAAAAAATGGGAATTCAACATTCCGGTTTGTTGGCTGTATTCCGTTAAATTCGCCTTTATGGCAGCCTTTTAACCTGGCCCGTACTACAACCCGGTTGCCTTCGGCTGTTATTTCATCGGCAAACATTTCGTATTTGGGAAATACAGACTCAAAGAAGATTGCGTGGTTAACCAGCTCTTCATCATCAAGATATTCAGCCATGATATCCCTTGTTTTAGTAACCCCGCTGAGTGCATTGAGATAGCGGATTACAAATTCTTTGTTTTTCTTTTCTTGTCCCATGATATTAAATTTTAACGTGTTATCAAATATACGTTAAGCAATTAAAGAGTGTTATCTCTTTTATTGCATTCTTTTATTCATTTGTTGCAGTTTTACTGCTTCGGCGAAAAACAGAAGGTGGTATTCCATATTGCTTATGAAAGATATTTGTAAAATGGCTCAGGTTCTGGAAACCTGTTTTAAAGGCAACTTCACTAACCGTCAGATCGGCAGTCTCTAGCAGTTCCTTGGCTTTCTGAAGACGAATAATTTTGATGTAATGGGCTGGTGCTTGACGGATAAGTGATTTCAACCGCCTGAATAATTGGGTTCGGCTCATCGACATGGCTTCACATAAAGCATCCGTGTCAAAATTTTCATCGTCAAGGTTTACTTTTATCAATGCATTAATTCGTTGCATGAAAGCTGCTTCCTTTGGCTGAGTTTTTTCGAGTGCTGCAAGGTGTTTTTCGGCTTCTGTAAAATGTGAGCGTAGTCGTTTTTGAATTTCAGCATAAAATTGGGGGATATTGCATGATGCGTTTGGCTTATCAGATTGAACCGACAATTCAGTTTCTGCCTGCAGTGGAAGTGCAAGGCGGTACACAGTGCCATTGGGCTTTGGAAACACTTCAAAGGAATAACTATTTTGAACATTAAGTTCAGTTATCCTCATTAAGTCGATGCCGGTATTTTCTACCTCAACAATCAGATTTTTATTTTCGGAGCAATACCGTAATTGTACCTGAATCTTGCTTTTAGGCGGGATGAGGCTAACAACACTGCAGATTAGCTGAACAAGCGATTGCGATAGTAAAAAAGGATGGTAATTCACCCGCTGTTTCTTTATGACAGATAGGAATGAGATTTGAACCTGATTGGCCAGTGCGTATGGCTGCAAGCCTTGAGTAAGGTTTTTGATCAGTGGAACAATATCGGCTTCGGAAGGATAAATCATACCGCAATTCCCTTTAAAATGTTTATAACACAAAAGGCAACAGCGATGTTCACTAATTGATTAAAAACCAAAAAATTAGAAAAATTGCAAGAGTATAATTTTAGATTTATTTGGTCAAATCCTGAAATACATTTTCCAGACTTTGCTGTTGTTCTTTCAGAGTAAGCAACCCAAGTTGATTTTTGACTGCAAATTCAAAGAGAATTGGCCTTAAATCTATGTTGTTTTCTGACTCAGTCAGAAAGGTTGTCGGGTTAATTTCTTCAATTTTTCTAAGTCCTGAAATGTTTCGGAGCGATTCCATTTCCGGAGTTTTATTAAATTCTACAAACACAGTTTGCTTCTGCGCAAATTGACCTGCTTTCAGTTGACTGATGGAGCCATCAGCAACCAGTTTACCTTTATTTACAATGATTACACGATTGCAAATGGCTTCAACTTCCTGCATAATATGGGTTGAGAGCATAACCGTTTTGTTAGTGCTAATTGTTCGGATCAACTGTCGGACCTCTTCAAGCTGATTGGGATCCAGTCCGGTTGTAGGTTCGTCTAATATGAGTACAGCCGGATCATGGATTAATGCCTGAGCCAGTCCCACCCTTTGTTTAAACCCTTTTGAAAGTGCCCCGATTTTTTTGTGCTGTTCGTCTTTTAATCCGGTAAGTTCAACCATTTTCAGCACCTGCTCTTTTTTATTCTGCAACCGGTAAAATCCTGCTACCATTTCGAGATATTCCCTGACATACAAATCCGTATAAAGCGGATTATTTTCGGGCAAATAACCAATCTGCGACCGGATGGCCACATTTTTGGTTTCAACAGTTTCGCCATTTATTGTTACCGATCCTCCGTCAGAAGCAAGAAAACCGGTAATAATTTTCATCATGGTCGATTTTCCTGCGCCATTTGGTCCCAGAAAACCAACCAATTCTCCGCTTCCGATTTCGAATGAAACCTGATCAAGTGCTTTCTGTTTTCCATAAAATTTGCTTACCTGCGATACTCTGATTGACATTTGGCCTGAATTAAAGTTTTGCAAAAGTACGGAATTCTGCTTTTGTTTTTATTAACTTTAAATTAACTTTGCCCGCCATCAATTTTGAAAAATGAAGGATCAGAACTTTAACTATATTGAAGATTTAACGAAATATCAGCGCCAGAAAACCTCTCTCGTTAAAATATTGGGTGTTTCTTTGGGCGACGGAAATCCTGTCAGGATTCAATCTATGACCGATACCGATACCAGTGATACTGAGGCTACTGTTGAGCAGATTATCCGCATTATAAAAAGTGGAGCCGATATGGTTCGTGTCACTGTGAGAGGTGTTCCGGATGCAGAAAACCTTCAGAATATTAAACGTGAACTGGTTGCCCGTGGCTACGAAAATCCGTTGGTGGCCGATATCCATTTCAACCCGCATTTGGGCGAAATTGCTGCCAAATATGTGTCTAAAATCCGCATTAATCCCGGAAATTTTTACGACAAACGTGCCAAATTCGAGCATCATCTTTATACGAACGAAGAATATAAGGCAGAATTACACAAAATAGAAGATCAATTTGTGCCTTTTCTGCAATTTCTCAAAGATACCAACACTGCTTTAAGAATTGGTGCGAATCAGGGTTCATTGTCCGATCGTATCATGAGCCGCTATGGAGATACTCCCGCCGGAATTGTTGAGTCGGTGATGGAATTTCTTCGGATTTGTCAAAAGCAGGAATTCCACAATGTGGTTCTTTCTATAAAATCGAGCAATACCCGGACTATGGTGTACACTGTTCGTCTGCTGAATTTCAAAATGAGGCTGGAAGATATGATTTATCCGCTGCATTTGGGAGTCACCGAAGCTGGTGAAGGCGAAGATGGGCGCATCAAATCGGCAGTTGGAATCGGTGCACTTTTGGCCGACGGAATTGGGGATACTATTCGAGTTTCGCTTACCGAAGCTCCTGAAAATGAAATCTCGGTTGCCCGAAAACTGATCAATCACATTGAAACCTATAAGAATCATAAACCTATAAAGGCTCCATTGTTTGCGCAGATCAATCCATTCGAATACGAGAGACGATCAGTTCGCCCGGTTCTTCGCATGGGCGATAAATTTGTGCCGGTTGTAATGGCCGATTTGCGAGGCCGTACACTTTCAGAGATTCTGCCATTACGAGGCAAACAAATTCCTGAATATTTTTTTAACAACAACGAAGTTCTCGATCTGGAAGGAAATTCATATCCTGTTCTAACGCTCGAAGAATATTTGTTTGGTGGATCGCATTGGGGACAAACCAAATTTATCCGGACTAATAAAGAAGAGTTTGATCATTTCATGAACGAGAATCCTGAAATAATCACCAAACTCAAACAAACACGTAAATCGGTATTAATTCTTGAAAGTTTCAACAAAAACCCGTTTGCCGAACTTCGTGCTTTCTTCATGACACTTGAATCACACATCTGGAAAGTTCCGGTTATTATTTTCCGGAAATATAACGAACGATATTTAGAGAACCTTCATATTAAAGCCGCCGCCGATTTGGGAGGATTATTAATTGACGGTTATGGAGATGGACTTTGCATCACTAACGAACTCGATCAAACCACTTTTACCGACCTGAAAGATCTGAGTTTCTCAATTCTTCAGGCAACCCGGATGAGGGTGACCAAAACTGAATTTATTTCGTGCCCGGGCTGTGGACGTACTTTATTCGATCTGCGCGAAACAACGATAAAAATCAAAGCTCATTTTAACCATCTCGATCACCTGAAAATTGGGGTAATGGGATGTGTGGTAAACGGACCCGGCGAAATGGGCGATGTGGATTATGGTTTTGTTGGTGCTGGCCCCGGAAATGTAAACCTTTATAAACGTCAGGTGCTCGTTAAAAGGCACATTCCTTATGAACAGGCAGTTGAAGAACTCGAAACCATTATTCGCGAAAACGGAGACTGGAAAGACCGGGAAGCCTAAGAAAGTGGGCAGTGGCAGTCTCTAGTCTCAGCTATCCTTGATTAAGGTAGAAATTGCATAAAGCGGCACGATCTCGATATTTCCGTCTCTGCCAAAGTTTTCCAGCGAAGAGCGTATTCCTCTCTTCAGGTTCTTCTCCTTCATACAAAGGCGCATACTTTGCATCTTTCCACTGTATCCCGACTTGATTTCGACCGGTACAATTTCAGAACCCTGTCTGATCACATAATCAACCTCTGCATTACTTCCACGTTCCAACCGATGCCAGTAAAACAGCTGTGGCTTATCCAGAATGGAAGATGCCTTGATCAGTTCCAACCCGGCATAAATTTCGGCCAAACTGCCCTTATTCACCATATCCATATCTTCAACAACCAAATATTCGCGAATATTTAAACCCAATATGTGCTGGAAAATTCCGGTATCGTATAACAAAACCTTGAACTTCTTCGCATCCATTTGTGCGCCTAAGGGAAATCCGTTGGCCGAAGTATGGTAAACCGGGAATGCCAATCCAGCCATAATCAGCAATTCTAATGTTTCCTTTATTTGCGGAAGGCTCGCCTTTGCCACTACATTTGAGTACACAAACTTGGCTCCGGCTTGTTCCACAATGCTGGCAAATACTTCTCGGATGCGACTTTCAGGCACACGTCGGTGGTACTTTGAAAAATCGTCACGAATCGATATCGCCAAATCACTGAGCACATTGAGACCGTCGAGTACACTATTGTTTTCCACTACTTGTCTGATCACTTCAGGCATTCCTCCTGTTAACTGAAACTTCCGGTAATAGTCGGTTAGCATCTTATGAAATACAGGATTCATAGGATTGTCTGGCGATGCTTGATTGATCAGTTCAACCAACTGATCGCGTTGATGAGCCAAAAGAAATTCCTGAAACGACATCGGGTACATAAACATCGAACGGATTCGCCCCACGCCAAACGATGGAAGCTCGGTCAACGCAAATTCGAGCAACGATCCTGCGGCAATCACATGCAGTCCCGGCTTATTTTCATAAAAGAATCTCAGAGATGAGATGGCTCTGGGGCAAGCCTGAATTTCATCAAAAAACAACAGTGTTTCATTTTCACGAATTGGAATTCCGTAATAGGCAGACAATTCCTGACAAATGCGGATTGGATCAAGATTTTGATTGAAAAAACCTGAAACATCAGAATCAATTTCAAAGTTTACTTCAACGAAATTTTGGAAAGTTTTACCTAGCTCCCTTACCACAAAAGTCTTACCAACCTGGCGGGCTCCACGTAATAAAAGTACCTTTCTGTTTGAAGATTCCTTCCAACTGAGTAGGCTGTTTAATATATTTCGCCTCATAGTCCTGACAATTAATTGAATAAGCTAAATTGTATCAAAATATCAAGGCAAATATAACAACAAAATACCGAAATGTCAAGGCAAGTTCACGTCATATTTAGCAAAAAGTCAAGGCAAGTTTATTTTTCTATCGGAATTCCTGAAAAATATCTTCAATTTTCTGCCCGGGTTCTAGCCAGAAACCTTTTAATCCGGAAGCAATGGCAGCTTCCACATTTTGAAGTGAATCGTCAATAAAAATTGATTCTTCCGGATTAATTCCTGAAAGGCGGATAATTTCCTGAAACGATTCAGGAGAAGGTTTTCGAAAACCTATTTCGTTGGAATAAAAGTCAATCTCAAAAAGCGACGAAACCTCAAAACCATGCAGATTACGGAAATCGGAATGATATTTTTCGACGTGGATGGCGTTTGTGTTGCTGAAAAGGTAGATTTTGTAATCTTTCCGAAGATTCAGGACCAATTCAACCCTGTTGTTAGGGAAATCCAGCAACATGGCAGTCCAGGCGGCATCAATCTGATCATCTGTAACTTCAAGGGAAATCAATTCTCGAACGCCGTTTCTAAACTCTTCAGGAGTAATCTTACCTTGTTCCATCCGATAGAATATGTCGTGATCGTATGTAAGACCTTTATCACCAACAAGCTGTTCCATTCCAAGCAATCCAAATGCTTCGATTGTTTTTTTAGGATCGATGTTCAGCAAAACACCACCCAAATCAAATATGATATTCTTGATTCCTTTTAGGATTTCCATAGCATTGAAATTTTGAGATCACAAAAGTCATAAAAATTCCGGAAAATGAAAGCGCTAATAAAAATATGAAATTTAAGATGCCTGAGCTTGTCGAAGGCCTTATCTTTGAACTCGAAAAACACGATAAATAAATGGGAAATCCACAAACAATCTGGCTGAACCGGCAGAAGAACATCGTCGAAACAATTGACCAGCGCTACCTGCCTTTTCAAAATCTGACCATTGAAATCAATACATTGGATGAGGCTCGATTTGCTATCACCGAAATGATTGTTAGAGGAGCACCGCTTATTGGAGTAACTGCGGCTTATGGAATGTTTCTGGCCGCGATGAACTTTTCAGGAGTCGATTTCATTCATGAAATGCATCGGGCTGCCAGCTGGTTAAAATCATCAAGGCCAACGGCAATAAATCTGACATTTGCAGTTGACGAGGCGCTATCCGTGATTTCAGAGAAATACAATGTTCTTCAAAATACTCAGCTTTTGCTTGAATATGCTGAATCGCTGAAGCAGCGTGAGATTGATTTCAGTAAAAATATTGGAATGCACGGTTTGGAACTCATCAGAGCTATCAGCGAAAAGAAAAATGGTGAACCTGTAAATATTTTGACGCACTGCAATGCAGGTCGACTGGCTTGTGTGGAACTGGGAACGGCCACTGCGCCCATTTATCTGGCCCACGAAGCGGGTATTTCGGTTCATGTTTGGGTGGATGAAACCCGTCCACGCAATCAGGGAGCACGTTTAACCGCATGGGAATTGGGAGAGGCTGGGATTCCACATACCGTAATTCCTGATAATACCGGAGGACATCTCATGCAACACCAAATGGTTGATATGGTTATTGTTGGAAGCGACCGAACCACGCTGAATGGCGATGTTGCCAATAAAATAGGAACTTATCTGAAAGCACTCGCTGCTGCCGATAACGGAGTACCGTTTTATGTTGCTCTTCCCTCAACAACCATCGATTGGAGTTTGAATGATGGAGTGGTAGAAATTCCGATTGAACAGCGCAATGCAAGCGAAGTTTCGATGATGGAAGGAAAATTGGGCGATGAGATCTTCGAATTCAGAATAATTCCGGAGAAAAGCCCGGTAGCTAATTTTGGATTCGATGTGACCCCGGCACGGCTGGTGACAGGATTAATTACTGAGCGAGGTATCTGCAAGGCAACCCGCAATGAAATTTTAAATTTGTTTCCTGAAAAAAAATAAAAATGACCGAAGGATACATCAAGTTTAATTGCGATTGGGAGCAGAGGCAATTTTCGTTTCAGAACGAAATATTTATGCAGCTTGAAAATGCACGAACCACGCTTTATGAATTGAGATTGATTGGAATGTATCCGGATGGAATCGGATTTGGTAATATCTCGGTCAGATCAGGCGAAAGTTTATCGTTTATCATTACAGGCAGTGCAACTGGCCAGTTGCCAAAATTAGATCGATCGCATTACGCATTGGTTCGCGGATACAACTTTGCAAAGAATTTCATCTCATGCACTGGCCTGACCAAAGCTTCAGCGGAGAGCCTCAGTCATGCTGCTGTTTACGAAGCGCTTCCTGAAGTTGGGGCAGTGGTGCATGTCCATTGTCTTTGGTTGTGGGAAAAACTTCTGAATGCACTTCCAACAACTTCCGAAGCAATAGAATATGGTACTCCGGAAATGGCACTGGCTATTCAGAAACTTGTTTCAAAAATGGAAATAACTGAAGAAAAAATCATTGTGATGGGTGGCCATCGTGAAGGTATTTTGGTATTCGGCAGCGACCTGAATGAAGCAATAAATCAAATTATAAAGACATTTAATCAATACAAAAATGACTAAAATTGCGATCATCGGAGGCTCCGGACTTGAGAATCCGGCCATTCTGAAAAATGCCACCGACTTAAAAATTGATACTCCCTATGGACCGACCACATCCGATTTTAAATGTGGTATCATCAGCGGAAAGGAAGTTGCGATTCTATCGCGCCATGGTCGGCGGCATACCATTCCGCCAACACAGGTAAATAATCGGGCTAACATTTGGGCAATCCGCGAAATTGGATGCACACACATTCTTGCTACTACAGCCTGCGGAAGTTTGCGTCAGGAAATTGGTCGAGGTGATTTTGTGGTTCTCGATCAGTTTATTGATTTCACCCGGCATAGGGAAGTTACTTTCTTTGATTCGTTCGAGCCCCGTGAAATGAAGCACACTCCAATGGCCGATCCGTTTGACAGTTTTCTGCGGATGAAAATCATTGAGACAGCGCAGGAACTCGCCATGAAGATTTTCGAGACCGGAACTGTGGTGACCATCGAAGGTCCGAGATTTTCGACCAGAGCCGAATCCAATATGTTTAGGTTGTGGGGTGCCGATGTGATCAATATGTCCACAGCTCCTGAAGTTGTTTTGGCCAATGAACTCGGAATTCCTTACGCAGCCATTGCCATGAGCACCGATTACGATTGCTGGAAAACCGACGAAGCTCCGGTTACCTGGGGCGAAGTGCTTAAAGTTTTTAATGAAAACGTAAGCCGCGTGATTGATTTACTTATTTATTCGATTGCGAAAATCTAGACCGGCTATATTGTTTTGTGTTAACGTTTATTAATAATTTTCAGCATAGAATCCGGGTTTTCTGGCACATGTTTTGATAAATAAATCAATAATTGTCTCAAAGCCATGAACAATTTTACTAATCGGTCGAAGGAGGATTTAAAGAGAAAAGGTTTTTGTTGACTCGGTTAATTAATGCAATTTGAAAAGCCATTTCGGAATATTCGGAGTGGCTTTTTTAATGACATTCGGAAAACAAAAAAGCTCCTTATGGAGCTTCTGAAATTATTCGTTGACATGAATCCAGACCCCTGATTGCGGCTTCTGGCTTAGCATTTCATTGAGTTCTTGTTGTGCTTCAGGCATTGTTGCAAAGCCTTTCATCGCAATGCGGTGCAAACCTTTAAAAATTCCAAGATCTTTTCCGGAGTATCCTTGCTCGCTTAATTGTTGGATATATTTGGTTGCATTTTCGTCGCTTTTGAAACTTCCGCCAATGATAAAATATTTGTATTGAGCAGCTTCAGGAGTAGCAGTATTAGCTGCATATTCGGCCACATTTTCTTCCTGAATTTGTGAATCAGGAACGGGAGTACTTTGAGAAATTGCTTCCCACAAACCCATATCCGATTTTGCAAGATATTGCTTGTTGTTTTTCATGGGGATTAGTGCCATTGCCATAAGCAGAGGCAGAGCCACAATCAGTTTTTTCAGCTTGCGCTTCTGGAAAATTACCGGAACAGGTTCACGATATTCAACTTTGAAGGCTGGTTTTGGCATTTGGCGCTGATAGAGCTTTTCGTAGGAGAAGTTCTGTAATCCATAGGAATCAATCAGTAAGTTTTGTTTCAACTGAGGTTCAAACTGAAGGTTTTCTCTTGAATCGTAATGGATATAGCCAATGCCTTCGAAATAAACATTGCGCTTGCGCTCCAGGTTCAGAAGCGTTTCCTCAACAAAGCTTTCCAGACGTTGTTTCGCCTCGAAATAATTAATCCCTTCGCTGTCGGAAATATAGTTAATGAGCAATCCATCGTTTGAAATCAACTTGTTGTTGAATGCGATTTCTTTAGTTGGTGGGAAAAACTGATTGTTTTGAATGGTGGCAGGTTTGTAATTAGCTACAAATCCACCGAATTCAGGAATGATTACGCAATCATTCATCAACAACAACTCTTTTATGTATTGAGTAATATCCACCTTTTTCCAGTTTAATCAGCCAAAAATAAGAAAAATATGCATTGCTTCAAGGCAAAGTTTTCAACATTTGGTTAATCGATATGGTAAATAGAACTTAATGTGGTGATCATTATAATACAAGCCATATAATTTATAAATTTGTGGCTCGTCATAAAATTCTATCCAAATATGAAACAAATTTTGGTGACCGGAGGTACCGGATACATTGGATCACACACCGCTGTTGAATTGCAAAATGCAGGTTTTGAAGTCATTATTGCTGATAATCTTTCAAATTCAAGTCTGGAAGTATTGGATGGAATTGAAACAATTACCGGAATCCGCCCTGCTTTTGAACTGATTGATTTGATTGAGGCGGATAAAGTGGATGCTTTATTTATGAAATATCCGAAAATTAAAGCCATTATTCATTTTGCCGCCTCCAAAGCGGTAGGCGAATCGGTTGAAAAACCTCTTTTATACTACCGCAACAACCTGATTTCAATGATTAATTTGCTCGAATGCCAACTGAAATTCGGCGTTTCGAACATCGTATTTTCCTCGTCCTGCACAGTTTATGGCCAACCCGACTTACTTCCTGTGACCGAAAATACCCCAAGGAAAGATGCGGAATCGCCTTATGGGAATACCAAGCGGGTGAATGAAGATATTTTAAAAGATACCATCGCGTCGAACCCGCAAATAAAAGGCATTGCTTTGCGGTATTTTAATCCGGTTGGCGCCCACTTTTCTGCCCTGATTGGAGAACTTCCTCTGGGAATTCCTGCAAACCTGATTCCATTTGTTACTCAGACTGCCGCAGGATTGCGCAATGAATTGAAGGTTTTCGGAAACGATTACGACACCATCGACGGATCGGCAGTGCGCGATTACATCAATGTGGTTGATCTGGCAAAGGCC
Source organism: Bacteroidales bacterium (assembly GCA_038329265.1). Lineage (GTDB taxonomy): Bacteria > Bacteroidota > Bacteroidia > Bacteroidales > Prolixibacteraceae > Aquipluma. The sequence continues at coordinate 140 of JBBQMW010000093.1, read as the reverse complement.
CATGTGATTGCTGTCAACCGCCTGCTCGAAAATAAAAACAAAAATGGCTACGAAATTTTCAACCTTGGAACCGGTAATGGTGTTTCAGTGCTTGAAATTATAAACGCTTTTGAAAAAGCAACCGGAGTGAAACTGAATTA